>DBQN01000044.1:221-49710 GCA_002305255.1 Firmicutes bacterium UBA1393 | reverse complement strand
CAACCCCCAACTGGGACAGGTGATATCAGTGTGCGCCAACCCCCAGCCCCCCAGGCCGCCGGCTCTATCAGTCGAACACAAACGCCGACTTGATCAATCCCTCACGCCCTGCATTGAGGTTAGTCTCTATGGCCCGCCTGTAGTCGTTGAGAGCGAACCTGTGCGTCAGAAGGGGCGAAAGATCCAGTCTGCCCGTGCGCATCAGTTCAAGGGCAACTTCGTAGGTGCGCATCTTGCGTCCCTCGAACTCCTCCGTCGAAGCCCAGAAGGAACCCCTGACATCGATCTCCTTCAGCCAGATTGGAGTCCAGTCGACGCCCTTGGGGAAGGACGCCAGCCCGACCAGGACCATCGTGCCGCCCGGCGCCGTGAAACGCAGCGAGTCATCGATACTGGTTGAGCTGCCCACGCAATCGAACACGTAGTTGGCGCCACCGATGGCTATACGCTTGCCCATCATGGGCTGGAGGAGGCGCCCCCCCAGCTTGTCGGCGAGTTCGGCGTAGTAGTCTGCCCCCTGCTTGCTGCGCATGAACACGATCTCGTCGGCGCCGTAGCGGCTAGCCGCATCTGCCTGGAACTTGTACTTGGCGAGAACAATGATGCGAGCCCGGCTGCCCATGGCGCGGATGGCCGCCACCGCCGATATCCCGATGATGCCGCAGCCAATGATGAGCACAGTATCGTCATCGCCGGGCAGGTTGCGCATGACCGGGTGCAGGGAGGAGCAGAACGCGTCGATGAGCACGGCATTCTCGGAGCTCACGTTGTCAGGCACCGGAATGAGCTGTGAGTAGTGCGCCACGAACTGCTCGCTCCAGCCGCCGCCGGTGTCGCGGCAGGTGCCTATGGAGAACCCAGGCGACACGGCGCCTTCGGTGAAGTTGGAACACAGCGAGTAGTCACCCCTTGCGCACGCAGGGCACACCGGGCTGATGCCGCGCGGAACGCACGACAGCAATGGATCGACAACGACGCGGCTTCCCTCGCCGATGCCCGTGTCTGCCAGGGCGCGAGCAGCCGCCGGCCCCATCTCTCCTACGATACCCACGTTCTCGTGGCCGATGGTGAACGGGAACGACGAGAAGGGTGATGTGGACGGCGAGTCATGCAGCAACACGAGGTTCTTATCACTTCCGCAGAAGCCCGCGTATCTCGTATGCACCCTTACCCACTCGTCATTGGGCAGTTGCGGCGGCGTGACCTCGCGCATCACAACGTTTGACAGCCCATTGTAGAAGGCCCGGCGGTCGAAACCGCCGGCAGCCCTGGAAAACACCCATCTGGGCACTGACCCTAAGAATTGAACAGCCTTCATTTGATTATCCCCATGGCGCGACCGTGCTTCTCGAGGAGGCCGAGGGCGAAGTCGATGTCTTCATCGGTGTGTGCGGCCGTGACATTCGCGCGCAGGCGGCAGGTGTTGGCCGGCACGGCGGGGCTCACGATGGGCGACACGAACATGCCGTCATGGTGCAGCTTCTGCGTCAGCTCCAGCGTGGGTTCTTCCTTGCCGATGATGATCGGGATCACGCAGCTCTTTGTCTGCAGCGTGTCGTAGCCCATGGCGTTCAGCCCGTGAACGAACCTCTCGATGTTCCTGCGCACTGCCTTGATGCGCCACGGCTCTTCCTCGATGACCTCGAGAGACGCGGTAACGGCAGCGACTGCCGCCGGGGGCAGGGCCGCAGAGAACACGAAGGCTCTGGCGTTATGGCGGAGGAACTGTATGAGGTCACGCTTTCCGGCGACGAAACCGCCGACGGCGGGCAGGGTCTTCGACAGCGAACCCGTAAGCATCTCGACGCTGTCAGACGGCATGCCGAAGTACTCGAGGATTCCGTGCCCGGTCTCGCCCAGCACGCCGAGGGAGTGAGCCTCGTCTACTATGAGCCAGGCTCCGAACTCGCGGCACGTGGCCACCAGCTCAGGCAGGGGACATACATCGCCGTCCATGGAGTAGACTGCGTCTACAATGACAAGCTTGCCCTCGGCCGTGTCGCGCGCGGCCTCAAGCAGGCGCCTGAGATCATCGATGTCGTTGTGCTTGAACCTCTGGAAGGTGGCGGTGGAGAGCAGGCAACCGTCTATTATGCTCGCGTGGCTCAGCCTGTCGGCGATGACCACGTCGTTCCTTCCAAGCAGTGTTGAGATAGTGGAGAGGTTGGCGGCATATCCGGAGCTATATGCGATCGCATCTTCCATCCCGAGGAAGCTTGCGATCTTCCTTTCGCATTCTACGTGAGCGGCGGTGGTGCCGGCGAGAACGCGCACACCGTGGGTGCCTGTGCCAAACCGATCGAGGGCCTCGCGCGCCTTGCGCTGAACCTTCTCGTCTTTGAGCAGGCCGAGGTAGGAGTAGGAAGAGAACATCACCATGCGGCGTCCGCCGATCCATACATGGGCGCCGTCGAGTTCGTCGACTTGCTGGAGGTAGTAGTATCTGTCAGCCGCCTTGAGGCCAGCGAGATGCTGCGAGAAGACGTCTACACGCTTCTGGAATATGCTCACGCAAATCCCTCCTGAGTGGTGTTCACAGATTTGTGCACACCGCCATCTTACTATCCCGAGGGACTTGGTGTCAATCAGTGGACAGGCAAGGCTGGACGGGGTAGGCGCGCCTACCCAAGCACGGAGAGGTACATGCCGGCAATTGTGGCCGCGGCAGTGCCGATGCGCGCCGCAGTACGGTATGTCTCAGGTGTCTCGTAGGGAAAGCCCAGTGCAAACGATACGACAAAGCCGCCCACGAGCCCTCCCAGGTGAGCGATGCCATCGATGCCACCGGCTGTGAAGCCGATGATGAGGTTTGCGGCGACCACGGCGATGAAGCGCCTTCCGGCCATGGCCATGAAGTACTTGGGATAGCATGTGGCGAAGTAGAAGAGCGAGCCGGCAACGCCGAACACCGCGCCCGAAGCGCCGATGCTCACTGACATCGGATCCGACAGCAGCGTGCTGGCGATGGAGCCCCACAGGCCTGACGCGAGGTAGATCGCTAGGAATCTCGCCGATCCGAAGAGCCGCTCCGAGAGGCTACCTAGGTTGTAAAGGGAGTACAAGTTCACGGCCAGGTGCATCACGCCTGAATGCAGAAACATGCAGGTCAGGAGCCGCCACCACTCGCCAGCCTTTATCAGAGGGGTGAACTTGGCGCCGTTAAGTATGAGCACTACCACGTCGCTCGATCCGCCGCGGAACTCCAGCCATATGAAGCCCGCGATGCATGACGCTATCAGTCCGATCGTGGCAACATGGCCCTCCTGGACCAGAAACGGGCGCGCGGGTCGAGCCAATCGGGGCCACCTCGTCTCCCATTGTTTCGTGCAGTCAGCTAAGTCGAATGCTACACTATTAACATGCCGTTGGGCAATACAGACCAGCTTTGAGAGGCGGTGGCCAGGATGGAAAGGCCAATGGTGTTCGTGACATGCCACATCCCCGATGAAGGCCTCGAGGTTCTGCGCGAGTCGGCCAGGGTTCGTGTGAACATGGAAGACAGGGTGCTGTCGCGTGACGAACTCCTCGCCGGCGTGGCCGATGCAGATGGACTGCTTTGCCAGCTTGCCGACGTTGTGGACGAGGAACTGCTCACCGCGGCGCCGCGCCTGCGCGCTATCGCCAATTACGCCGTAGGCTACAACAACATAGACACAAAAGCCGCTTCCGCCAGGGGAATCCCCGTGACCAACACCCCCGGCGTGCTTACTGAGTCCACTGCCGACCTGACGTGGGCTCTGATGCTGAGCGTTGCCCGCAGGGTTGTAGAGGGCGACAACATGGTCAGGGCAGGGAGGTTCAAGGGGTGGGCTCCCCGTCTCATGCTCGGCCTTGACGTGTACGACCGCACTCTCGGCCTGATTGGGATGGGAAGGATCGCGCAGGCAGTGGCCAGGCGGGCGCGGGGCTTCGGGATGCGGGTGGTCTACTACAGCCGAAGTGCCCTTTCACACCAGCTCGAACAGGAGCTTGTCGCCGAGCGGGTGGAACTGCCTCAGTTGCTGGCCGAGTCGGACTTCGTGTCGATTCATGTGCCGCTCACACCTGACACCCACCACCTCATCGGCCGCCGCGAGCTGGCCGCGATGAAACCCACCGCTATTCTGGTGAACACCGCGCGCGGGCCTGTCGTTGACGAGGGGGCCCTCGCCGAGGCGCTGGCCGCGGGCATTATCGCTGGCGCGGGGCTCGATGTCTTCGAGGACGAGCCTGCCGTCCATCCTGGCCTGCTCTCGGCCGCCAACGTCGTGCTGTTGCCTCACGTCGGAAGCGCCACCCGCGACACACGCGCCCGCATGGCGGTGTTGGCTGCCCGGAGCCTGGTTGATCTGCTCCTGGGGCGCGCACCGCGGCCGACAAACATCGTCAACCCGTAGCAGGGTAGAAGCAGCCATACCCCAAGATGTGTTTGAGACGGAGGCACGAGAATTGTCCTTGCCGGATTTCTGCTTCGTGCATGCTGCCGATCTCCACCTGGGCTCTCCCTTCTCCGGGATAATCGCAGGTTCCGAGCTGGCAGCGCAACGTCTGGTATCAGCATCGAACCGCGCGCTCGATGCTCTGGTCAGGCTGTGCAACGAGCGCAGAGCGGCGTTTCTGGTGCTTGCGGGCGATGTTTTCGATTCGACCTCAGTCGATGTGCGCACGCAGTACCAGCTCTACTCGGCGCTTTCATCCCTTGCGCACGAGGGCATACCCTCCTTTGTGTCGTGGGGAAACCACGACCCCCTAGGTTCGTGGCGGGCGACGTTCAACTGGCCCCCTGAGGTCCATTTTTTCGGAGCCGATGTCGGGTGGCACGAGGTGCGCTCTTCCGGTCGCACCATCGCCGTTGTGGGCGGTGTGAGCTACGCAAGGCCGGAGGTGAACGACAACCTCTCGCTCAAGTTCAGGCGTCCGCCCCATCCCCACGGCGATCATGATCCTGACCGGTGCCTATGCGTGGGCGTGCTCCACTGCAACGTGGGGGTCGTGCCAGAGCACGGCAACTACGCCCCGTGCAGCCTGAACGACCTTGCGGCCGCCGGCATCGATTACTGGGCCCTGGGCCATGTGCACAGGCACAAAGTGCTCGCCGGGCCCGGCGAAGGCGTTGCCGGTGCGTCGTCGTTCGCAGCAGTCTACCCCGGCGCCACTCAGGGGCGCGACATCACTGAAACAGGCGCCCATGGCTGCTGCGTGGTGCACGTGTCCGGCGGGCGCGTTGCCGATATCGAGTTCGTGCCCACCGACGACCTGAGGTGGCTCAACCTGACGATTGACACCGGAGCGATGCGCGGTCTCGATGAGATCGTGAGCACCGTGGCGGCGAGTTGCAGCGCAGAGTGCGCCCAGTCGGGGCTCGACGCCGTGGCCGTCAGGGTGAGGCTGTTCGGGCGTGGCGGTCTCCACCGTGAGCTCTCACGTCAGGGCGCGGGTCAGGTTGAGCGCTGGCTCCGCGAAAGCCTCGAGCACGAGGGGCGTGCCGCCGGCAGGTGGTGGTGGCTGGAGAGCGTGAAGGACGCGACTGCGCCCGACATCGATCACGCTGCCCTTAAGCGCAGCGGTGGGCTGGTGGCAGAGCTAATCGAGGCCGCGAACCGCCTGTCCGAGTCCGCCGCCGACCTGGAATCTCTCGTTCGCAGCATTGAACAGGAACTCGGCCCTCCGCGCGCCAGGGCGGCCCTGGCTTCGCTATCCGTCGACGAGGTGCGCGACATTGTGGCCGAGGCCGAGACATACGCCCTCGACCTGCTGCTTGCCGGCGAAGGGGAAGCGGGAGGGGGAGAGAGCGCATGAGGATCGACTCGGCGTTCATCGACGGCTACGGCGTGTTCAGCGGGCAGAGCATGGACGGGCTCGCCGACGGCGGCGTCGTGCTCTTCACAGGTTCGAACGAGGCAGGCAAGTCCACGCTACGCCACTTTTTCATAGACATGCTCTTCGGCGCCAGACGCCGCAGCGCACCGCCCCACCCGCCGCTTAGGGGTGGCGCCCATGGCGGCCTGCTGCACATCATCATGCAGGACGGCGATGAACGCTCTGTGGAGCGCAGCTTTTCGGGTCCGGGCCGTTACGGCGCCTGCGCCGAGGTGGGCGGCATGTCACGCGAGCTCTATTCCAACGTGTTCGCCTTCGGCCTTCCCGAACTGGTGACCTTCGAGGGCCTCACAGGGGAGGAGGCGGCATCGCGCATATTCAGCGCCGGAGCCGGTCTCGGCGCCTCATCGTACGCCAGGGCAAAGCAACAGCTGGGCTCGGCTATGGACTCCTTGGGCACCAGGTCCAGCCGGAATCGTCCGCTCAATGTGGCATGCGACAGGCTTTCCGAAGCCCTGGAGCGCCTTGAACGCATCAAGCGCCAGCAGGGCAGGTACTCTGAACTCACCCGCGACATCGAAGCAATGCAGCTTGAGAGAGACCGGCTTGCCCGCCTCGCTGCGCAGCTCGAGGCGGATATCACTCGCCTGGGGCAGCTCAACCGCACGCGAGAGCTGTGGGAGAGCATGGAGACTGCCAGGCGCGAGCTTGAACGGTTGAAGGCTGCCAGGGTCCCTGCCTACGACGCGATTCTCGCCCTGGCAAGCAGGATAGACGCCCTCGGGCCTGCCCTCGAACGCTGGCTTGCTCAGGTGCACGAGGCCACCCAGGTGCAGGTGAGACTGGGCTCTGCATCGGCCCGCGCACGCGATTCTATGCTCCGACTGGGGCCTGCCTGGAACGAGGCCCGGGTGGAGGCGTTCGACACCTCCATCGAGGCGCGCCAGCTTGTAAGAGACTACGGTGAACGCATCGCAGATGCCGATGCCCGCCTGCGCGTGGCCCAGGCCAACGTGGAAGCGGCGCTAAGGGCAGTACAGGAGTGCACTCGTGCGCGCGGTGACGTCGTGGCAGAGCGGGAGCGCCATCGTCCGGAGTCATTGCCTGACGAGGCCGTGGCCAGAGGTCGCCTTGCAGCGGCGTCGGCGGCCAGGTCGGCGCTGGCTGACCTTAACGCCGCCTCAGCCAGGCTAGAGGCAGACTTGGGTCGCCTTGACGGCGCGACACAGGCAGCAGAGTGGGCGGCAGCGGCGCGCCGGCAGGCGGCAGGCATGGGTGGGCTGCGAGAGAAGCTCGCCTCAGCCTTTCCATTCATGGTTGCCGTCGCGGCAGCCGTGGCGGCCCTGGCAGTGTTGGCGGAGGGCTCAAGCGCTGCCGGCGCCGGCGGCGCAACAGCCACAGCCCTGCTGCTGGCGGCTGTTGCCGCGGGGGCCGGCACTGTCGCAATCGCCCAGCGAAAAACAAGAGCCGGCAGACTCAACGCCGCCATCGCCGCAGAGCGAGAGGCCGCCTCGCGCATGCAGGCGGCAGCTCACGCCCGCGCCACAAGCTCGGAAGCTGTGGCCGCAGCGCGCAGGGCCCTCGATGACTGCCTGGCCCAGCTCGCGAAGATGGGAGCGCCGCTGCCATCAGGTCAGACCGCCGCAGCGGATGCGCTCCAGGCCGCGCTGCCCTCCGCGCTTGACGCCATCGAGGAGCAGGCACGGGAGCACCTTGCTGTGCTCAGAGAGATCGCCGGGCTCAACACCAGGCTGAAACGGGCAGATGACAGCCTTGACGAAGGCCGCGGCGAACTCGAGCGGCGCAGGCAGGAGCTGAGTGAAGCAGGCCGCACGCGCGAGCGGGCCGCCCGAGACTGGGCAGCGTGGCTGTCTCGCGCGGGGATGCCCGAGTCAACCCGGCCCGACTTCGTGCTAGACGTGTTCGATGCCGTCAACGCGGTGCGCACATCACTGGCTGAGGCCAGGTCGGCCTCGGAGATGCTTGCTCGCCTCAAGGTAGAGATCCAGGGCTTCACCGACGAAGTAGCATCGGTGTGCGAGGCCCTGGGACACGATGCAGGCGCCGCCGCCGCCGAAGCCGCGGCAGCTGCTACCGCAACGGCAACGACTGCACCACCGTCGTCAGATACCTTGGCAGCAGCCGTGGCAACTGCCACGACGGCTCGCGTGCCGCAGTTGGTTGCCACCCTCGCCGACGAGCTCAGGAAGGCCAGGGCGGCGCGCGAGCAACTGGAGAAGGCCGAGTCCCGCTTCGCGTCTCTGAGCACGGGTTTCGCCGCGTCGTATCCCGAGGCGACCCTCGCCGAAGCCCTCGCATCGCACGGTGCGACTACGGCAGAGCAGATCTGTGTTGAACTCGCAACTGCCGAGCGGGAGCTTGCCGCCGTGCGCGAATCAATGGAGCGCCTCGCGGGCGAGTACGCCCTGCTCGTACAGGAGAAGGAGAGAATGGAGGGAGCTGACGCGCAGCTCGTTGCCGAGATTGATGTTGAGTCGGCAAGGCAAGAGCTGGCTGCCGTCGTGCGCAACTGGGCAGTGCTTGCAGTTGCGCGCCGGCTCATGGATGCAGCTGTCGAAAGCTACGAGACGCAGCGGCAGCCTGCGGTGATGCGCGAGGCGTCTGAGACTCTGCACCTGATCACAGGCGGGCGCTGGGCGAGGATCGTTGCACGCGTGGCCGAGCTGGCCACTATTGATGTGGAAGATGCCCGCGGAGCCCGTCGAAGCACAGAAGAGCTGAGCTACGGAACGCAGCAGCAGCTCTATCTGGCGGTCAGGTGCGGACTGGTCAGAGAATACGCAAAGAGGGGAGAGCCGCTGCCGGTGATCCTCGACGACGTGCTCGTCAACTTCGACCCGGAGCGCGCCGCCGCGACGGCTGTGGCGCTTTCGGACTTGAGCGACTCCTGCCAGGTGCTGGTGTTTACGTGTCACCCCGAGATGGCGCAGGCCTTCATCAGAGCCGGGAAGGTGTCGGCCCACTTCGAGCTGGCCGACGGGCAGATCAACAGGCTATAGGGGCGTCGTGGATCCCTTCACTGCGTGCACATGGTCGGGGGCTCTGGCAGCCTTGACGTCGTCGCCGATGGATGTCGCGCCCACTGACGGAACGAGTGTCGCGGTATCTATCTCATGAACGTGTCCGGGCCCCGGAGTCTCTGAAGGCGATGTCCATCCTTTGAGCTGGTGTTGATGGCCTGTGATGTCTACAATAGTGTAACCGGTTATCATATGTCGGTGCCCTCCGCGGCTGGGCCACGGCCGCCCGGTCCGGATCATCAACTTGTGGGCATGGCCGAGGCTGGCTTGCGAAAGGCCGATATAAGCGTGAGAGTGGTGTCGGAAGCCGCTGACGCCGAACGAACGCTCCTCCAGCTTAGAGAGCCAGGTCTCAAGCAAAGTCAATCACCTCGCTACATGCTACGCCCTCCTTATGCCCGCGGTGCTGATACTGAAGGCACATACAGGACTTAGCCACTCGGAGGCGAAGTTAAGCATTTGTTCAGACGCCTGTCATCTATGGAGGTGACGCCTGTGATAGTTGACTTCGACAGAAATCTCGATCGGCGGAATACTGACTGCGTCAAGTGGGATGGCCTGCGTGCCACCTTCGGCACCGATGACGTACTACCGCTATGGGTGGCCGACATGGACTTCGCGTCCCCGCCCGAGGTGGTGGCGGCGTTACATGCCAGGGTTGAGCACTCCACTTTCGGATATGCCCTGGCGAGCTGCCGCGCGCGCGAAGCCATAGTGGGATGGCTTGAGCGAAAGCACCGGTGGAAAGTAGATCCCGACTGGATAGTGTTCGCGTCTGGCGTCGTGCCGTCGCTCGCAGTCTCGGTGCTGGCATACACCAGGCCGGGTGATGAGGTAGTGGTGCAATCACCAGTCTACCCGCCGTTCTTCGAAGTCGTTAAGGCGAACGGCAGACGCCTGGTCAATAGCATGTTGCTCAATGTGGGCGGAAGATACGAGATCGATTGGACCGACCTGGAAGCCAAGCTTAGGGGAGCGGGCACCGATGAGGGCCCGCGGATGATGATCCTGTGCAGCCCGGCCAACCCGGTGGGCAGAGTGTGGAGCCGGTCCGAGCTGGAGCGCATCGCGGAGCTGTGCCGATTACACCATGTCGTGCTGGTGTCTGACGAGATCCATGCCGACATAATCTACCCGGGGCACAGGCACACTCCTGCGGGAGATGTGACATTGATGGCGCCTTCGAAGACCTTCAACCTCCAGGGCCTCGGCACCTCGTATGCCGTGATCCCCGACGCGAGGCTGAGGCAGGCGTTCCGCACCGTCCAGTCGGGCCTGGGCATGGGGCAGATCAACGCACTGGGCATTGCCGCGATGGAAGCCGCCTACACCATGTGCGATGATTGGCATGATCAGCTCATCGCCTACCTCTGCGCCAACCGCGACTACCTGGCCGATCGAATCGCAACCTCGGCGCCCGGCATATCGATGGTGCTGCCGGAGGGAATGTACGTGTGCTGGCTCGACTGCCGCGCCCTCGGCCTGGGCCCCGGCCAGCTCACAGACTTCTTCACATATCGCGCCAGAGTCGGCGTGAACGACGGACGCAAGTTCGGCCCGGGCGGTGAGGGTTTCGTCCGACTCAACATCGCGTGCACACGGTCTACTCTGGTGGATGCCCTGAACAGGATAGAGGAGGCCCTGACGGCAACGGGCCTCGCCGAACGCCAACGAAATGAGGTATGATGCATGGGTGCCAAGAAAGCCCAACTCGCCATAGTCCTCCACAGCCACCTGCCCTGGGTCATGGGCTGCGGCAAATGGCCCTTCGGCGAGGAGTGGCTATATGAGATCGCCTGGGGCTGCTACATACCGCTGATCAGGGGCTTTTCCAGGTTGGAGACTGAAGACATCGACGCCGCCGTCACATTCAGTGTCACACCTGTGCTCCTCGAACAGCTGGCATCGGAAGGCTTCAAGCAGGGATTCGCCGACTATTTGCGAGACCGGAAGCTCAGGGTGGAGCAGGATCGCGCACGCTTCACCGAAGAGGGTTCTACTGAGCTCGCCAACTTGACTCGATGGATGGATGCCCAGCTTGATGCTGCAATCCACGAGTTCGAGGCCATGGACCGCGACATCCCCGGAGCCCTCGTCCGGCTCGCCGCGGCGGGAAGGATCGAGCTGGCGACATCGGCGGCCACCCATGGTTACCTGCCGCTTCTCAAACGCGACTTCAGCCGCAGGCTGCAACTTGGCGCCGGCAGAGCGGTATTCGAACGGATCACCGGCATTGCGCCGCGCGGTTTCTGGCTGCCCGAATGCGCATACAGGCCCGGCCTTGAAAAGCTCATCGAGGATGCCGGATATGCCTACACGGTGCTGGACTCCACTGCGGTCGAAGGCGGGCAACCGCGCAGCCCCTACGGCGAGAGCGCGCGAACCGTCCCTCCTACCGGCCGTGCTGCCGACCGCGTCTACCTTCTGGGCGACTCCAACCTTGTGGCGTTGCCCAGAAATGCGGAGCTATGTTCGCAGGTATGGTCGAAATGGATTGGATACCCCGGTGACTTCGAGTACAGGGAGTTCCACAGGCAGAACGAGGGCTCGGGCATGAGATACTACAGGGTCACCGACGCCAGGCAGGACCTTGGGTCGAAGCAGCCGTACAGGCCGGCGAGGGCCCTCGCTCGAGCGGCAGAGCACGCCGCCCACATGTTGAGCAAGGTGAAGGCCCTGGCCGTCGAATCGAAAGCCGCCCAGCCCGTGTTCACTCTGGCCTTCGACACCGAGCTGTTCGGCCACTGGTGGTTCGAAGGGCCGGTCTTCCTCGAACACCTTGCGAGGCTGGTCGCCTCCGACGACACGGTGACGATGGCCACAGGCAGCCAGGTGATTCAGGGGGCCAACATGGCCGGAGTGGAGCGGATCGATGCCATGGAGTCATCATGGGGAGTGAACTCAGACCACTCCGTGTGGATGAACGAGCGTTCACTCCATATGTGGGAGAGGATCTGGCAGCTGGAGGCCGGCCTCGAGCCATTCCAGACGAGACTCGCAGGCGAGTCAGGACGCAGCTGGCCTGAGAACCCCTTCTGCGGTGAAGGGGCCGTCAACGCGCTGGCCAGGGAGTTCCTGCTGGCCACAGCGTCTGACTGGGAGTTCCTCCTCTACACGGGTACCGCGTCGCACTATCCTGAGCTCAGGTTCGAGGCACACGCCTCGGCGTGCGAGAGGGCCCTCGCCGCACTCGGCGGTACAACGTCAGGAGGCGAACGGGCATGAGGATTCTGTTTGCGGCAGCCGAAGTCAACCCGTTCATAAAGGTCGGCGGTCTCGCCGACGTTGCCGGTAGCCTGCCGAAGGCGTTGGCGCAGGCGGGCTGCGACGTGCACCTCGTGATGCCCCATTACGCCACAGCCAACTGGGGCAGTCTCCAACTTGAACCCTGGCGTTCAGTCTATCCTCCAATGGGCTACGGCAGGGAAGAGGGCGCCGTGCGCACGGCGGAGCTGGCCCCAAACCTCAAGCTCTACACCGTTGCCAACGGGGCATACTTCTCAAGAGAACGGCCGTACGACTTTCCCGACGACCTCAGGCGATTCTCGTTCTTCTCAAAGGCCGTGTACGAGATCGCTCACGTCGTCGAGCCGGATATCGTGCACGTCAACGACTGGCATACGAGCATGGTGCCTGCCTACCTCAAGGTGTACGGCTGCCCGGGCGAACCTCGGGCCGTTGTGACCATACACAACATGGCCTTTCAGGGTGAGGGAGGATGGGAAGACTTCGTGTACTCGTCGTTGCCGTGGGACCAGTTCAGCCCCAAGGGCGCCGAGTTCTATGGCAAGTTCAACATGCTCAAGACGGCGATGGTCTACTCAGACGCCATAACCACGGTGTCGCCCTCGTATGCCCTTGAGATCCAGACAGAGAAGTTCGGCGAAGGTCTCCACGCCGTCGTTGCCGAGAGGGCCGATCGCGTGCACGGCATCCTCAACGGCATAGACTACGACGAATGGAACCCGGCCACCGACACTCTGATCGCTGCCGGTTACGACGCCGAGCACCTAGAGGTTAGGGAGAAGAACAAGGCTGAGCTGCTTGGAGAGTTCGGTTTGGACTACAGGTCCCAGACGCCTGTGTTCGCCTTTGTGGGGAGACTGTACCAGCAGAAAGGCGTCGACATAATGGTAGACGCCATTGAAAGACTCATAGGCAACGACCTTCAGTTCCTGGTGCTCGGATCTGGTTCGCCCCAGTATGAGGAGAGACTGCGCGCCCTGGCCGCCGCCAACCCCGGCAAGGTCGGGGTCAGGCTGGCGTTCAGCAACAGCCTGGCGCACATGATATACGCAGGCACCGACTTCTTCCTGATGCCGTCGAAGTTCGAGCCATGCGGGCTCGGGCAGATGATTGCCATGCGGTACGGTGCCATTCCGATAGTCAGGGCCGTCGGAGGTCTGCGCGATTCGGTGAACGAGCCTGAAACAGGCATCGTGTTCTGGGACTACTCAGAGCAACACCTGCGGCACGCAGTGGAAAGAGCACTTGCCCTGTGGCGCGACTCCGAGGGTCTCATGGCCAGGAGGATCCGCGCGATGCTGGCCGACTTCTCATGGACCGAGTCGACCCAGAGATACCTCGAGCTTTATCGGAAGATCCCAAGGAGGTAATGCCATGTCAGAGCTGAGAAAGGATCCGGTTACCCGCAGGTGGGTGATTGTGGCCACCGAGAGAGCCAAACGCCCACAACAGCTGCAGAGCATCAACCCCGTGACGCCCCCGGGCACGCCCCAGAGGGACCCGAAATGCCCTTTCTGCGAGGGAAACGAGGGCATGACGCCTCCCGAAACCGCAGCATATCGCCACGCAGGCACCCCGAAGGATGCTCCCGGCTGGTGGCTCCGGGTCATACCGAACAAGTTCTCAGCTCTCGACCCGAACATCGTGTTTGAGCGCATCGGGGAAGGCATATACGACATGGCCACAGGCTTCGGCGTGCACGAGGTCATAGTGGAATCACCCTACCACAATCATACCTGGGGCACCGCCACCGACAAGGAGTTCGAGGAGCTGTTTTGGGCATATCGCGACCGGCTCATCAACCTGATGAACAACCCCAAGCTCAAGTATGTGCTGATCTTCAAGAACTACGGCCCGGAGGCCGGCGCCTCTCAGGTCCATCCCCACTCGCAGCTCATTGGCCTGCCGGTGGTACCGAAGAGAGTCATCGAGGAGCAGGAAGCATCAGAAGACTACTACCGCTACAAGGAACGTTGCCCGATGTGCGACATCATCAGGCAGGAGAAGGCAGATGGCCGAAGGCTGATCGTCGAGACAGAGTACTTTGCAGCCGTGGCGCCCTTCGCGTCATACCACCCGTTCCAGATCATGATCATGCCCAAGGGCCACCAGCCGTTCTTCGAGCGCCTGGAGAAGGGCATGATGATGGATCTTGCCCGCCTGTTCAGGCAGGTGTTCTGGGCACTGGCACAGGTGCTGGGCGACCCACCGTTCAACTGCGTGCTCCACACCACGCCGCCTGCGTCGGTCGGTGATGACCGCTGCAGCCACTGGCACTTCGAGGTGGTTCCGCGCCTCACCAAAGTGGCCGGGTTCGAATGGGGATCGGGATTCTACATCAACCCCACCACTCCTGAGGCGTGCGCCGAGTCGCTGCGCGCCAAGATCCAGGAGGGCATGGACGACGAGGAGTAGCCAGAGGGGCACAAAGGCATGAGCATGAAGGCATGAGAAAGGGGGCGGGATTCACATCCCGCCCCCTTAGCATCTCGTGGGCTTACGCTCTCAACGCCGTCTTGCGCATGCGCAAACGCGCTGCCTGCGTGAACCAGGCTAGCGCCAGTAGTCCGACGCCGATCAAGTCGGTGGTGAGGCCGGGCTCGATGAGCAGAAGGCCTCCGGCGAGGAACAGCAGCCGTTCCCACCAGGGAGAGAACGTGCGGAACCAGCCGGCTACCGCCGCGCCCACACCCACCATACCGACAACTGATCCTATCAAGATCCTGACGGTGTTCAGCCCCGGGTTGATCATGAGAAGGTCAGGGCTATACACGAAGAAGTAGGGTATCAGGAAGGCAGCAATCGCCAGCTTGGTGGCGTTGATGCCTGTCTTGAACGGATCAGCCTTGGCGATGCCCGCGCCGGCGAAAGCGGCGAGGGCGACCGGCGGAGTGATGTCAGCGATGATCCCGAAGTAGAAGGTGAACAGATGGGCAGCCATGGGAAGCACGCCCAGCTTGACCAGGGCAGGTGCCGCGATCGTCGACGTGATGATGTAGTTGGCCGTGGTAGGGGCGCCCATGCCCAGGATGATCGATGTGACCATCGTGAAGACCAGCGTGAGCAAGAGGTTGCCTCCGGAGAGGTCGACGAGGCCCGTGGCGAGCTTGAGACCGAGACCCGTCAGCGTGACTGTGCCGACGATTATGCCTGCGCCGGCGCATGCGACGGCAACGCCCACAGCACCCCTGGCGCCAGTCTCGAGCGCCGACAGGAGCTGCCTCAAACTGACCTGGGGTTCACCTGTGAGGGCGTTGCTGAGGAAGTAGAGCCCGATTCCATACACCACGGCTGACTGCAGGCTGCCTGACGCCACCCAAATCACAGCAGCTCCGATTATGGGCATGACGAAAGCCCCGAACTTGTCGAGCGTCGCCAGGGCTCCGCCTCGCCTCTCGGGGTCACCGCCGGCCAGCAGGCGAAGCGCTCCGTAGTAGGCAAGGGGCGGTGCGGCAGCAAGAAGAGCCGCTATGCCCACGCCCACCGAGAGGAACTCGCGCAGCGCGAACGTTCCGGCGGCGAAGGCGATTATCACGCCGGTGAGCCTGTCGAAGGGGGTGTAGTCACGCTCGACGCCCGANNGGCGACATCCTTCTTGAGTACTCCAGCGAGGACCGACAGGATCAGGCCGTACAGGGCGGCCTTCGTCGGTGTGCGCCCGGTGGAGAGGAAGAAGATCATACCTATGATCGGCAGAATCAGCTGCCCGCGCTCGCGCAACACTGTTTTCAACTTGGGCAGAGCGTGCTTTGGAAGCCCCCTCAGGCCTGTCTTTGCGGCCTCAAGGTCGACGCCGATCCAGATGCCGGTGAAGTACAGAATCGCAGGAATCACAGCGGCCCTGGCAATCTGTGTATACGGCACGCCGAGGAACTCGGCCATGAGGAACGCTGCGGCGCCCATAATGGGAGGCATTATCTGCCCGCCTGTGGAGGCGGCCGCCTCGACGGCGCCTGCGAACTCGGGCCTGTAGCCCAGACTCTTCATCATCGGTATCGTGAAGCTGCCGCTGCCAACGGTGTTGGCAACTGAGCTGCCTGATACGGTTCCTTCCAGCGCTGACGTGAACACTGCCACCTTGGCCGGTCCGCCACGCTGCCCGCCTGCGACGGCGTTGCCCAGGTCGATGAAGAAACGGCCGATTCCCGTCTTCTCAAGGAAGGCGCCGAACATAATGAAGAGGAAGATGAACGTCGAGGACACGCCGAGGGGTATGCCGATGATCCCTTCGGTCGTGAACCACATGTGCGATACCAGGCGGCCAATGTTGGCCCCTCTGTGCTGCAAGAACCCGGGCATGCTGCGCCCGAAATAGGTGTACAGCAAGCATACAATCAGAACGGTGAGAATCGGAATGCCCACGACGCGGCGACAGGCCTCGAGGATCAGGAGGATGCCGATTGCTCCCACAATGAGGTCGGTGTTGGTGTAGTCGCCCGCGCGAAGCATCAGATCTCTGTAATTCACCAGGTAGTACGACGTGACGGCGACGCCGCCGATGACCAGCAGCAGGTCGAACCAGTTGAACCTATCGCGCCCCTTGAAGGTAGGGGGGTATAGCAGGAAGGTCAGCGCAAGCACGAAGCCGAGGTGCGCCATGCGCTGTATCTGCGGCGGCCTTTCGCCAACAACTGCGGTATAGAGCTGGAACACGGCAAACGCGATGGCGACGATCTTCACGGCCCAGAACAGCCAGCTCCTGAGGTGCCGCGTGGCTGACTCCTTGTCGTACTTCGCCATTATCTCGTCTATGTCTATGTTCTCATCGTCTTCGGTGGCCGCCGGCGCCGCAGCCGTCTTCTTGATCTCGTGCTCCTCATCCTTGAGGCCCAGCTTCTTCTTAGCCAAAGTTGCGATTCCCTCCTCATGGACAGCAGCAGCCCGACTATGGCTTTACCGTGATATCAACCCTTGTTCCCGAATCCAACAGGTCGGCAAGGCTGAGAACGGTGTTGCCATGCCTGAACTGATGCCTTGCTATGCTGCCCACGCGCAATGTGATCCTGGGCATGACACGATTCATGTCGTAGATACGCACGCCGCCCGGTTCCACCACAACCTTTGCACCTTCATCTACATCGCTCGGAAGTCCTGCTCCGAAATCCTGATAGATGGTCTCGAATACCACGATGTTCCCATCAGGCAGCACCCGGAACTTCTCCACCACCGGCGAGCGCTGCACCGAGTGAGTGTACACGATCGAGAATTCGTCGCCTGGCGATACCGGGCTGGAGTACAGCACTCTGGTTCCGTCAGCGGTAACTACAAGCTCCATGCCGGCCACGAATTGCGCAGCCACAAGGGCGGCGGCAATGCCCAGGGTGATCATGGCCAGTGCAATTGTGAGTCGTGTGCGTGTTGCTGTGACCGTTTGACCCACTTCCCTGAAAACGCGGCGGGGTTGATTCAGGTCGGCCCCGCCGCGTGCGATAGCCCATCAGGCTTAAGGCCTTGTGGCCCCTACTTTACGCCCTTCTCGGCGAAGTACTTGGCCGCGCCGGGATGCAGCGGAGTGGCAACGCCGGCCAGGGCCGTGGCGAGCTGCACGTCTGCGCCCTTCGCGTGAGCGGCTGCCAGATCGCCGCCGTTCTCAAAGAGCACCTTGGTTATGTCGTAGATCTCCTTCTCAGACATGTGGTTGCCGGCGATTATCAGGGCCATGATGGCCGGGGTGAGGGTCGCCTCGGTCTGATTCAGATAGGTGTTCGCCGGTATCGTGGTGGGTGCAAGGAACGGGTACTTGTCGGCCAGTTCCTTCATCTTCTCCTGCGACACCGGAAGGATCTTGATCTTGTGCTGAGTTGACACGTCGACGATCCCGGGGTTCGGGACACCGCCGGTGACGAAGAAGCCGTCGATCTGGCCATCCTTGAACTGGTTGGCGCTCTCAGCGAAGGAGAGGTACTGCTCCTGGATGTCGTCATACGACATCCCATAGGCCTCCAGCACCTGACGGGCGTTGACCTCGGTGCCCGAACCAGGGGCGCCCACGGAGATCTTCTTGCCCTTTATGTCGGCCCACGTCTTGATGGGGCCATCCGCCTTGACTACGAACTGGACAACCTCGGGATAGAGGGACGCAACGACTCCGAAGTTCTTGATGGGCTTGCCTTCAAAGGCCTCGAGTCCGTTGTAGGCCTGGAAGGCGACGTCGTTCTGCACAATGGCCAGGTCCACATCGCCCCTGTTGATGAGCCTCATGTTCTCGAGGGACGCTCCCGTGGACTGCGCGCTCATGCTGATCCCGGGGACCCTCTTGTTTACGATGTTCGCGATCGCTCCACCCAGCGGGTAGTAGGTTCCCGCGGTTCCACCGGTGGCCAGCAGCAACTGGGAGGCGGAGAACACTCCGACCGACATGGATAGCACGCCGAGGACTGCAAGGACAACCATAATGCCCTTCTTCAAAGTTGACCCTCCTTAAAGTGTTAATGTGTCGTACTATAGTGGGCTCGGCTCGACCGATACCCGCCTATTCGTGCCATAAGAATTCTCCGTATGTTGGCCTTTACCCTGCCAACGAGGACAACAATTGTACTCCCTAAACCAAGAACGCAGCGTGCGGTCAGGATGGTGTGACGCCCGGGGACGCCTGGGAGTGGCTAGCAGAGCACAAATCGCCGTCAGCACCAAACGCCGATGCCGCTACGGCGGAAACGGCTGGGAGGTATCAGCAGTATTCGCCTTGGATCGCACGCCCCATGCCAGTTCTGCCGGCTGCGCGGCGACAGCTGCTATGAGCGACAGGGGCGCAGTCCCAGGTGACTCACTCAGCTGAGGAAGGCACATTGGGGCTATATGAAGGGGTTCACGACCAATTGTAGAAATATCTACGTAATAGCCAATCCCCAATTCATCGGTAGGAGGCCTGATATCGAATGACACGATCAAGGGTATCCGTTCTCGCAGCAGCCGTGCTGGTCATACTCTTGCTGGCAGTGGGCGGCGTCGGCGGCGCATCGGTTCTAGACGTGTACAGCATCTGGCCGGAGTCGTTCTGCACGCCTATGTTCCAGGAGTTCACGGCCAGAACCGGCATCCAGATCAACTTCGTTCGCCATTCATCAGGCGAGGTTCTTGCCAGAATCATAGCCGAGAAGAACAACCCCCGAGTTGGGATGGTATTCGGTGGGCCGGCTGACACCTTCGCCGCAGCCATCGACGAGGGCGTCCTCGAGCCTTACATGCCCGCCGGAGTGGATGCGATCCCCAAGGGCTACCGTCACCCGGAAGGCTATTACACGGGCATCGCCCTGAACCCCATTGTGTTCCTGTCTAACCGTAGTTTCCTTGCCGAAAACAAGCTTCAGCCCCCGGCCTCGTGGAATGACCTCTTGCATCCTGCCTACAGGCAGCAGCTTCAGATGGCGGATGCGCGCACGTCGGGCACCGGAGTGAACCGACTCATATCCACGATTTTCGCCTTCGGCAGCGAAGATGCGGCCTACAAGTACATGAAGGAACTCGATAAGCAGGTCCAGGTCTACACCAAGAGTGGCGGCGGCGGCACCGTGCCGGTAGGCACGAGGCAGGCCGGTGCAGGCGTGTTCTTCCTGGTAGACTGCATCCTTACACAGCAGAGTGGCTATGACGTGGTGATTTCGTTCCCTAAGGAGGGGAGTGCAGTCGCCCTGGAGGCCTGTGCGCTCGTCAAGGGCGGCAAGAACCATGACCTCGCCAAGAAGTTCCTCGACTGGCTGGTGACGGACGAGGCGCAGAGTCTCTATGCGAAATACGGCGTGGGCTTCATGCCCACACATCCCAAGGCCGTAGTGTCTGACCTCATCGATGTCAGGGGAGCCAACTTCATAGACGTCGACCTGCAGTGGGCAGCCGACAACCGCCAGCGCCTGATCGACCGCTGGGTCACTGAGGTTCTTGGTCAGTAGCGTGCTGCGGGCAAATTCTGCATCGTGTGCACCCGTGAGAGGCGGCCGAAAGGCCGCCTCTTGAAGGAGGGAATGGAGTGTCATCTACGTCAGCATCTGTGCGTCGTGAGAGGCGGCGCATTGAGCTCGCGAATCTCATGCGCGACCCGGTGCTCTTGATCACGGTGGCGCTGGTATGGATCGCCATGTTCGTGTTCGTCCTGTGGCCGCTTTTCAGGCTGTTGCAGGCAGGGTTCGTAGAGAAGGGTCAGCTGTCGACACGGGCGCTGGTGGCGATACTCAAAAGGCCGAACAACCGACTTGCCCTGGGCAACAGCATGCTGCTTGGCGGCCTGGTAGCTGTAATCGGAACCGCGCTGGGCTACCTGTTCGCCTTCACCTACACCAGAACTAACATCGGAAGATTCTGGCGGGGAGTCATAGATGTCGCTTGTCTGCTGCCGTTGATCTCGCCGCCGTTCACTTTGGCCCTGGCCATACTGTTCGCGCTCGGGCCGAGAGGACTGATAACCTATCGTATACTGGGGTTGAACCATACCAACCTCTACGGACTGCAGGGAGCCCTCCTCGCCGAGGTGCTCACCTACTTCCCCATCGCCTACCTTACGCTTCGCGGCATACTCGCCAATGTAGACCGCAGCATGGAGGATGCCGCGTTTAGCCTGGGGGCCTCAAGGCTCAGGGTGTTCCTCACAGTCACTTTGCCGCTCACGATACCCGGCATGGCCAATGCCCTCCTGGTGCTGTTCGCGAGTTCACTGGCGGACTTCGCCAGCCCGCTGATTCTGGCGGGGGCACGTTTCCCCGTGCTGCCGACGCAGGCCTATCTGCAGATCACAGGCCTCTACGACATGAGAGGCGGAGCCGTGCTCTGCTTCCTGCTGCTGGTTCCTTCACTACTGGTGTTCCTGGTGCAGAGTCGGTGGGTGGGGAAGAGAAGCTACATCACCGTATCGGGCAAGTCGGCAGCATCGAGCGGCGGGCGCCTGACAGCGCCATGGGCCGGCAGGTTGCTGCTTGGATTGTGCCTGGCGATTGCGGTGTTTGTGTTCTTCCTCTACGGTTCGATCCTGTTCGGTTCCCTCGTGCAGGCCTGGGGCGCGAACCACACCTTCACGCTGAAGAACTACAAGTACGTGTTCACCTTCGGTCGCAAGGCGATAAAGGATACGCTGATCATCGCGTTCACGGCAATGCCTCTGGGCGGCCTCTACGGGATCTTAGTGGGCTATCTCGTGTCGAGGAAGTCCTTCCCCGGCAAGAAGGCGATGGAGGTAGTCTCGATGGTCAACTACAGCCTCCCGGGGATGATCGTAGGTATCGGATACCTGTTGGCCTTCAATGATCCTCCGCTGGCCCTGGCGGGCACTGCCTGGATCCTCATTGCCGCCTATGTGTTCCGCTACAGCGCTACCGGTATCCGAGCCACCGTCGCTACGCTGCACCAGATGGATCCTGCCATAGAGGAGGCCTCGACGAGCCTCGGGGCAGGTACAGCGACGACCTTCAGGAGGATAACCGTGCCTCTCATTGCCCCCGCGTTCTTCGCCGGGCTTGAGATCATGTTCATCAGGGCGATGACCGCGATCAGCGCCACCATCTTCCTGATCTCGGTCAACTGGACTCTGATCACCGTCAGGATCCTGGAGGGCGCCACTGAACTAGAGCTGGGCCATGCGGCAGGCTTCTCCATACTGGTCATCGCGATAGTCTTCGTTACCATGGGCATTCTCAGATGGGTCATGCGCCGTGCGGGCATGAGCGAATACTCCGCCATTGGCGAGATCCGCTGATAGGAGGGGTGCAGGAAATGGCGAAGGGCATTGAACTAAAGGGAGTAAGCAAAGTGTTCAGGCACACGGAGCGCGGCGATGTCCACGCAGTCAAGCACTTGGACCTCGTCGTGCAACCCGGCGAACTGGTGACCCTGCTTGGGCCATCGGGCTGCGGAAAGACCACGGCGCTCAGGATAATCGCCGGATTCGAGAACCCGACCAGCGGGCGCGTCATCATCGGAGGCGCAGACGTAACCGACAGCATGCCCAACAAGCGGAACATAGGGTTCGTGTTCCAGAACTACGCTCTCTTCCCTCACATGAATGTGTTCGAGAACGTGTCGTACGGTCTGGCGATCAAGGGCGTGTCGGGGGCGGAGAAACGTGAACGCGTGGCCCACGTGCTCGACCTTGTCGGGCTGCAGGGAATGGAGAAGCGCTTTCCAAACCAGCTCTCAGGAGGCGAACAGCAGCGGGTGGCGCTTGCCAGAGTGATAGTGACCGAGCCTGCGGTTCTGCTGCTTGATGAGCCGTTGTCAAATCTCGATGCCAAGAGACGTGTGCAGATGCGTTCTGAGATCAGACGGCTGCAGCGGTCTCTCAATATGACCAGCTTGTACGTTACCCATGACCAGGAAGAGGCGCTCAGCATCTCTGACCGGGTCGTGGTGATGAACTCAGGCGAGGTGGAGCAGGAAGGCACTCCGCAGGAGATATACGCCCGCCCGGCTTCGCTCTTCGTGGCAGATTTCATCGGTAAGGTGAACAGCCTGCCCGCGGAGGTAGTGAGGGTGGCGGGCGACGAGGCCGTCGTCGCCTTCGAATCCGTCGAGTTCACGGTGGCAAAACCCAAGGCGTCGATTACGGCGGGGCAGCAAGTGTCGCTTCTCATCCGGCCCGAGGCCATCGACCTCTGCGATGACCTGGGAGAGGAGGACGCGCGGGCACCCAGAGGCCGCATCGCGCAGGTGACCTACCTGGGAGAGAAGATCGAGTATGATGTGGAATCGGGCGGAGTCGTGGTGAAGACTGTGAGCTTCGACCCTGCCCGCCGCGGCGTGTTCGAGCAGAATCAGAACGTCTACCTGCGAATGCAGGGTGGATCGATGATTCTGGTGGAGCGGTGAGACGTGGGCCTCTATGAGACCGCGTATCTGCAGGCGTGGCGGCGCTTGGCGGCGGTTGCTTCGCGCCGCTGATGTCATGCCGAACCCCCGAGCACGGCTCAGGCCAGGTGCCCGGGGGTTCAGCTTGTACGAGGATGGCTGACTCGCAACGACGCTGTGGCGAGAGATGAGTCGGTGGCATGCGTGGCAGGCATATCACGTGTCCCAGTTTGGGGTTGATGACCGTCGGGCATTCGGGCGCAGGTCAGGTGATAGATCCCAGGCCGCCGCGCAACGGTTCCCGGATCGGTCAAGTCCTCCTCTGGCCCAGACAGGGCCGGTAGGCCACGGCCATTCCGAACCATCAACACAAAACTGGGACAGCGGATATGGGCTCAGAAGCACCGGGCGGCAACCGGCTGATATGCGGCGGAAGGCCTGATTTGACGCCTGTATGCCCCGGGGTTACACTGACTTAGAGGAATCAACAGGGAGGGTCTCCAATGTTGAGAATCGACGGGGTCACCAAGTCTTATCGCCCGGGAGCACCTCCGGCAGTGAACGGACTCAGCCTCCACGTGCTACCCGGTGAGATCTACGGATTCCTTGGCCCGAACGGCGCGGGCAAGACCACGACGATCAAGATGATTGCCGGCCTGCTCACGCCTGACTCAGGCAAGATCAGCGTCGGCGACTTCGACGTGGCCACGGCGCCGGTCGACGCCAAACGGACAATGAGCTACGTGCCTGACGATCCTGAGCTCTTCGACAAGCTCACGGGCCTGGAGTATCTGAACTTCATCGCAGATGTGTACGGTGTGAGTCAGGCCGACAGGGCCAGGCGCGCCGGCAGGCTCCTGGAGATGTTCGAGCTCCAGAAGGCAGTCAGGGATCTCATCGGCAGCTACTCTCATGGAATGCGTCAGAAGCTTGCCCTGACGGCGGCCATGGTACCGGCACCCCGTCTCTTGGTTCTCGACGAGCCCATGGTAGGCCTAGATCCACGGTCGGCCCACCTTTTCAAGTCTCTCATGAACGAGCACTGCAGTTCAGGCGGTTCGGTCTTCTTCTCCACACACGTCCTCGACGTGGCTGAGCGCCTGTGCCATAGAGTCGGGATCATCAACAAAGGCAGGCTCATAGCCAGCGGCACCATCGATGACCTGAAGCGGTTGCAGCAGGTGGCCGCTGAGGGCAGCAGCGGCGATACCACCCTTGAGGAGCTGTTCCTGGCTCTGACCAGCGGTTCCGACTCGGTCGGTGGCGCAAGATGAGCAACATGCGCGCAACTCTTGCAGTGTTCCGCACCCTGTTCAACGTGAACATGAGGGTGTCATACTTCCGCCAAATGCTCACGACCGACAGGCGCCGCCTTCCGGGCACGCTCGCCATGGGAGGTGCGTTGGCCTGGGCAGGCTACCTGCTACTCTCAGGTTATGTGCGACTCTTGCAGGGCATGTACGGGCCTCTCGAAGCCATCGGCCAGAGCGGGGTACTGGTGGCCATAGCCATGGTGGCCGCGCAGGTCGGGGTGATGATTCCCGGCGTGTTCTGGGTCATAAGCTCCTTCTACTTCTCGAATGACAGCGCGATCCTGGCCAGCCTGCCCATTTCGAGGCGCGCAGTGGCGGCGGCACGCATCGGCGTGTTGCTGATTGGCGAATACGCCACGATCGCACTGCTCCTCGTGCCGGCGATAACAGTGTGGGGAGTGAGGGCAGGCGCAGACCTGCCATACTGGCTCTCCGCCATCGCGGTGTTCCTGATGGCCCCGGCGTTTCCTCTGGCCGTGTCGGCTCTGGCTGCCATGGCTATTATGGCGGTGGCGAATGTCAGGAGGCATAGGACCGCGCTGATGGTCGTGGCATCAGCGGCCTTCTTCGTGCTCTACTTCTGGTTCCAGTACTGGATGGCCACATCAATGCCCGGCGCCGGGCAGGGCCTCGAGGAGCTCATCGCCACGAAGGCCGAGTCGCTGGTGGGCCTTGTAGGTAGAAGATTTCCGCCGGCAGTGTGGGCATCGCAGGCGCTGGTCCATGCAGGCACTGCCCAGGGGTTTCGGGGCCTGATGGGTACCCTCGCGGTGAGTCTGGTGGGGCTGGCCGCGGTGGTGGCGCTGTCACCACACCTTGTCGGTGCGGGCCTCGCAGCGATGATGGCGGAGGCGCCTGCCCGCCGTGCCAGCGGGGGCACCGATGACGCGGTGCCAGGAGATCATCGCGCGTGGGCAAAGCGCACACCAGAGGTCGCTATTGCACTGCGCGACATGAGGGTCCTGTTCAGAACACCGTCGTTCGCGCTGAACGCCGTGGCCAACTCCCTGATCTTCCCCGGGCTGCTCGTTGTGTGGTTCATCGCCGGTTCAGGCGGCAGCGGCCTAGACAGCGGGATTCCCGGTCTGGAACAGCTTTTCGCATCGGGACAGGCTGAGCCCATCCGTGCTCTCGTGTTAAGCGCGATGCTGGCGTGGCTTTCCGGCATGAACATGGTTGCGGCCTCGGCGTTTTCGCGAGAAGGGGCCCGATTCTGGATGGGACGGGGCTTGGCTCTGCCTGTTACGACCATTGTCAGGGGTAAGCTGCTCTTCGCCATGGCCTACAACATAGCCGCAGCCGTGCCTGCCGCCATCGTGTGCCAGCTCATACTTGGCCTGGGCGTCGGCTATCTGATGGCATCGCTCGCAGTCGGTCTCATTGGCCTAACGTGGGCGACTGTGGTGAGCATGGCGATCGACGCGTTCCGGCCGTATCTGACATGGAATCACCCTCAGAGAGCCATGAAGAACAGTCTTAACGGGATTATTGCCATGTTAGTGGTCACGGGTGCAGTCGTGGGCACGGGGTGGCTCGTCTCGAAAGCAATCGAGCTAGGCGTAGACGGGCCCGCGCTCCTCGCCGCAGCTGCAGGGCTATTCGCTGTGATGGCTATCGCCTGCGCGCGCTGGCTCTTCGTCGCGGCAGGTAACTCATATAGGAGAATCGAGCAGTGAGAGAAGGATGGTGTTTGGCATGACAACCGCTATCCGCGCCGCGGGATGGCGCGGAGTGATAGAGGCCTACTCCGACTTGATTGGGCTGCCGGCGGGCTGCAGGCCGGTGACGCTGTATGAAGGAGGCACGCCTCTTGTTCCTGCGCCAGGCCTTGCGAAAGCTGCAGGGCTAGATGTCGATGTCCGGCTGAAACTGGAGGCCCTCAACCCTACGGGCTCCTTCAAAGACAGGGGCATGACCGTGGCGGTCTCAGCTGCCATCCATTCAGGAGCCAAGCTCATCGTGTGCGCCTCCACCGGCAACACTGCTGCATCGGCTGCGGCCTTCGCGGCCAGGGCCGGAATTGCCTGCGCTGTGGTGGTGCCCGAGGGTAAGGTGGCGCTGGGCAAGATGGCTCAGGCGCGCGCATACGGCGCCAGGATCGTGATCATCCACGGCAACTTCGACCAGGCGCTCACTGCTGTGCGGGCTATTGCTGACACAGGCGCTGCTGCCCTGGTCAACTCGGTGAATCCATGGCGCATCCAGGGGCAGATGACGGCAGCCTTCGAGATCGTGGATGAGCTGGGGTCAGCCCCCGACTGGCTGGTGTTGCCCGTGGGCAACGCGGGCAACATCACGGCCTACTGGAAGGGGTTCCGAGAGTATGATGCGCATCTCGGCCAGGCAGGCACGCAAACGCGTCCGGGCCTTCCGAGGATGGCCGGATTCCAGGCGTCGGGCGCCGCTCCCATTGTGCGCGGCCAGGCTGTACCGAATCCCGAGACTGTCGCCACGGCCATCCGCATCGGCAACCCGGCCAGCTGGAGGCAGGCTGTTGACGCTGCGACCGATTCGAACGGCTTCATAGACGAAGTCACCGACGAGGAGATCCTTGCCGCATACTCCTTGCTCGCATCTACAGAGGGTGTGTTCGCCGAGCCTGCTTCGTGCGCATCAGTTGCGGGAATGCTCAAGATGGCACGCCAGGGTAGACTGCGCCCCGGCGACAGAGTCGTGCTAGTGCTCACCGGCAACGGCCTCAAGGATCCCGAGACGGCGGTCTCGGTGAGTGCGGGCGGAGCTGTGGAGTGCGAGGCCGACGTGGCCAGCGTGTCGAGGGCAATGGGGCTGTAGGCAGGCCGGGAGGTGTGCGCGGAGTGAAGCGGTCTAGAGTGGTAGTAAAGGCCCCGGCCACTTCGGCCAATATGGGTCCAGGCTTTGACGCGCTTGGGATAGCGCTAGGGCTGTACGATGAGTTCTCCTTCGCTGTGCTAGAGGCAGGTCCGTCGAGGGCCGCTACTTACGATATCAGCAAACCCCTTGCGGGCGGCGGGTTCGCGCCTCCGCGTTTCCGCGTGCCCACCGACGCCAGCAATCTCGCCATCAGGGCCTTCAGGTTGGCCTGTGCCGACATTGGCGTGGCTGCACCTGAGGTTGATATGACGTGCATGAGCAGGATCCCGGTAAGCCGCGGCTTGGGAAGCAGCGCAGCCGCCATCACGGCGGGCGTAACTGCGGCCTGGGCCATGTTCGGCGATGACGTCGACGGCGATGTGCAGAGGCGCCTGGATTTGGCGGCCAGGCTCGAGGGGCATCCTGATAACACTTCCGCCTGCATCTTAGGAGGCATGGTCGCGTCGGCCCAGGTGGCATCGGGGGTGCTGTGGGCCCGGGTGCCGGTTCAGGCCGCCCTCGAGGCCATCGTCGCTGTTCCAGACGTGGCGCTGTCGACATCGGTGGCCAGAAACGTGCTACCGCCGAATGTGCCCCACTCCGATGCCGTGTTCAACGTGGGGCGCGTCGCACTGCTCGTAGCCTCGCTGGCCTCAGGTGAGCTGCACAACCTGCGCTGGGCCACGGAAGACCGGCTGCACCAGCCATACAGGGCATGCTTGACGCCTGGAACCGCCGCAGCGGTGCGCGTTGCGTTGGAGGCAGGGGCTCTGGGCGCATACGTGAGTGGAGCAGGGCCGTCTGCCATGGCGCTTACCGCCGCCGGCGCTGCTAATGCGAGCTCAGTGGCGGAAGCCATGAGAACAGCCTTCACCCAGGTCGGCGTGGCGTGCACCATTTTGCACCTCCCGATGGGAGCGGCAGGCGCCGGCGTGGTCGAGGCTGAGAGGTGAGAGGCGTGCCTTCCTGTGAGTCGCCCTGCGACGTCTACTTCAGCCTGGGCTCGAACTTGGGAGACAGGGCAGACAATCTTCAGCGCGCCTGTGGCGCCATGTCAGAGTCGGGCATTCTGAGCCACCTGCGTGCATCCCCAGTCTATGAGACCGACCCCTGGGGCCCTGTGCCGCAAGGGCCCTTTCTCAATTGCGTCGTGAGCGCGCGCACGTGCTCGTCTCCAGTTGAAGTGCTTCAGATGGTGCGGCGCATCGAGACAGAGCTCGGAAGGACCAGGCAAGTCAGGTGGGGCCCACGCACCATTGACATAGACATACTGTTGTTCGGCGATGAGACGGTGGACCTCGCTGAGCTTCAGATTCCTCATCCGAGGATGTGGGAGAGGGCATTCGTCCTCATTCCCCTGGCTGAACTTGTGCCCGACATGAAGGTGCCGGGAGTCGGCGTGACTCTGCGCGAGTTTGCCCAGGGCCTTGCAGACGCCGCATCGGTTCGGCGGCTGGAATATCCTGATCTACGAGGAGTTTTCGCTGTGCCGCAGAATAACGTAAAGGACGACGGCACTCGCCTTTGAGTTGTGGAGGGGTCTTGTTGGCGGGCAACGCAGCCATTCTCGATTTTGAAACAAAGCGCGTAGAGCTGAGGTTCAAGAAATTGGCCAACAGGCTCTTCTCGTTCATGGACTGGCCTGAGATGGCCCCTGTGGGCTCTTCAGGTCTGTCGATGTTCATAGATAGCGTCGGCCACGACCCCACCGAACCTGAGTCGCCTGACGACGCAGGCATGGAGAACGAGTTTGTTGAGTGGCTGCTGCTCGACTACGTGGATGCCGACGTTGGCGCCACTGCGGCGAATATGTTCCTCGAGAACCCCGATGATGAACTGGCCGACTGGGAAGTCGCCAGCCTGGAGCAGTGGGCGGGGTCGGCGCCGAGGCTGTATGAGATAGCCGAGGTGCTAAGCGGCAGCAGGCTGCTGCTTAGGGACGTGCTCGCCGATACCACGCAGGTCGTTGTGGCGCCGCAGATATCGGCTACAGCACTCAAGTGGTCGCTTTACATGGCGCGGTTGCTCCGCGTTGATGATGTATACACCGTCGGGGCCACCGTAGCGGTGCTGCCAAGGCGGATGCTGGGCTACGTGTGGCGGATGCTTGGGCGCGTGTACCGGGGCATGAAGTCTCAGGGCTATGAAGGCGGGATCGACGACTTCCTCAAGGGCTCGGCGCTCAACCTGATGAAGCTGATGAGGGCATTCACATTGCCGTTGGCCCACGGCGGTTCTGATGAAGATGATCCGTCGGGCGGTCCCGACAGCAGTCTTGCGTGTTCTGAGATATCGGTTGATGATGGCTGCGCGGTGCTGGAGGCCCTGAACACTCTTGCTGCGGTGAGGCCTGCAGGAGAAGGATTCGTGTGGGTGAGGACGCCCAGGCGCGATGACTTCGCCGATGTGGTCATGCACGGCAGATCAGATGTTGCCTACATTAAGCCGGTGGATGGGGGCATCCGGGTGTACTCCACGGGCCGAGGCGTACCGGCGGCTGTGATGGCATCCCTGCGCAGGCTGTCGGTGGGTGCGGCGAGGGGAAGGAAGCGTGTGAGGAAACCCGCGCCTGACGAGGCGTCGGAAGCCCTGGCTGTAATCGATGCTGAACTGGTCAAGTTAGGCACCGAGCACTACTCCACATGGCCTGACACGCCAAAAGCAGTGCTGAGGGGGGAAACCCCAAGGTCGGCCACGGCTACGGCCATCGGCAGGAGGTTCGTGGGTGAGCTCCTGAAGGATCTTGAGTACCACGAGGATCTGAAGAGACGGGCAGGCCTGGCCTGGGTCGACGTGGAACGGCTCTGCCGCGGAGCGCTCAGAGAAGAGCTGGACGCGGACGATGCGCCGGCAGATGGATACGAGGCGCAGGTGCGCGTAGTCGAGGCTCTTGTCAGTGACGGCATGAGGCAAGACGGTTACTCCATCGAGCAGGTATTCGTTGCGGCCAGGATGTGGCACAGCTTCGCCGCGGCTGAGAGACCGCGTATCGGTCGTGCCAAGAGCTGGGCCGCGGGCGTGGAGTACTCGGCTGCGTCAGAGCAGAAGGAGCCCGTCACTCAGGCGGCTGTTGCTGCGAAGTACGGAGTGTCGGTGTCAACTGTGGGCGAGAAATCGAGGACGATATCGGCGTGGCGCTCGCGTTCGGAGTTTTCGCAGTCGCGGCGCTGAACACAGCGGAGAGAAGTATAGGAGAGAAGGATGGAAGAGGCCCGGCAGGATCGATGGGATCCATCGTCTGCCGGGCCTTTGCGCGTTTGCTGCCGTCGACTCGTCGACTCTATGTAGGGCGTTGATGCCCTTGATGCAGATTACTTGACAGGGATGAGCCTGGGTTCGCTTGATACGTCAGACGGTGCTAGTTGACCGCGGGCCATCAAGTAGTTGGCCAGGATGTCACGGAGCATGTCTCCTGCGTTGAAGAGCACGGGAGCGCTCATGAACCACTCATATCCGTCGCCGCCTGCCGCCATGAAGTCGTTAGTGGCGACAGTGTACTTCTTGTTCAGGTCAAGAAGCTCGTCTCCCACCATGACCTCCAGCACTCTGCTGCCGACCGGGGCCGCCGGATCGAACTTGGCGGTGAGCCCTGCCACCTGGGAGAATGCGCCGTTCTGCTCGGGGTAGAGCTTGAGCCCGTGTTCCAGGGCCTTGAGGATGCCCGCCCCGTCAAGCTCCAACACCACTAGGGTATTGTCGAAGGGGAGCACAGTGTACACGCCGCCCATGGTGATGTCGCCAGCGGGCAGGCTCGCGCGGATGCCTCCGCCGTTGGTGATCACGATGTCGGCGCCGGTGTAGTCCTTCATCGCGTCGGTGACCAGATTCGAAAGGTTGGTTGTGCGGGTGCGCACGTCGGCGCGCTCGCCTACAAGGGCCACCGGCGTGGAACCGACGACCACGTTCAGCTTCTCGGAGAGCTGCTTCTCATAGTTGGCAAGGACGGTGCCCACCGCGCTGTCAGGCGCAGATGCCGGCATGCTCGCGGTGATAGGGATGAGCCCGCCCGAGAAGGACGTGATGTCGCCGTCCTCGACGGTGATCTTGAGTTCGCCCAGGTTGCCGGCCCACTCGCCTGCCTGCACGATGATGGTGTCGCCGACCTTCTCAGGCGCTGCCACCACGGTGTGCGAATGCCCGCCCACGATGATGTCGATGCCCTTGACTGCCGCAGCCAGTTCTTTGTCGGGGCCGTAGCCGAGGTGCGATAGGCACACGATGACATCGACCTTGTCAGCAAGGGCGGCGACGCATGCCTCGGCCACCGTTACAGGATCGATGAAGGCGAGACCAAGCACGTTCTTGGGGTGGGTGACGATTGGCGTTTCCAGCGGCGACAGACCAAACACGCCGAACTTCACTCCGGCGATGTCTATGATGGCCCAGGCGTCTACGAAGTTGGTGCCGTCGGCCTCATAGACCACGTTAGCCGCTGTCAGAGGGAACTTCGCGGCCTCCTCGAGTGCCAACAGCTGTTCTTGGCCATAGTTGAACTCGTGGTTTCCAAGGGTCATGGCCGCAAAGCCCATGTTGTTCATTACCTCTATCATGGGCAGCCCGCCGAAGAGATTCACGATGTTGGTGCCATGTACCATGTCGCCTGCCGACAGCAGCATGATATTGGCTCCCTCGGCCTTCCGCCTTTCGGCGACGTACGCGGCCACCTTGGAGAGCGCGCCCACGTCCTCAGTGGCTCCTGTGGGCACGAAGGGATCCATCCTTCCATGCACATCGTTCACGTGGAAGATGGTGACCTCCACCGCGTCGGCAGCAATGGCGGGCGAGATCGCTGCTACCGCCATGATCACCGACGCGATGATCACCAGGAAGGTCAGATTGAACCTGGTTCTCCTCAGCATGTCAATCCTCCTCACTGCAAGATCTGATCCGGGTTCCGAGTAGATGATTCTGTAGACACCACGCAATTCCTCTCCAACACTGACTGATGCTGGTGGGCATGGTGCGTTCTCGGCACAGGTGGGCGGATCTACACTGTCTGGGGTTTCTTCTTTCACGATGACGGCAGGACTTCGCTGGCACAGCGCGAATAACACCAACTGGCATCCTAGATTACGGGGAGGGACAACACGTGAAGAGAAAGACCATGGTTTTGGCTTTGACAATGATCCTGGTACTGGCCTCCAGCACGTTCGCCGCTGCTGCGAATTATATCGGAGCAGGGCTGGGAATCGTTGGCCAGGCAGCCGACGGCTACGAACCTGCCGGACCGTACATTGGCACCCTCGCGCTCGACTTCGACATCGTAGACAAGCTCTCCATCTCGGCCAACGGTTACCTCGAGGTTGCGAAGGTTGAAGACGAAGGCGAAGGCGTCGGCGTCTCGGCGCTTCTCGATGGCTACGAGTTCAACTACATGGTCGGCGCCTATCTCAAGTATGAGCTGTTCAACCTGAACGGACTGGGCATTGGCCCCGTGGTCGGAGCGAACTACAACTCGAACTTCGCCCCTAAGGGAGAGGTTATCGAGGCCGCAGCTCCGCTGCCTGAAGGCCTGAAGTTCGGAGCCGGCGTGTACGCCATTCAGCCCCTCGGCGATACCGGCAGCATCTACGGGCAGGTAATGTACTGGCTGCCTCTGGGCGGAGAGCCCGACACCACCGCTGCCCTCGAGATGCCGGCATTCGTTCAGAACATCGGCGGCCTGGGCGGAATCAACTTCAAGCTCACGGAGAAAGTCTCTGTGAAGGGGCAGATCGAGTACGTGAACCAGCACACCCTGTTCTCCATCGGAGCGGGTTACACTTTCTAGCCAGTGCCAACAATACATGCGTTTCGGGCCGCCCTTTTCAGGGTGGCCTGAAGTGCTGATAAGGGCCTTAACTGGTAATATCGCTAGCATACGCAACTAGAAGGAGGATGCACCATGAGGAAGTATGCTATCGCTACCGTCATCGCAGCACTGCTCGTGGCCGCCCTTGCCTCGGCGGTGAGCGCCACTCACGTGTCAGCCGGCTACATGTCGAACAACGGGACCATGGTTCTCACACTGGGCGGGAGATACGATCTCAACGGCGGGCCGGCCGTGGAGGGTTCGTACTCCATGATGCCCGGCGGCTTCGACGTCATTGCCAGGTACAAGCATCCCATATACAAGAGCTCGTTCGTGGCCGGCCCCGTGGCTGAAGGCAAGATCACGGGCAACCACGTGTCGGCTGATCCGGCCATCGGCGCAGGGCTTTACGCCGAGCGCCTCGGCGTGGGCGGCTTGGGGCTTCAGGGAAGCCTGATCTTCCGTCAGCGGCTCGATAGCCACGTCGGGGGGCTGGTGGCAGGGGTAGGAGCCAAGATGGCCCTCTCTGATCCGCTTTTCCTGGCTGTAGACGCATCCATGGGAATTACCGGCGGAGTGGCCGGAACATCGGTGTCGTTTGGAGTGGGATATCAGTTCTAGACTGCGCTCGAGCGCATCTGGCTGAGCATACCGGGGGACGCTGGGCGTCCCCCTTCTTGCGTAGCCGCTTTGGGTGATTTTCCTGGACTATGAAGGTGAAGAAGCTCGAGGTGTAGTATCTCCACCTCTACGGGAGGTGCTGCCATCCATGGCCATTCCGGTCTCATCAGAGCCCCGGCTGAAGCGATTCGCTGCCGGAGCGCTCCGTGCACTCCGCGGACTCGTTGTGATTCCCATCTCTGCTGTTGTCATCATCGGTGCGGCCTCAGGTGCATGTCAGGCGCGCACTGCCGGCGCTACCGGCCTTGCGGGCCCTGCCGGCATGGCGAGTACCGCCAGCTGGAGCATCTCAGGTGATTCCACCCTCAAGGCCTACTGGCAAACTACGTTCAGGCTTTCGAACACCACAAACCTGAGGCTCTCCGGTGGCCTGGGCCCCCTCAATCTCGAAGGCAGCTTGAGGCTGCTGGGGGCGAGCTACGGGCTGGGGAGCGACGCGATCAGGCTCGGCCCCTGGGCCGAGAAGGTGGAGAAGTGGTCTGTGTCTGCGAGGTCGGGCGCACTCAGCGTAATGCTGGGCGACACCTATGTGCCGGTCATGTCGGGAAGATACCTATCGGGCAACTCCCTTCACGGGGCGGTGGCCTCGGTAGGCGGCGAGGTGGCGGGCATAAGGGCCACTGGCACGGCGTTTCGTGGAGCCAACACAGTAAGCTCGGGCCTGTCGGTATCGACGACTCAAGTGACAGGGGCTGCTGTCGAGACGGCGATATCACCCCGACTGGGCCTGACGGTGCAGGGCCTTACGGCAGCCAAAGAAGGCCTCGATCTTAAGATGGGTGGCGCGCAGGCCTGGCTCAAGCTGGGAAGGCTTGCGCTTGATCTTGAGGCCATTGCATCGCACGATGACATCGAACACCGAACCGGATGGCTCGCGGGGGTGGGAGCCAGCGGCAGTCTGCTCGGGGGTACCGCCACGGCCTCAGGCCAGTTCGCGACGGATGGTTTCGTGTCGATGAGTCCCGCGGTGCCGGATGGGGCGGGTGGAGCGTACGAACTGTCTGCGTCGTGGTCGGGCCCGGTGTACTCAGGCGGGCAGAACGGTGTGAATGCGTCGCTCGCCGTAGGCGCAGGGGCAGGCGGCGACAACCTTGACGGAAGTTCCGACGCTTCCCAGCGTAGCATGTCGTCGGATGTGTCACTTACGGTGAGGGCGCGCGAGTGGATCGTGAGGGCGAAATACGGTGTGAACTCCAAGAAGGGGCTTGCCGGTGAATCGCCGACCCTCGGTACTGTGAAGCGCACTGCCTCGCTTGAAGCGGCTGCGCCGTTTCGCCTTGGTGACCAACAGGTCAGTGCTGACGCGCTCCTGAGCCGCACCACCACGCACAACGTCATCGACGATGGCCTGCGCGTGAGCAACGCCGTGCTCCTGAGGGCATCCACGGCGGTGGGCAGCACCTCTGTGGGGCTTAAGGCCGGTTTGAGCGCGGATAGCGCCGACGATGGAGCCCTGTCGAGGCAGATCGACGTGGGGCTGAGTCTGTCGAGACCCATCAAACTCGGAAAGATGACCGGCCTCACGTGTGGGGCCGATCTGGGCGGCGTCGACAAACAGAAGGGCGACACCGCCACACGTTCTGCAGAAGCTCTGGCGTGGCTGACCTACGCCCCTACCGGGCGCGTGTCGGTGACTCTCAGGGCAAAGGGCCAGCTGACATATGCCGGAACGGATTACGATTCCGTGTCGCGGGGCGGATGGCTGGAGGCAGAGGCGAGGGTGCTGTTCTAGAGGGGCCCGCCCGGAGCAGCAGCAGGCTCGGCTATGGCGAGATGCAGGAAACCTGGCGCCCGAAGCCGAAACTCTGCTCTAGAAGCATCTGGGAAGCCGAGAGTGGGTAAGGAGTGAGATGTTTGAGGCCCAGAGATGCCTACGCGGAGCCCTACAGGATCAAAATGGTAGAGCCCGTGCGCCAGATATCTCCGGAGGCGAGAAGGCTTGCAGTTGAGCGAGCAGGCTACAACCTATTCAACCTCAGTTCCGATGACGTGTACATCGATCTGCTCACCGACTCCGGCACTGCCGCAATGAGCGATGCCCAGTGGTCGGCACTCATGCGCGGCGATGAGGCGTACGCCGGATCACGAAGTTTCGCCAGGCTGCGCAGGGTTGTGGCTGACATTACAGGCTACGAGCACGTGGCGCCTGCTCATCAAGGCAGAGGTGCCGAACACGTTCTGATGATGACGCTGGTAAGGCCTGGCCAGCGCGTGCCTGGTAACATGCACTTCGACACTACCACAGGCCATATCGTACTGAGGGGTGCCGAACCCGTGAACCTGCTGCGCAAGCAGGGTTACGAAGTCAAGAGTGAGGAGGCCTTCAAAGGCGACGTTGACCTCAAGGCCCTCCGAACGGAGCTTGAGGAGAACGCCGCAGCAGGCAGAACACCCTTCGTGCTCATGACGGTGACGTGCAACTCCAACGGCGGGCAGCCGGTGTCAATGGCTAACATCAGGCAAGCCAGTGAGCTGGCGCACGCCTACGGAGTGCCCTTCATCTTCGACTGTGCCCGCTACGCCGAGAACGCCTACTTCATCAAGATGAGGGAACCGGGCTATTCGCAGAAGAGCATCAAGGAGATAGCATCTGAGATGTTCTCCTACGGTGATGGCTGCGTGATGAGCGCCAAGAAGGACGGGCTTGCGAACATGGGAGGGTTCGTGGCCTTCCGCGACGAGGCGTTGTATCATCGAGCTCTCGAGTGGGTCATACCCTTCGAGGGTTTCGCGACCTATGGCGGGCTATCAGGCCGGGATATGGAGGCCCTTGCAGTCGGGCTCGAAGAGGCTCTTGACGAGGCGTATCTTGAGGAACGCATCGGGCAGGTGGCCTATCTGGCCGACCTTCTGGTGGACGCGGGAGTGCCCATCATCACCCCTGCCGGCGGCCACGGAGTGTACGTCGACGCCGCAGCCTTTCTGCCGCACATCCCGCAGAAGGAATTCACGGCACAGGCCCTGGCTGTCGAGCTGTATCTCGAAGCGGGAGTGCGCGGTGTTGAGCTGGGCATGTGTGCCTTCGGCACCACCGATCCGAACAGTGGTGAGCCCATAGGCCCCGCGCTGGAGCTGGTGAGGTTGGCGGTGCCCCGACGTGTGTACACCGATCGGCACATGGCCTTCGTGGCCAGGGCATTCGAAGGCCTGGCGGCAAGGCGCGATAGCATCAGAGGCTTCCGGCTTACCTACGAGGCCCCGGTGCTGCGACATTTCACCGCAAGGTTTGAGAGGATCTGAAGTCACACAATTCTCAAGGGAGGCGTGAGAATGAGGCTTGCAGCCGACAATCGACTCTGCTCCGGCTGCCGGGTGTGTCAACTTGCCTGTTCAATGCAGGTGCTCGGCGAAAACAACCCCAAGAAGAGCCTGCTCCGCATAGAGGGGCATTTCCCACAGCCAGGTGCGTACGAGGTGCACTTCTGCAACCAGTGCGGCGAGTGTGCAGCGGTTTGCCCCGTCGACGCGATACCAATGATCGACGGTGCGTACCGCGTCGACGAAACGAAATGCATCAGCTGTATGGCCTGTGTGGAAGCGTGCCCGCGGGGAGTCATGATGGTGCACCCCAGAGCGGAGATCCCGTCGAAGTGCATCTTGTGCGGTGCCTGCGTGTGCATGTGCCCCAAGGGCGCCATCTACGATGCCGATACCGGCGAAGGAGGGCGATGACATGTCAGGCGGGTATACCGGTTGGGTGCTGAGGGTGAATGTCACCGACAGAACCAGCACGAGAGAGCCACTTGATCCGGTCATGGCCCGTGACTACATCGGCGGCCGCGGCTTCGTGCAGAAGATCCTCTTTGACGAGGTGCCGGTTGGTGCCGATCCGTTGGGTCCCGACAACAAAGTAGTGTGTGCGCCCGGGCCATTGTCGGGTGTGTTCATGCCGGCGAGCGGAAAGATCCAGTTCGGTGCGCTCTCACCGGCTACAGGTATCATGGGCGATGCCAACATGGGAGGGCACTTCAGCGCCGAGGTGAAGTACGCCGGTTATGACGTCATCATCATTGAGGGCATGAGCGAGCAGCCGTGCGTAGTGGTAGTCGATGATGACAAGGTGTCGGTTATCGATGGTTCCAGCTACTGGGGCAAAGGGTCGAGCCAGGCCGAGCTGATGATAAAGAGAGACCTGGGCGAGGACTTCCAGGTGGCCGTGATAGGCCCGGCCGGCGAGAACATGGTGGCCTTCGCGTGTATCGGCCACGACTATGGCAGGCAGGCCGGCCGGTGCGGCATAGGTGCAGTGCTGGGTTCGAAGAAGGTCAAAGCGATCGCAGTGCGCGGCACCAAGTCGTTGCCCCTGGCGAACCCTGAGGCAGTATGGCGCAAGGGCCAGGAGATGTTCAACTCATGCTTCTCCAAGCCCGGCTTCAAGGAATGGACTCCCCAGGGCACACCGGGCGTCACCCCGTGGGTTAACGAGGTCGGAGCGTTTCCTACCAAGAACTTCTGGACGACTCACTTTGAGGGGCATGAGGAGATAGGTGGAGAGGCACTGCTCGAACGTATCTGGCTCACCGACAAGGGCTGTTTCTGCTGCCCCACGCCGTGCGGCAAGTACGCTCATACCAGAGTGGGCGAGAAGGACGCCTTTGTGGAGGGGCCTGAGTACGAAACGGTGGCCCTGATCGGCGGCAATTGCATGCTCGGCACGATAGAGGAGGTCGCGTACGCCAACTACCTCTGCGACGAGCTGGGGCTCGACACGATCTCCGGCGGCAACGTAGTGGCCTTCGCCCTTGAGTGTGCCGAGAAGGGCATAGTAACCAGAGAACAGGTGGGGATGGAGCTGCGCTGGGGCGATATCAAGTCCTTCGAGTACCTGGCGCGCGCCATCGCATATAGAGAAGGAATAGGCGATATACTTGCCAGAGGAGCGCGCGCCGCAGCTCAGGCCTTCGGCGGAGGATCCGAGAAGTTCGCCATCCAGGTCAAGGGCCTCGAGTGGAGCGGCTACGAGGCACGCTGGGCTCCTGCCATGATGCTTGCTTACATGACGGCCGACATCGGCGCCCACCACAACAGGGCATGGGCGATAACCTATGACGTTGCCAAGGGGCGTGAGGAGATCCAGGGCAAGGCGGCGAAGGTCATCGAGCTTCAGCGTATCAGGCCGGCCTTCGATCTACTCGGCGCATGCCGCCTACAGTGGGTGGAGATAGGCTTTGAGTTCGAGAACTACCCTGAGATGTTCGAGGCCGTCACCGGGCGCAAGCTCACTCAGAAGGAGCTGTTCGATGCCACCGACAGGGTGTGGAACCTGACGAGGACCAGGGCGTTCCTCGAGCGCCCCGGGTTCGGCAGAGCCATGGATTATCCGCCGGCCAGGTTCTATGAGGAGCCGGTGCCTACCGGTCCGGCGAAGGGCAAGATGCTTACGAAGGAGCAGCTCGACTACATGCTCGATGATTACTATGCCCAGAGGGGCTGGGACAGCAACGGAAAACCCACGGTCGAAACCCTGGAAGGGTTGGGGCTCCACGACTGCGTGGAGAAGCTGACTGCCGCCGGCTTGATGTAGGCGAGGGCAACGGCAGGCGACGGCAAGGGGGCGAGCGTGGAGAAGATGCATGGGAAGGTCGACGTGATAGTCCACGGTCATGCCAGGGAGTACTTTCCCGACAAGCGTGAACGGTTCGACTATGCTTTTGAGGATGGCGACACCGTAGCGGCCATGCTCCGGGCGCTCGGGATCAAGCCGGAGCTGGTCATGAGAGTCGTAGTTAAGGGCAGAACCGTGGGCAAACAGCATGTTCTCGCTGACGGCGAGACCATTGTGCTGCTCACCCCGGTAGCCGGAGGTTAGGCGATTCGCCCGGCAGCGAGCACCAGCTGTCGGGCGAGTCTGTCACTGCACGGTTCATACGCAGCAGCATGAGGTGATAATGTGGAGCACAAGGTCAAGCTCAAACCGTCGCAGCGACGGCGCAGGTCGAGGGGCGCGCTGCCGCCGAACATCACATCGCTCGGCATCAGAACACTGAGCACTGATGCGGGCGAAGGGATGCCGTCGGATGAGGGCAGCATCGCCGCTCCCGCAGAATACAGAGGATACAGGCTTGACCCGTTTCAACGGGAGGCCATCTCATACCTTGAGGCCGGCCATTCAGTGCTTGTGTCGGCGCCTACCGGTGTGGGCAAGACCCTTGTGGCAGACTACCTGATCGAGAGGCAGTTCCATGCCGGCAGCCGGGTCATATACACCGCGCCCATCAAGGCACTGAGCAACCAGAAGTACAAGGAGTTCAAGCGCCTGCTCGGCCCTGAGAACGTCGGGATCGTCACAGGTGACGTGTCGATAAACACAGGTGCTCAGATCCTCATTATGACCACGGAGATCTTCCGCAACATGCTCCATCTGAGCCCCGGCGATCTTGCCGGAGTATCGCACGTGATCTTCGATGAGATCCACTACCTCGCAGATGAAGACAGGGGCACGGTGTGGGAGGAGTCTATCATTTTCATGCCCGACGGCATGCGCCTTCTTGGCCTCTCCGCCACGATACCCAACGCCGATGAGCTGGCGTTCTGGATCAGCGACATCAAAGGCCACGATGTGCGCGTGGTCAGGCACTTCAAGCGCGTGGTGCCCCTGAGGCACTTCGTATACGAGCGGTCCTTCGGGGCCGGCAGTCTCGAGCAGCTGAAGGCCTATAAGGTCAGGCGCGACCAGGAGATGGCCGAGGAGGACGCGGAGTGGAGTCGCGAAGGGCCAAGATATCAGTCTACCAGCCATCTTGACCTCGTCAACTACCTGACCAGGAACGACAAGTTACCATGCCTCTACTTCGTGTTCAGCCGCAGGCAGTGTGAGGAGAAGGCGGAGGAGACGGGTAAGATAGTCAACTACCTCACTGTCCGAGAGCGCGATGAGGTCCTTGATTACTTCGACAGGCGTCTTGACGGTATGGGCATCGATGGCATGCCGAGTGTCAAGAACATGCGGCGCGTGCTGTCGAGGGGCGTGGCGTACCACCACGCCGGCCTCTTGCCGGTGCTCAAAGAGATCGTTGAAGACCTCTTTGAGCGTAGGCTGATAAGAGTGCTTTACGCTACCGAAACGTTTGCTGTGGGGATCAACTTCCCTGTGAAGAGCGTCTGTTTCGACACGGTGCGCAAGTTCAACGGCGTCGATTTTCGGCCCATGACAGGTCAGGAGTACTTCCAGATGGCCGGTAGGGCGGGCAGGCGAGGCATTGATGAGGAAGGCTTTGTATACATACTCGCTGATCTGAACTTCTTCCGCCCCGAAGAGTTCCCCAGCACCGATGAGCGCACGGTTGAACCGCTGGTTAGTAGGTTCACGCTCTCGTACAACACTGTGGTCAACCTCATAGCCACGAGGTCGCACGACGAGATCCAGAAGGTGCTGAAACAGAACTTCGCCAGCTACCAGCAGAATGCCGAGCGCAAGCAGATAGAGAAGGAGCTCGCTGCTGCGCGCGAGCTCGAGGCGGAGATCATGGCTTCGGCATGCGATAAGCTCAATGTAGCCGGCTGCCCCATCTACTCGGGTGCGCTGGTATCGCAGATATCGGAGATCAAGCTTAGGCTCAAGCGATTGGCGAAGCACCGAAGGAGCCGCGACAAGAAAGCTGACCTGCGCAGGCGCCTTGATGAGCTCAAGGCTGAGCTCGAATCGGTTGACTCGCGCAAGTGCAGCACGGCGCAGAAGCGTGCCTGCCGAAAGCTCATGGCCAGGCGCGGCGTGATAGCCGGACGCATGCAGGCACTTTACGAGCGCATGCGCCGGCTTGGAAGTGACGAAAGGTTCGTTCACGAGTATAAGCGCAAGCTTGCCCTCTTGGAGAGGCTCGGTTACGTGCGCGACGGTAAGCTGCTCGGCCGGGGCGAGATCGCCAGAGAGATCCACACGCAGGAGCTGTTCGTGACTGAGCTGGTATTCTCCGGGGTGTTCCACGAGTTCACCCCGCAACAGATCGCATCGCTGGCTGTGTGCATCGACTACGAACCCAGGCGAGGTGAGTTCCCCGCCAAGAGCATCCCCTTCGATGTAGACCGCATCAAGGATGTCGCGGCAGGCATCGAGCTCGTGGAGGAGAGTTTCGTCGGAGCCAGTACCATGCGGTTCTTCACCGGTCTTGCCCCGTTGGCCTTCAGCTGGAGTCAGGGTGAGGACTTCGCAGCCATGCTCAGGGGCTCGTCGTATGCCGAGGGCGATGTGGTGTCGGCTTTCAGGCGGAGCATCGACCTCTTGCGGCAGGTGAGGGCAGGGTGCAAGGGCGACCAGTCACTGGCCGACAAGATCACGTCCACCATGAGCCTCATCGACCGCGATGTCGTAGAGGTCGTGCTGTAGGCCGGCAGCATCAGCCCTTGACGATGCGCTCGAGCGTAGCCCGGCGCACTCGCGCAACGGCGTCGAAGTCGACGTTGGGGATGTAGTACGATTCGAGGCGGGCGTGGCTCTGGCGCGCCAGCTGCAGGAAGTGGACGGCCCTGTCCATGGCCGCGTTCATCATGTCGCGGTCGTAGTCTATGATTGACGCATTGGTCTTCACTGTATCAGGGTCAAGACAGCTATTCATGTCTATGACCTTGTCCTCTGGGCGCACCTGCCATTCGTGAGGTTCCACCGATGTGATCACCGCCGTGCTCAGCTGGGGCAGCACGATGTGTTCGAGACTGTCGGCGTTGAGAGAACAGTGGAACAGCTCTACATCCAACCCCCTGCGGATGGCCTCGTCGGCGAGACGCCTCAGGAGGGTGGACTTGCCTGTGCCCGGTCCGCCGACGACGACATACACGTTGGCGCAGGGCCGAACGAGGCTGTCGACGTAGTTGACGAACCCGTCGGGCGTCGTGGCGGAGGCGAACAGCTCCCTCACGCGGCCCGGCACCGTGGCATCGAACTCGCTCACTGCCCCGAGCACGTTCTTGACAGCCGCCGACGCGAGCCTGTTGGCTTTGCCCCTGTCGAGGGCCATGGAGTTGGCCTCGCTCCAGTCGTTCAACACGTCGCCTGCGGTGCGCAGGAACCGGTACGCCCTGCTGAAATTGGTGGCCTTCTCTTTCGAGGCAGTGAAGATCTCCTGCCGGTGGTCGCGGATGGCTGACTCATCCCAGTAGTCGCCTAGGTAGACTATTTCGTCGACTGCCCCCGGGTAGCGCAGGTCGACTATGTGAGGGGCAGTGCCGTCGACAACTGCGACCTGCAGGTCGGGGCAGGCCATTCCGTCGAGTGACTCCGGATCCGACGAGCAGTGGAACATCTCGACGTCATGCCCCATCTTCAGCAGTGATTCGGCTATGTGTTTCATGAACGTGCTCTTGCCCACGCCTGGGCCGCCTTTGAGCACTATGATGCGGTGGGCTTCGGGGCTGATCAGGTAGTTGAAGAAGGATCTGAAGCCTTCTGAGGTGTTGGCTCCGGCGAACACGTGCCGGGCTATTGCGGCTGAGCGCATATGGTGGTACTCCTTTCGATTGGCTCACATGGCACAATACACTATGCCCGGATGGCTGCGGGAGTTCGTGCAGGCGTACGCAGGAAAACACGGGGCGAGTGCGAAACGTACCGCGGGTAGGAGGCGATCGACATGGCATCAGGCGGCTATCGACGCGACATAGTTGGACCTGTTTTGCTGATCCTTGCAGGCATATTGTTGTTGATGAACACCACCGGCATGTTACCGTGGGCTATCTGGGGCGAGCTCGTGCGCTTCTGGCCTGTGCTAATAATACTCTGGGGTATCGGGATCATCTTCGGCCAGAGCAGGGCGATAGGATGGGCGCTGGGATCCGCGGCGCTTATCGGCGTGGTCGCGCTCGTCGTGTGGACTATAGGCAGCATGGGCTCGGGCGGATTCGCCGAGTTTGGGTCAGAGCCCAAGCTCAGGCAGTCTTTCTCGGTGAGCAGCAGTGAGTACGATCCTGCTGCCGTGAGGCTCACTGTCGATGTCGCGGCGGCGGATACCTATATCACGGCTGCGCCGGCGGCGACCGGGCAGATCGTGAGCGCAGAGGCAAAGTATCACACTGAGGCATCCAAGCCCGTGCTCAGCAAGATGATGGTCGGGTCGACGCTGGAGCTGCGGTATGCCACCAGTAAGACCCCACACTCGTTCTGGCCACTGGTGTGGAACGGCAAGGATGTGCACAGGTTGGAGCTTGGCCGGCCGGATCTTCCGACCGCCCTCGATCTCTCGGTGGCGGCGGGGCGGATCGAAGCAGAGCTGGGCCGGACCGCGGTGACAGACGTGACCATCACTGTCGGTGGCGGCACTGCGCTGGCACGTTTCGCGTCCCCGGGAGACGGGGCCGCGCTCGGATACGGTCGTCGACTCAAGTTCGACGTCGGCGCAGGCACCGTCGACATATCGGGCATAGGCAACACCCAGATAACATCGGTAGATGGCGACGTCGGCTCCGGCACGGCCAAGCTGGACTTCGGATACGAAGGCTCCCCGGCGGCGCGCAGAATCGAGGGGCGCCTTGAGGTTGGTGCAGGCACTTTGGTTGTGAATGTGCCGCGGGGCATAGGGCTTGCGCTCGTGGCTGACGTAGGCGCCGGCTCGGTGTACGTCAATGGCTCAAAACAGGGTGGCAGGAGCGTTGGATCAAGCGTGACCTGGGAGTCGCCTGACTACTACTCGGCCGGCTCCACCCTTCGCCTGACAGTGCACGTCGGCGCGGGCAAGATAGAGGTGAACACCGGGCGTTGAGGCGATCAGGCGCGAGATCCCGCTACGGTGGGGGCGGAAACCGTCTTGCGCGCGTGTGGGCCGGCGGACTAGGAGGCAGCTCGGGGTCGCGAGCGGCTGGGCGCTGGCGCGGACGCGGCAACACGAATGAGCGCGTTCGCGTGCGCATTCGCACGAGCGCATCTGTGCGCGCAGGCCGCCTCGGTGGCCGCACACGCCGTGGCCGGGTAGGCCTATACGTGGCAATAGTGGCCGCAGCGGCCCTGCTGATAGCAGCAGGGCTGCTTGTGTTGCGTCCGCCCGCGGCAGTCGTGGAATGGTTGCGGGTTCGGGATGAGGCAGTGCGGCAGCCGGCCACCGTGTGGGCAGATCCGGCGGCCGTGGCAGCGCACATCAAGGCCATAGACGACGAATACATCTACAGGCCTGCAGGTTCCTACCAGGAGCGCCAGGTGGCGGATTACGTAGCCGCTCAGCTCAGAGTATACGGATACGAGGTGTGGGAGCAACCCTTCACCCGCGTCGCCGATGACGGACAGGCTGTGTCGGAGAACATCGTCGCCCTGGCGAGGCCGGCAGGGCAGGGGGCGCCGGGCGGGGTGCGCGACGGAGTGCCCACGGTGTTGCTCGGTGCGCCGCTCTCGCCTGAATCGTCACTTACGGCCACCGGATTCGATGACGGATCAGGCCTCGCCGCTATGCTCGAATGTGCCAGGGCAGTTGCGGAGATGCAGCTCGAGTTCAACGTAGTGTTCGCGGCCTTCGGAGGCAGTGCCCACGGCAGGGCCGGGTCAAAGGCCTTCTGCGACGGGATCGCCTCGGGCCCTGTTGCCCCGGGCGGCCTGGCCATGGCCATCATCCTCGATGCAGTTGACGGCGACACGCCGATCTCACTGATTCCGTGGGCCGGGACGCGGGCGTGCCCGCCGTCGATCCTTGCCGGGGCTGCGGACGCTATCGGCGATGCAACCGGCTCACGAGTGCGCTTCGACACGACGCTTGCCTTCCTGAGAACCGTCGCAGCCGATAGCTCGCCCTTCATTGTGTCAGGCACTCCTGCCCTCACATTGACTACTTCGCCCTCGTCACCCCACTTCAGAGTGGGAACCGTCGCGGCCGTGTACTCGTCGAACAGGGCCGCAGATGCCGACACCAGGGCAATGGCAGCGGCGCGGGCGGCCGATGCGGCCCTCGCGGCACTGCGCTGGGCAGGTGACCAGGCAGCAAGAGCGGAGTTGGCCGAGGGCAGCCGGGCACCTTACGTCGCGCTTCGAGTGGCCGGAGCGGTCGTGGCGGTGCCTTACATGCCGGCCCTGGCGGTGTCGGTGCTCGCGATGGCCGCAGGCGTTGTCGGTATCGGATTTGCTGGGAGACTGATATGGTTAGGCCCTGATAGGCCCAGGGAGTCGGGCATCTTGTCGGCTCTGCTCTGGACTGGGGCCCTGTATGCTATCATGTCGGCCGTGCTCTGGACCGGGGCGATACCCTCGACGCTCGTGTCGTTGGTTCGCGGCCTGGCAAGGCCTTGGACTGCTTACCCTCTGGCCCACGCCGCGGCGGCAGGGTGTGTAGTGGCACTTGCCGCTGTGATGGCGAGCGGCGTAGTCGGGTGGAACCCTGTATCGAAGGCTCGGCGTGCTCCCTTGCTGCGCATAGCACTGGTGGCTCAGGTGGGCCTGGTGGGCTACGCACTGCTGGCGGTCCGGGCAGGCGCTGTTGTGCCGGCCATTTCGCTCCTGGCGACTGTCGCCGCACTGGCCTCGGGCGTGAGATGGTTGCGGACGATGCTTGCGGGGGTGGCGGTGTTACCTGCGGCGTGGTTGCTCGCCAAGCTGGCGACGGGTATCGGCCGGGTGACAGTGGGAGACCTGCTCGAAGTGCCGGTGGTGCTAGCTCTGCTGACAGCCGTCGCGCTGCTGCCGTACGTGCTTTCCATGCTCACGCTGGGCTCACGACGGATGCGGCTTGATTCCCTCGACTCCGGTGACGGGTTCAGCGATATGCCTGGCAGCAGCGGACGATCCAGTGCCGGGCGGGTTCCGGGCGGCGCGCGCGCCGGTGGGATCGGAACCACGTCTCGCGGCGGGAGGCTGCCGGACGTGCTGCCTGGTGTGGTGGTCAGGGAGTTCAGAGGCGGCCGCGGCGCAGTGAGCGCCGGCGCGGGAGTGCTTGTTGGGAGAGGGAGGGCAAGTCTGCGGGCAGTGCTTGCCCTGGTGGCGCTCGTGATGACAGCGGTTGTGTTCGCCTGCCCGAGCTATACTCAGCAGAGGCCGAAGTTGGTGGTGGCCACGTTCGGGCAGGGAGCCAGCGGAGAAGCGCAGGTTATCCTGGAGAGCCGGGAGAGCCTGAAAGGCGTTGAGGTGGTGCGGGCTGCAGGCGGCAGCACGACGATCAACGAGGCCTCGCACCGGAGCGTCGTGGCGCTGGGCGGCAGCGCTCCCGTGATTAACGTCGATGCGCGGATCGAGGCACTGGGCGGGGGCAATGAGGGAACCGATGCTGACGGCGCAGGCGGCGGCCACGCGCTCGTCATAACGGCGACAAGTCGGTTGCCGCTGGCCTGGGCGGTGGCTGAGGTCGCAGGGGGCATGGGGCCGGTGGCCATAGCCGTCAAAGGTGCCGACTGCAGCTATGCGCTGCTCGGGGCCAGCGCTGGTGCGACAGCAGTTCAGGTAGGCGACGGCGGCGGCACGAGCGAGAGAGAGCCGGCGGTGGGGCGGAGGCTGGTAGTCGGTCTCAACAGGACAGGGCTCACCTCATATCAGGCGACTATTGAGCTTGCAGGCCCGGCGGCCGAGGCGGGAGCCGGTCTTGAAGTAGTAGTCAGGGCAGGGGCAGAGGCCGAGCCGACAGGGGTATTGATAGCAGGAAGCGCGGTTACGTCCCTGCTACACAGCGAGTACACCGGGCGCGCGCAGGTGAGGACCGCACAGTAGCTGGTATGAGAGGAAATCTCTTGCCATCAGAGGGCATGAATGGTAACATGTCCTTGGACGAATGTGGCAGGAGGTGTCCGTAGTGGAAGGCATTGGCCATGTCAGAGAGACCACAGGCGAATCGGGCAGGTATGCCGCTTCCGTGCTGAAGTGTGTCGATTCCATTCCGTTCCGCGTGGGCAAAACCAAACTGGCCCGGGTGCTTCGCGGGTCGGGCTCGCGCGACATCCTCAGAATGGACCTCGCCAGAATACCGCTATACGGCGAGCTGAGGATGCTGACCATCCAGCAGATCGTGGCCGTCATCGACCAGCTGGTGAACGCAGGCTATTTGAGATCGTCCTTCGGTCGCCGTCCGGTGCTCACTCTCACGAGGGAGGGCAGGGCGGCGATGTTGTCGGGAAACGTACCGCAGGTAGATGCGCCCGACGCCGTGGCGATGTTTATCGCGCGGGAGCGCTGCAGGCGGTGCCCTTACAATCCGTCTATGATCGGCTCGGGGGCGTCCCTGGTGACAAGCGGTCGTGCGGTGGATTAGGGTGTAGGCCCGTTCTAGGCTGCGGGTGAAGCGCGTAGTATCTGGCAGTCCGAGCTGCCGGAGGTGTATGCGCTTGAAAATCAGGGCAGGCCGTGTGTCATCGCGCCTTATGGCGCTAGCCGTGGCGGGAACGATCCTCACCTGTGTCGGAACGGTTGAGGAGCATCTGCGCGCCTTGCCGGCCATGGCGCCGGCGCCGGTGTCGGTGTCGTCGATGTCGTCGACGGGGGCGGCGCCTGCAGCGGTGCCGGTATCGATGCCGCTGTCGGCGCAGCTGTCGCCGGCAGGCGAGGCGACTTGGGTGGCAGCGGTCGCAGGCTCTGCGCAGGCCTCTGCCATCATGATCCTCGATGGCGGCGGCGGGCCATCGGTGAGTGCCGCTGCAGCTGTGCTCATGGAGGCACGAACCGGGGCGTTGTTGTTCGGGAAAAACGCTGACCAGCGCCGCGAGCCGGCGAGTATCACCAAGGTGATGACGGCCATTGTCGCCCTGGAGAGGGGAAACCTCGCCGACACGGTTACTGTGTCGAGCCGGGCCGCATCGGTGGCAGGCTCGTCACTCGGCCTGCGCACCGGGCAGCAGATGAAGCTCGAGGAGCTCATAAGGGCGATGATGCTCCGATCGGGCAATGACGGCGCTACCGCCATCGCCGAGCATATCGGTGGCAGTGTTGAGCAGTTCGTGGCTATGATGAACGCCAGGGCGAAGAGCATGGGCCTCACCGGCACCAGGTTCGCGAACCCCCACGGGCTGTCGGCCACGGGGCACTACACTACCGCCCGCGACATCGCAGTCATGTGCGCCAGGGGCCTTGCTATGCCCAAGTTCGCCGATATAGTGGGCTCCACGGAGCTCTGGTCGTCAAAGCTTCGCGGCGACGAAGTGGTGGGTTCGAGCGTCGTGTACAACACGAACAAGCTGCTCTGGAGTTATCAGGGGGCCGACGGGGTGAAGACCGGCACCACCACCGCCGCCGGTCATTGCCTGGCGGCGTCGGCCACGCGCGACGGATTGCAGCTCATTGCGGTGGTGCTCAAGTCGGGCGCACGGTTCAACGACGCTGCGAGGTTGCTCGATTACGGGTTCAACAGCTTCGTGAGACTCGACATCGCCGATGCAGGGCAGGAGGTCGCGGCGGTGCTGGTAGACAGCGGCGTCAGCCCCAGTGTGGGCATGGCGCCGGCCGGGGCAGTGCAGGCGGTGGTGTCCTCATCGGCTGTGGGCCGACTGAATACGGTGATAGACTGCCCCGGGCGACCGAGGGCACCTGTCTGGGCAGGCCAGCGCCTTGGCTGGCTTAGGGTGTTCGCGGGCGAGACCGAGATAGCGGCTTACCCCCTGTACGCCACCGAAAGCGTCCGCAGTCGCTGGGCGCTGTGGCCGCGGCGGGCAGAGTCATAGGCTCGATCGGGGAACAACTGAGGAACAACGGAGATCCTCGGTGCCGGGTCGACGGGCACTAGGCCTGCGAGATTATCGACGCCGTGCTGATCATGCTGTATAATGTGGTCACGGCGTGAGCCGGCGCGGGAGTAGATTGGTCCTGGTGGGCCTCCTGGACTTCAAATCCAGTGGCGGGCAGCTAACCTGGCCGCGGTGGGTTCGATTCCCATGTACTCCCGCCATCTTCTTTGTACGGCACTTTAGCCTCTTCCGCTCCTGCCGGCGCGTTGCCGACGGCTCCCATCGGTCAAGTTGCCCCCAACGGTTCTGAACCAGCCATAGATCGCAGATTTGCCCTGTTGGTGATATCCCTCCTCGGCGCGGCCCCACTCGCCGCCCGCTGCGTGACCCGACATGGCAAGATTTCGGGCGCTCGCGCTGTGAAATGTAAGGTTTTCACCGTTTCAGCCCCTGGAGTGCCAGGAAATCGG
>DBQN01000044.1:0-142 GCA_002305255.1 Firmicutes bacterium UBA1393 | reverse complement strand
GCGATCACGATCACCGCAGCTAAGTCAATAGATTGTGGATATGCCCCGCAGGGCATATCCATCCTGACTGATCCCCGGCAGTCCCGGGTACCATTGCACGATCCCCTCGTTGCGTGCTGCGAGGTCCGACATGGCAAGATTT
>DBQN01000062.1:4739-4877 GCA_002305255.1 Firmicutes bacterium UBA1393 | reverse complement strand
CCCCACCGGCGGGCGGGTTAGCTCTGGCGATGTCGCACGGCTTGTCGAGGCCACGCGTGGCCTGGTCGTAGTGGACGAGGCATACATCGACTTCTGCGGCGACAGCGCACTGCCGCTCCTCACGATGCCCCTCGGCAA
>DBQN01000062.1:0-4687 GCA_002305255.1 Firmicutes bacterium UBA1393 | reverse complement strand
CTCCCCAGAGGTGGCAATGGAGCTGGAGAAGGTGCGTCAGCCCTTCAACCTCGACTCGTTGAGCCTGGCTGCCGCAAAAACCCTGTTGAGCTGCACGGACCGTCGCGACGCCACCGTCGCCGCCGTCGTTGCCGAGCGCGCCCGACTGGAACAGGCCATGGCAACGATACCCGGCGTGGGCTGGCTGCCATCGTGCACGAACTTCCTCTTGTTCCACGTAGACCGATGGGCGGACGACGCCGGCCCGGTGTGGGAAGGCCTCAAACGCCGCGGCGTGCTGGTGCGGCGCTACGCCAGCGATCCGGTGCTCAAGGGCCGCCTCAGAGTCACCGTGGGCGCGCCCCACGAGAACAATGCTTTCATCACGGCACTCCGCGAGTTCTGTGAGGAGGGGAGGTAAACACATGACGACCTCACGCAAGGCAGAAATCGAGCGTACCACACGCGAGACCACCGTGTCAGTGCGCCTCGCCCTGGACGGTGCCCTCGACACCCCGGCCGCCGCCGCCATCGACATCGAGTGCGGCTTCCTCGGCCACATGCTTGAGCTCTTCGCATTCCACAGCGGATTCGGCCTTGCCGTCACCGGCCGCGGCGACACCCGCGTCGACTACCACCACTTGGTGGAGGACATCGGCCTCTGCCTCGGCTCCGCGATCTCCAGGGCCCTCGGCGACCGCCGCGGCATCGCCCGCTACGGCCACGCCGCGATTCCAATGGACGAGGCTCTGTGCATGGTGACCGTCGACCTCAGCGGACGGCCCTATCTGGTCTACAACGCCGCCCTCCCAGCCCAGAAGGTGGGCGACTTCGACACCGAGCTCGTCGAAGAGTTCATGCGCGCAGTGGCTTCATCCGCGGGCATCGCCCTGCACGTGAACGTGATGTACGGGCGCAACACACACCACATCATCGAGGCGATGTTCAAGGCTCTGGGTCGGGCCCTTGCGGCAGCCGCGGCCATCACCTCCGCCGATATCCCGTCGAGTAAGGGGGTGCTGTAGGTGCTGGTCATACCAGCCATAGACCTCTGCGGCGGAAAGTGTGTCCGCCTCTATCAGGGAGACTACTCAAAGCTCACCGAGTATTCGGCCGATCCTGTGCAAGTCGGGGCAGCCTGGGCCCGCCGCGGCGCGCGTATGCTGCACATTGTCGACCTCGACGGCGCCCGCGCCGGCCGCCCGACGAACCTCGACATCGTGGGGCAGATCGCCCGTTTCGTCGGCATCCCAGTTCAGCTCGGCGGCGGCCTGCGTTCCGAGGCAGATGTATGTGCCGCCTTCGACGCCGGAGTCGCGCGCGTGCTCATCGGCACCGCCGCCTGCGAAGACCCGGAGCTCGTGGCCGCACTGATCGAGCGTTTCGGCCCGGCGCGCATCATCGTCAGCATAGACTGCCGTGACGGCCTCGCAGCCACCCGTGGCTGGTTATCATCATCGCAAACCACAGGCGCCGACCTCGCCGCCGCCATGATGGACGTAGGCGTGCGCGAGTTCGTATACACCGACGTTTCCCGCGACGGCACCCTGCGCGGCCTCGACATCGCGTCCATCGAGGCGATGATCAGCACCGGAGCCCGCATCATCGCAGCCGGCGGCGTGGGATCCCTCGACGACGTGCAGCGCCTCGCCCCCCTGGCTGCCCCCGATTGCACCTCAGGTGGCCTTGCAGGCGTGATCATCGGCCGCGCGCTCTACACCGGTGACGTCGACCTCACCGAGGCACTCACTATAGCAGAAGGAAGGAGCAGGAAGAATGAGCAAGCGGATTATACCATGTCTAGACACTAGGGAAGGCCGCGTCGTAAAGGGTGTCAACTTTGTCAACGTGCGAGACGTAGGCGATCCCACTGAGCTGGCCCGCGAGTATGAGAGACAGGGCGCTGACGAGCTAGTGCTACTCGACATCTCAGCCACAACCGAAGGCAGGGCAACTCGCCTTGCCACCGTGCGCAGTGTCGCCCCGGCTATCAACATCCCTCTGGCCGTGGGCGGGGGAATCGCCAGTGTCGACCAGGCCGAACAGGTGCTGAACGCCGGCGCGAGCAAAGTGGGCATTAACACTGCAGCCGTGCGCCGGCCTGAACTCGTCAGAGAGCTGGCCCGCGCCATCGAATCGGCCCGCGTGGTAGCCGCCATCGATGCCACAGCCAGTGAGCGCCGACCGGGCAAGTGGGACGTGTGCGTGGCAGGCGGCCTTGAGGTCACTGACGTCGACTTGCTGGACTGGGCCCGCCGCGTCGAAGAGCTGGGCGCAGGCGAGATCCTGCTCACGAGCGTCAACCGTGACGGCGTCACCAGCGGCTACGACATCGAGCAGCTCCGCGCCGTCGCCGACGCAGTCACCATCCCCGTGGTGGCCTCCGGCGGCGCCGGCAGCCTCGAAGACTTCTACCTGGCCCTTACAGAAGGCCGGGCCGACGCCGCCCTTGGAGCGTCGGTGTTCCACTTCGGCACCTTCACCGTCGGCCAGGTCAAGGCGTATCTAGCCGAAAGAGGAGTTGACGTCAGGCTGTGATCACCTCTGAGACCATCGACGAGCTCACTTTCGACGCCGCCGGGCTGATCCCGGCCATTGTGCAAGACTGCCGCACCAAGCAGGTGCTGATGCTCGCCTACATGAACCGCGAATCGCTACTCAAGACTTTGGAGACCGGCAAGGCCTGTTACTGGAGCCGCAGCCGCCGGCAGCTCTGGACCAAGGGCGAGACATCCGGCAACTATCAGCTGGTGAAGGATATAGCCTTCGACTGCGACAAGGATGCGCTGCTGGTGACAGTCGAGCAGATAGGCGTCGCCTGCCACACTGGCGCCAGATCCTGCTTTGATCAGAGCACCGGTGAAGAACCCTTTAGCCTCGATCAGCTCTACGACGTCCTCATTCAGAGGAAGGAGAGCGGAGATCCGGAGAAGTCCTACACAGCCAGGCTCATGACTGCCGGTGTAGACCGCATTCTCAAGAAGGTAGCCGAGGAGGCCGGCGAGGTGATCATCGCTTCGAAGAACGATAGCCGTGGGGAGATCATCTATGAGACTGCGGACCTCTGGTTTCACTCTCTGATGGTGCTGGCCTACCATGGCATCAAGCCTGAGGAAATCATCGACGAACTGGCGAGAAGAAGGCGCTAGGCAGGCCTATGAGACAGTCGCCAAACTCACCGGGGCTACATAGTATGAGCCAGACCCGGCAAGGGAGGTGACGCACATGGCTGAGGTAGGAGCGAACATCTTTCTCATCTGGCCCTGGTGGGTATGGCTTTGGGTTGCCGTCATCGCGTTCCTGGTATACTTGTTCTGCCGCTTCGTGCTCTGCATCTAACCCCGGATCCAGCGCCGAAGGCAGCCTGACCCCTTCACCGCGTTGTGCACGACCGTCTGTGCCATGATGGCCCAGACGGTCATGCTGCGTAGAGAGGCAAGTGTGTGGCCCTCTGCGCCCATATCAGCTGTCCCAGTTGGTGGTTGATGAGTCGCAAAGCAACCACCGCCTCATACTCGCAGCCCAACCGCCATCGGCCCACGCCCGAGCATCTCTAAGAACAGCAGCTTCGGCGCGGCCGCAGAGCCTGAGCCGGCAAGGGCTGCCACGCGCAGATGCCATGAGAAGTAGCGCAGCAGATACTTCGTGGCCACGCCGAAGAACCGCCTCATCCACTCCACAAAATCGTGGATGAGGCGGTTCGCGTTCCGCACATGGTATAGCGGGCCACCGCCCACTCGCCCGATTCTGCGTCGGAGTCCGCCGATCCATCTCACTCCACCTGGCCAGCCAGCTCCAAACCGGAAACGGTTCCCGACGCCGGGCACACACACTTCGGCCTGGCTCACCGCCATCCGCGAGAGCGTTGGCGTGAGGATCTCGCCGCGGGGAACCACCTCCGCCCTGGTTCGACCGGCCCGGTCAACGGCGACAAGCAGCGTAATCAGCCTGGGCCGTGGTATGAGATGGCCGTATACCCGGTGGTAACGACTCACCCACGGCTTCAGGTGATCCATTCGAGCATCTGGCGGCACCTTCGAGCCCTTGAATGAACGGAGCATAGGTAGTTGTGCAAGCTCCACAAGACCCTTGCACATGCAGTGCGAATCGGCAGTGGCGAGAGCAGATATGGCCCGATGCCTCCATGCGAAGGAGGTGTTCTTTGATATGCCGAGCCTCTCAGCGGCATCTCTCACAGAGAGTCCTTCCATGAGACACTGGCAGAAATCGAGCCACAGGTCGCGGCGGCGCAGGCCATGCAAGACGGTGCCAGTGAAGTCAGTGAACGTGCGCCCACACTCTCTGCACCTGTAGCGCTGCACCCCTTTGCGCTTGCCATAGCGGACAACCCGTCTACCGTGGCAGTGAGGGCAGGCGAGTCCCTCCGACATGACAGCGTCGCGGATCTCACCTACATACAGCTCTCGCCCTCCAAAGCCCCGGGCATGCCCCTGCCCATCAGTAACCTGAGGTGTCGCCAGTGTGGCGACTCTCTCACCTGGCGGCGTTGGCGTGCCGCAATGTGGCCTTACAGTGGCGCTGATGACTGACGCCGGCAGCATAGGCACCATTCCCCTTAAGCAACACTGTGTATCACATCATACCATGACTGGCATCAGCTGTAAACCAATAATTGGGACTGGTGCCTGTTTGACCATGTCTCGGCACCAGAGTAGAATTAGCAGGGGGTGTCTGTAATGAAGAGAAC
>DBQN01000008.1 GCA_002305255.1 Firmicutes bacterium UBA1393 | reverse complement strand
CGTCAGGTCACCGTGAACTACAGAGGACTAGTCAGCCCTGCAGGGCTGACATTTCATATTGCGTCTAGCTGCGAGAATGCTATGCGTGCCGAATGAGTCGCGATGGCCTCGGTTGATGGGCTCGCCTGGCACGCTGATGAGGACGGGATCGACAGGGTCAGATACCGATAACTGGGCGATTGGCTCCGCGAAATACCGATAAATCGCCAGTTCGCCGCACGAATGCGTGATATCTGGTCATGTCTCCTTCCGCGCCTACGTCGTCGGTTTGGAGAGGACCAAACTGATTCAGTCTGCCCTGCAGAACAGACTGTCCATACTGTGTCTAGCTGCGGGAACGCGCCGACGTCGGGCGACCTGCTTTGACCGCAGACGATGGGCTCGCGTCCTTGCACCATCGAGCCGGGCTCACCCTCGCCAGATACCGAAAACCAGGCGGTTGGCGCCGCGAAATACCAATAAACTGCCAGGCCACGCCGCCAGCGCCCGGAATTCTCTCATTTCGCACTCTAGAGCGATGGTGCAGGATGGGGGCCGATGACAGGCTATCAGTCTGCTCCTCGTTGCAGCCCTTACACACTGCGTTTAGCTGCGGGAACGCGCGGGGCCTCGCGCGACCTGCTCTGGGCGCAGACGATGGGCTCGCGTCCTTGCACCATCGGGCCGGGCTTGCCGTCGCCAGATACCGAGAACCAGGCGGTTGGCGCCGCGAAATACCGATAACCCACCAGGCCAATCCACCAACGCACGAAATCTGTGCATTTCGAAGCCCTCGACTCCGTGCAGCCCCGAGCGGGCCTGAAGCAGCCCGCCAGCCTCCGCACATCGCACGGATAGGGAGAACGTGAGCGGGAGAACCAGCGGAGCCACGACAGAGGCAGGGCAGGGCAGTTCGCCTTCTACTCCACGCTCCCACCAGGCGTTCCCGAACCAGCCAGCAGGATACGTAGCGAAGCTGACGAACACTTCTCGTCATGTAGCGCTTTCGGCTGCAGTTGGAGGCATGTTCATGGTGCGGATCCCACTCAGAATCGTCCGTCTCATCGTTGCTGTGGCTGTCGCATGTATGCTTACCCTGGCAGCCGGCTGTCTGTCATCGAACTCCGGCCGCCTCAACGGCACCATCATCGACTCGTTCACTCGAGAGTTGGTCACGACGACGGCCACGGTACGGGTGGGGCTCAGGCAGGTCACCACATCTAGCGGGTCGTTCGCCTTCAGCCGGGTTCCGGCCGGCCTACGCGAGGTCACCGTTGCAGCCGAGGGGTACTTTCCGTCTTCTGCAACTGTTAAGATAACCAGCAACAAGACCACCACAATCGTTGTGGAGTTGACGGAAAAACCGCCCTCCGGTCTCGCCTCCATCATGGGTCGCGCGACGCTGACGAACGACCCGTCTACTTATCCCAACGCCACCGCCGCCACCCGCCAGGCAGGAGTCGCTCGACTATCGGCGCTTCCGCAGGCCCGCGCGCCTCTGTCTTCTGCGTCGGCCGACGCCTCCACCGCCGAGGCGCTGCAGGTGCGGCCCTCGCCGGGCGTTTCAGACGAGGCGTTCAGAGCAACGCTTGAGTCACTCGGATACACCATCGACAGCTACCTGCCGCTCACCGGCATCTATGTTGTCCGGCCGCCGGTCTCGAAAGCGCGAGCAGCTGCGCCCAGTGCGGAACAGATGACGGTGGAGCTGTCAGCATTGCCGCTAGTGGAGTTTGTCTACCCTGATTACCCCGTGTGGGCCACCGCCATTGAGCCGAACGACCCAGTTTACGCGACCGATCAGTGGCATTACAGGGCCATCAGTCTGCCGCGGGCATGGGCTGTCGAAACGGGATCAACCCGCCGCGTGACGGTGGCAGTGATCGATACCGGACTGCGCCGCGAGCACCCCGACCTGGGCGCCAGTGCCTTGCAGGGCTGGGATTTCGTCGACGATGACGACGATCCTACTGACATACCTGACAAGTCAGGCCGTCTGCAGGGCAAGAGCCACGGCACGCACGTGGCAGGCACGATTGCTGCAGTCACCGACAACGCGCTCGGCGTGGCCGGGGTGAACTGGGCGGCTGACATACTGCCTGTGCGGGTGCTAGACGGCTCGGGTAGCGGGAGCTACTCCAAGATCGCCGAGGCGATAATCTGGAGTGTGGACCAGGGTGCTGATGTCATCAATCTGAGCCTCAGTGGCAGGAATGAGCCAGGCCCGGTGTTGAGATCGGCAGTCCAGTATGCGCTGGCTCAGGGCGTCACAGTAGTGGCGGCTGCCGGCAACAGCGCCAACTACACCGGCACGAGTCCGGAGTATCCGGCATCATTGCCGGGTGTGATCTCGGTTTCGGCGACGGGCGGCGACAATGAGCCCGCATACTACTCCAACTACGGGCCCGACGTGACGGTCGCGGCACCGGGCGGTTCGGAGCACACCAGGATGGTCATGAGCACGGGCTATGATGTATCGCAGCCCACCGTGTACGACAGGTACCTGACCATGCAGGGCACGTCCATGGCCGCTCCGCACGTGACAGGCGTGGTCAGCCTCATCCTGGCCGCGCGCGGAAACATGCCGCCGGCAGAAGTCGCCGCGCTGCTGAGAGACACCAGCCATGACCTGGGCGACGAGGGGCGCGACGACGTATACGGATCTGGCCTTGTAAACGCCTACGCAGCCCTGGTAGGGGCCACGATAGATAGGGCGGTGTTCGGGGTTCTGACACAAGACTGTGATCCCGCCAGCTCAGTCGCCTTCGGCATGCGAGACCGAAGCTTTCGCATTCTCGACGCGCAACCCGGCGAGCACCAGCTCGTCGGATGGCTTGACGCTAATGAGACCGGGTTCGTCGACGAGGGCGACTTCTTTGGCATGAGGTCGCTTTCCGTGGCTCCCGATGCGCCCACAGTCGTACCGGGACTACTGCAGATGGCGCCGGTAGACGCGGGAGGGCCAGGCGACAACAGTGATGCGACGACGGCGGCGGCACGCGCTATCGAGCAGGTGGCGGCCCAAATGCGGGCCGGCGGCTAGCCGTTGGACGCCGCCCCCATACCCCTCGTCGATGGTGATGCTCTCTTTCTGGCCAACCATTGCCACCCATTGTAGGAAAGTCGCCAGAGGTGTCGAACTATCAACAGCAGTACCAAGACGTGGGAGGAGATTTCGATGAAGACACTTCGCATCTCTGCGTTGATCCTAGTCGCGGTTCTGACCATGGGCCTATCGGGATGCCTGGTGGCTCCAATCCCGTATGCAGCATCGGGCAGGGTTACTGACTCGGTGAGCGGCCTGGGCATCCCCGGAGTCACGATCAGGTTCGGGCGCGGCTTCTCTCCGGTTGTCACAGCTGAAGACGGAACCTGGATCAAGGACGGACTTCGGGGCACCGTGACAGTCAGGCCCTCGAAGCCGGGGCTGGAGTTCGCGCCCTGGGCAGCCGTAATCGACCGCAGCAACGCACTCAATATCGATTTTGTGGCTTCGCCGATGGTCGTGGAGACCGTTTACTGGTATTCATTTGCAAACGAAGCCAACTTCGAGGGAGGTACCGATCCGTTCAATCCCACTGATGAACTGACATCCGTCTACGGCGTAACCGTAAATGACTCCTCCGAATTAACCACTGCACCTGAGGGCTACGACGCTCTGGTGATCTGCGATACGGGCGCCAGCTTTGACGTCACAGAGTTTGATGGCCCGGTCATCGTCACGCTCGATAGCGGTATCAGCCCGCTCTTCTTCTGGCTGACGGGTTCAGCGGACTGGGGAGATTACTGGGACTACGAGACCGGAGGGACGCTCACATGGGTGACTCCGGACATCGGTACTGAGTCAGGCTATGATTACGACGCTCTCGTCTTCCATGATCTCGAGGATAGTCTCGCCGGCTTCGTCAGGCGCAACGACCTACTCGAGGCCTATTCCACCGCTGATGCCGACGATATCGTGATTTACGAGATCGAATCGGATGGCAAGTACTGGTGGTGGGTGCACGTCGGACCCGCTCACATTGGAGACAACAGAACATCCGATATCGTGCGCTATGCACTAGATCTGATCAACGGATTCGACTCCACTCTCGAACCGGTGCCCCCGCCAGAGCCGTCGGCTGCCCACCCTCGCTCCTCATCGAACAACAAGTGACAACGCCACTCGAGTTCTGGCTTCTGGAGACCGGGGAGTCCCCCGGTCTCTTTCCCTTCTCCTGCCGCCTGCGCCCATTGCGCTCCCATCGATCGCTTCCCTTTTCGAGACTGGATATCACGATACGGCTAAGTGAAACGCCGTGGGCCTAGCCCACGGCGTGATTCATCTTGAATGGTAGCGGCGACTGGACTCGAACCAGTGACACTGCGGGTATGAACCGCATGCTCTGACCACCTGAGCTACGCCGCCATATCAATTCCTGCGAAGTTGATTCTACCATCGGCACTCCCGGTTGTCAACGGAGTCTCGCAGCTTGCGGCACTGCCTGCTCGATCGGCACAAGCGTGCGCTGCCTGTTGCGGTAGGTGGCCACGTGCCGGAATCCCACGTCGCGGAGCAACGCCAACGCACGGTCAAGGTCTCGGCCAACATCGCCTGGGCAGTGGGCGTCCGAGCCCAACACTATCGGAATTCCGCACCTTAGTGCGTGTTCCAGCACGAATCGCCAGGGATACTGCTCGTCTATGCTCTTCCGCCAACCGGAGGTGTTCAGCTCCATGGCCATGTCAGCCCCTGCCACGGCCTCCACGGCGGCGCGGATGTGGCTATCAAACGCGTCCAGAGGTTCCGGCACGTGGCCAAAGGTCTTGATCACATCGAAGTGTGCCAGGATGTCGTAGGCTCCGCTGCGCGCGGCGCCGATCACGTTGTCAAGGTATTCCGTGAACGCCCTCGCCGTCGAGTATCCCTGCGGCAGCCGGTGCTGGAACAGGCTCCACTTGCCGCCTACGAAGTGGACCGATCCTATGACGAAGTCCAAGTTGTAGCTGCGCCAAAGCGAACGGTAATGCTCCCCCCACCCCGGAACGTAGTCTGACTCGATTCCCAGCTTTACGTCGATGATGCCCGCGTACTCGTCTCTAAGGGCAGTCATCTCGCTCACGTAGTTGGGCAACTCAAGCTGCGACATGGTAGTGCTGGGCAGAGCGTGTGGAGTGTCTCCAAGATGGTAGATGGGGCTATGATCGGCAATGCCTATCTCGCGCAGGCCCTTGGCTATCGCTGACTCGATGTAGTCCCTGATTGAGCCGCTCGCGTGGCCGCAGCGCTCGTGGTGCGTGTGGTAATCATACATTTAGATGAAGATCTCCTCATATCTAGTCGCCCAGCTCTAGTCGGCCAGCGCAGCCAAGACTGCATTCATGAACAACCGTCTGACCCGCGTGATGCGCTCATTTCTTCGAGTGAACTGAAGCCTGTTGCTGAGCAGCACCGCAACCACGCCGTATGCCGGCACAACCCATAGGCCCGCGCCGGTGAACCCGGTCACGCCCATGGTACCTGGCGGCGCCAGGTCGCCGAAGGACATGTCCGGTGTGGGAAGTTGCCAGCCCAGTCCGCGATTGTCGCCACCGGGCATGCCGCCGGTCCAGCTGCGCGTGGCAAGCTCCACGACGGCCTGGCTCAGCACTCGCGTGCCATCTACGGCGACACCACGCTCGAGCCACATCTGGCCGAACCTGGCCAGATCATCGGCAGTCGAGAACACTCCCGCATTCCCCGAAACCCCTCCGAGCCATGCCGCGTTCTCATCGTGCACACAACCAAACGCCACATCGCCGCAGCTGCCCCTGTCATCGCCCGATCCACCCGGCCCCAACCGATGCCGCTCCCGCCACTCATCCATCCACATGCCCCGCCGCGCCCACGCCGCGCGCAGCGCAACCCCGCGCGGTGTCGCCGACCGTGCCTCGCTGGGCACCATGACAGCGCGCATCCTCTCCGGAATCGGGGTATCTAAAGGCAGGTAAGACGTGTTTTCCATCCTCAGTGGCTCGAACACATTCCGACGTGCGTACTCATCAAGCTGCATGCCGGTCACGGCCTCGATTACCCTGCCGAGCACGATGTAGCCCTTGCAGCTGTAGTTCACGTGGCTGCCTGCCGGCCAGCTCAGCGCCGCGCGCGACAGGATATCGGCTGGGTCTTCGCCGACAGCGCCAATCTCGAACATCGGCGGCACCTCGGCAAAGCCTGCCGTGTGCGTCATGAGATGCCAGATTCGCACGCCCCCCAGGGCTGACCCCCTGAGAGACGGAAGGAACTCATCGACCGTGTCTTCGAGGCAGAGCTTGCCTCTCTGAAGCAGCGTGAGCGCCGATGCCGCCGTGGCGATAGTCTTCGTCACCGACGCCACGTCGAACACGTGCGCCGCCGACATCGGCTCAGAACCTTGCGCCCAAACCTGCCCCACTGCATGCCTGAGCAGCACCTTGCCGTTCTGCATCACCACGGCGACCGCGCCAGGGTAGGCCGACGCGGCCGGATCCTGCCCGGCCCATTCGTCGACGGCTCTTGCTGCCGCCTCAAGCCTCGTATCACTCAGCATACGCTATGTCCTGGCTTTCAGCATCAATCGCAAGCCAACCGCGAGCAGGGTTCAGGTGGAGGCTCTGCACTGGGAGACTGGGGCTCACCCGCGGCGCTTCGACTACCCTGAAGGGCATCACGACGAAGCACATGAACACCAGGGCGATGATGGCGGCGCTGGCCCGCGAGACCGGCGGCTCTACCACCGACTGCCTCAGCTCTATCAGGCGACGCCGGATCGCTGCGGCCGGCGCTCCGACTGCAGCAGTCGCAGGCGCCAACATCGACCAGGCGGAAGCGCGCGGGGTGACCATGGAAACGAGCAACGCCCCGTAACGCGCCGGGCGTATGCCGGTGATCCGGACGGCAGTCTCATCACACGCCATCTCCTGGGCAAGCAGAAGTTCTCGCGACGCGATCCACACCATCGGATTCATGAAGAACACCAGTCTAGCAGCTATCGGAAGCCAGTTCCACTCGAGGTCGCGGCGCTTCACGTGCGCCAGCTCGTGTGCGAGTGCAAGACGGAGGTCGTCACGGCGCGCCGGCTCAAGAAGCGCGTGCGGTATCACCACTGCGTGACCGCGGCTCGAGCGCAGCGTGACCGGCACACTCGCCCAGCTCGCAACGAGCACCTCAGGGCGGCGGCTGGCGCCCAGCCCGAGAACGGAGCAGAGCTGGTCTACGATGATGCCGACCTCAGAAGCCGTGTCGCCTGTCGGCAACGGCCTGCACTGTGCCTTCTTCCGCCGCGCACGCAAGAGCGCAGCGGCCACACACGCACCTCCGCCTACCAGCACTGCTGCACACATCAGCAGCGCCGGAGGCGTCAACGCGAGCTTCAGCGCCGAACGCGTCGGGATGTCCCTGGCGAACTCGGCCGACACAACCTGGGCCAGCAGTGTGCGGGCGCGCGGAAGCAGCGGCAGACTGATGTGCGGCCCATCAATCAGGCACAGCATCGGCTTGGCCAGCCCCAGACGCCACAACCAGCAACGCGCCCGCGCGGGGATACGCGGAAACGCCGTGCACACCACCGACACTATGCCGAGGGCGACGACTCCGTGCCAGAAAGCTCCCCACATCAGGTCCATCCACGCCTGCGCAAAGCTCATTTTCTATCGCCTCTGGAATCCAACTCCTCGACAAGGCGTTTGAGGTCGTCCAGTTCATCCGGGCTGACCTCGGCGTCTTCAGCGAGGTAGGCTACGAAGGGAGACAGAGTCCCTCCGAGGGTGTTGCGCACAAAATCACGAACCAGGCCTTGCATCAGCTTTGAACTGGTGAGACAGGGTGAATACTTGTTGACTCCATCGACCTCGGTTCGCGTGAGATATCCCTTGCTCCTCAAGCGCTCCATCATGGTGAGCACAGTAGTGCGGGCCAGGCCTCGGTCGCGGCCATAGCTCTCAGCAGCCTCGCGAACCGTAATCGGCGAGTGCTCGGTAACATAACGCAGCAGGTCTAGTTCCTGGTCACCCAGGGGAGCCATGTTCACCGGCATCACCCCCAGTCTTCGACTTCGACGTTGTTTGGTGGTTAACTACATCTATAGTCAGTATACTCGCGCGCGAGCGACGGCGTCAATGCGCGGCGGGGCCGGGCGGCGGCAGAGCGGCCCGGAGGCAATCGACACCGGAAGCCTCAGAGATGAGTCTCACCCGAACAGCGTGACCACCACCGCCACCACCAGGGTCGCAGCTCCGGCCAGCACCAACCCTGGGCCGGCCATGTCCTTCACCGTGAAGTATCCAGGCCGGTAGGCCATGAGGTTTGCGGGCGAGGATGTGACCAGGATGATCGGCAGCGAGCTTGTAAGGGCGGCAGGCGCCACGAACTGCCACATCCCCACCGGGCTCGGCCCGGCCGCCATCTTCAGCGATATGAGAATCGGCAGTATGAGAGATGCAGTCGCCGTGTTGCTTGAGAAGAACATCTTGATGAGGATCACCATTCCTGCGGTGGCAGCTGCGCCCCACAGCGGCGGCATGCTCAGCACCCCCGAGAACAACGCACTGCCAAGCCAGCGGCCGGCGGTGGTCTGGTGCACCGCTGAACCAATAGACAGGCCGGCCACTACTATCACCAACGTGGTCATACTGACAGAGTGTTCAATATCGTTCCACCGCACCGGCTTCGTCCTCGTGACGATATAGAGGATCGCGCCGATGATCGCGCCCAGCGAAAGTGGCGCTTCAGGCAGGAGTGTCCAGACACCCCACGTCACCGCCAGGCCGACAATGACTGCCCACTCCGCCTGCGATAGTCCCCGCACCGGCCCCTGCACCTGGCCCCCCCGCTGCCCGCCCGCGCCATCAAACCTACACCGAACGGGCGTGTTCTCCGTGCGAAATCGCACGATGAGTATCAGCCACCCGGCCAGCACCAGCCCCAGAGCCGCCGGCACCCCCACTGCGGCCCAGCGCGCAAGGTCTACCTGCACCCCTCCGAGTTCGTCGAGGAAGCCAATGGTCATGATGCCCGTCGACGATCCCACCGGCGTGCCTATGCTTCCGATGGTGGGGCCCCACGCACAGGCGATCATCAGGGCCTTGGCGAACCCGACCCTGTCGGCCATGTCCTCGCTGGCGCCGATGATGGCCGCAGCCATGGGCGCCACGACTGCCACAGAGGCCATGTTGCCTACCACCATCGAAAGCGCACACCCCAAGAAGAGAAAGGCCAACACCATCGCCTTCCTGCCCATCGGCCGCCTCGACACGATGGCGCACGCCATCCTGTCGGCCAGGCCGGATGTCCTCAGCCCATCCGATGTTATCGATATCCCCACAAGAAATGGCAGGGTGTCACTGGTCATGCCCGACCTGATCACCTGCTCCCACGGGGCAGCGCCGACAACGGCCAACAGCACGCATCCCACCAGCGACGACACAGCCAGCGGCAACGCCTCACTGGCCCACAGCAGTGCAGTGAAGCAGAGCACCGCCAGCGCACCTCGGCCCTGTCGGTCAAGCACCAACACCTCGCCGCCGGCGGTGGTCACAGCCGGCAGCTGCAACAGTAGGATCGCACACAACAGCGCAACCCCTGCAGCGATCACTGCCACGTCTCTCTGTCTCACACGATTCACATCCCGTAACAGCCACTTGAACACTGACGCCCACACTCATGCTGTCTTGAACATACCACTCACGGCGCTGGCACGCAAAGGCATGTGGAGAAACAGTCTCCCAAAGGAGTTTGCCAAAGATGTGCAGAAGACAGCGATGTGTCCTACACCTGAATGGCCGGAGGCGGACCAGATGGAGATCAGAGTAGCCGTAATGGGATACAAAGCCATGGCCGACCTGTTCAAGAACATGAAGCTCCCTTCTGACCTGGTTGGAAAGGTGTCGTTGAACGTATACGACGCGCTGTTCGAAGATGCAGTGAAGATCGCTACCAGGCTCGAGAACGAGGAAGCCGCCGACGTGTTCCTGAGCGGCAGCGGCAATGCCAGCTTCATCAAGCCGCACCTGCACACCCCTGTGGTGAGCATAAACATCAGCGCGTTCGACCTGATGTCAGCCATTCGCAAGGCGTCGGCGCGCGGAGGCCCGGTTGCCGTCATCAGTTTCCGCGAGCCCGTGGAGGGCCTGGCCGACGTGCTCGACGTGCTCAAGCCAGAGGTGATCTTGATCACCTACGATGGATATGAAGACTTGTGGAACAAGATCGCCGGTCTGAAGAGCACAGGTTGCCGTTCCGTTGTCGGAGCCAGCCTCGTCTGCGAGATCGCAGGCTACCATGGCCTGGAAAGCGTCCTGGTGTATTCGCGCGAGACTATACGCCTGGCCGTGCGCCACGCCTACGAGGTAGGCGAATCCAGAAGGGCGGAACGAGTAAGGGCCGAGCGGTTCCGCACGATAATCAACCATACCCACGGCGGCATCATGGCTACGGACGCCCGTGGCGTGATCGTGGAGTTCAACCCGGCAGCCGAGCGCATCATGGGCATGTCTGCCAAGAAGGTGCTGGGGAACAAAGCCACCGACGTGATACCGAACTCCCGGATCGACGAGGTTCTGGCATCCGGCCAGGCCGAGTTGAACCAAGTTCAGGACCTAGGCGACGTCCGGATCGTCACCAACAGGGTGCCCATCGTGTACGGGCAGCAGATAGAGGGCGTAGTGGCGACGTTTCAGGATGTGGGCTATATTCAGACGGCTACCGAGGAGATACGCCGCTCCCAGTACAAGAAGGGCTTCCGCGCCCGCACGGAGTTCAAGCACATCGTGTACGGCAGTCCGCTAATGGGCTCGATCATAGACCGCGCCACCCGCTTCGCCAGGTCTGACCTGGCGGTGCTGATCGGCGGCGAAAGCGGCGTCGGAAAGGAGCTCATTGCCCAGAGCATCCACAACGAGAGCCCACGCCGAACAGGGCCGTTCGTCGCGGTGAACTGCGCTGCACTGTCGGAGAGCCTGCTCGAGAGCGAACTCTTCGGGTACGAGGAAGGCTCCTTCACAGGCGCCAGGCGGGGCGGAAAAGAAGGCCTGTTCGAGCTGGCGCACAGGGGCACCATTTTCCTAGACGAGATCGGGGAGATCACCCCCGGTCTGCAGGCACGGCTGCTCCGTGTGCTTCAGGAGAAGGAGATCCTCAGAGTCGGCGGCACCCACATCATCCCGGTGGATGTGAGAGTGATCTCGTCTAGCAATAAGAACTTGTGGCAGCTGGTGCAGGAGGAGCGTTTCAGGGACGACCTGTACTACAGGCTCAACGTGCTCACCGTGAGCATCCCCCCGCTGCGTGAACGCCCCGAAGACATCTGTCCGCTCGTCACCCACTTTCTCAGCAGGGCCAGCGAAGCCAGCCCCAGCCTGCTTGAGACCAAGCACCTCGAAGCCATGTGTGAGGTTCTGCGCGGCTACGACTGGCCGGGGAACGTAAGGGAACTAGAGAACTTCATCGACCGCCTCGTGGTGATCCTTGAGGGGCGGGTGCCCTCCCCCGGGGCACTGAGGCGGCAGGTAGAAGAGCTGATCGCGACTTCGTTGGCGGAACGTCGCTCGGCAGTGCGCCCGACTGCTCAGGCCGCTGCAGCCGCCACAGCCGTCGCGGATGTGCATGGCACTGTGGGCGATGAGATCAGAAAGCTCAGGAAGCGCGAGCTGTTAGAGGCCCTGAGGAAGGCGGGCGGCAACAAGTCGAAGGCCGCCCGCGACCTCGGGATAAGCCGCAGCACGCTGTGGCGCAGGCTTAGTGAGCTCGGCACACGCTGAACCGATCGAGGTTCATCGTGTTGTTGAACTCGGTGAAGGAGAGCATCCGGTCTCTCACTCGAGCGGTAGTCCCATCCTCCTTCAAGGCGGTGAAAACGTCTACAAGGTTCTTCAGCACGACGTAAGGAGCTGTGCACGGCCAGAACACGACCTTGAAGCCCATATCGTCCAGGGCCTTGGCATCGAGCTCAGGCGTCTTGCCGCCTTCGATCATGTTGGCGACGAGCTTTGCTCCGCTGAACTCCCTCGCAATGGTGGCGAGCTCGTCTACTGACTGCGGGGCCTCGATGAACAGCATATCGACGCCGGCGTCTAGGTAGAGATGGCCACGGCGAAGCGCCTCGTCCAGCCCCAGCGGCCCCCGGGCATCGCACCTGGCAATGATCACGAAATCCGGATCTTGCCGCGCGGCCACTGCCGCCTTGAGCTTGCGGGCGTGGTCGTCCGCGGAGATAACGGCCTTGCCGGCCATGTGGCCGCAACGCTTGGGGAACTCCTGGTCCTCCAGGAGAATTGCCGCGGCTCCCGCATGTTCGTATTCCTGCACAGTTCGCTCCACATTGACCTCGTTGCCGTATCCGGTGTCGCCGTCGGCGATGACGGGGATAGTTACCGCATCGCACACCATCTTGAGCTGCTCAGCCATTTCGCTCATGGTCAGCAGCCCCACGTCGGGCCGGGCCAGCCGCGATGCGGACACGCCGTAACCGCCCATCACCACCGCATCGATCCCGGATAGCTGTGCAGCCAGAGCGGACAGGCCATCGTAAACCCCAGGGGTGATTATGCACCCGGGCTCCGACAGCATCTGTCTGAATCGTTCACGCACTTTCACAGCATCGATCCCTCCCTTTCTCGATCGTAATCGAGTATCGCGTCCTGATGTGAGACCGATGCAAGAACCGCACCAACCCCTCGACAGCCGCGAGGCGAGATTAATGTGTCACTTGTGAGACAGATGTGTTGCGCACGCGGCACACATGCAGAAGACGCATGGTTCAAGTAGGCCTATGGCGCACTTGGCACAAGTCTTGCTAGTTATTGTCGGCGAGACTGGGTGCCGGCCCCCCCACCCCGCGCAGCGGAGGCGCCGAGTGCGCCAGCAGCTGACGCCAGGTCCAGCCCCAGCTCGGCGCCTCGAAGAAAAGTGAAACTGACTGACTGAAAGAAAGGGATGGTGAAGTTGAAGAAGACGACTCAATTCAGGCAACTTCTCGCCACAGGCAAGCTGATTGTGGCCCCCGGTGCTTTCAACCCACTGTCAGCCAAGATCATCGAGCAAGCCGGCTTTCCCACGGTGTACATGACCGGCTACGGAGCCTCAGCTGACCTCCTCGGCGCCCCCGACTATGGCCTCCTCACATTGACCGAGATGGCCAACCACGCGTCGAGGATGGCGCAGGCCGTCAACGTGCCGGTAATCGCCGACGGCGACACCGGCTACGGAAACGCCATCAACGTGAGGCGCACAATCCAGGAATACGAGAAGACCGGAGTGGCGGCAATACACCTGGAAGACCAGGTAATGCCCAAGCGCTGCGGCCACATGGAAGGCAAGCAGGTCATCGACGCTAAGGAGTACGCCAAGAAGATCGAGGCCGCAGTTGACGCCAGAACCGACCCCGATTTTGTGATAATCGCCAGAACCGATGCGCGGGCGGTATACGACCTGGACGAGGCGCTATCGCGGGCGAAGATGGCGGTGGCCGCCGGCGCCGACATGATCTTCCTCGAGGCGCCCAGAAGCGTCGACGAGCTCAAGAGAGTCCGTGACGAGATCAGCATTCCCATCATGGCCAACATGATTGAGCAGGGCAAGACTCCGCTTCTGTCAGTGCAGGAGCTCGAGGCGATGGGCTACAACTTCGTGATCTTCCCGCTGGCCACCCTCTACATGGCAGCTCAGGCCATCAGAGAGGCAGCAGATGAGTTGAAGAGGACGGGCACCACCGCCGGCCTGATAGACAGAATGCTCACGTTCCCCCAGTTCAACACCCTCGTGGGTCTGGACGATTTCAGAGCGCTCGAAGCCAAGTATCGGGTCAGGTGAAGCCACGATGGCGATGACCATAACCGAGAAGATCCTGGCGGCACATGCCGGGAAAGAGGAAGTGCGTCCGGGAGAGATAGTCCAGGTTCGACCTGACCTGCTGATGACCAACGACGTGTCGGGCCCCATCGCCGTGGACGTGTTCAGGAGCATGGGAGCTGACCATGTATTCGACCGGGACAGGATCTTCATCGTGCTCGACCACTTCACGCCCAACAAGGACATGAAGGCCGCCAAAGCCAGCAGCGAGATGCGGGAGTTCGCGAAGGAGCACAACATCACTCACTTCTACGACGCAGGCTTCGGCATTGAGCACGTGATTCTGCCTGAGTCCGGCCTGATCCGCCCGGGCGACCTGGTGATCGGTGCCGACTCACACACCGTCACCTACGGCGGGCTCGGGGCGTTCTCCACTGGTGTGGGCAGCACCGACCTGGCCGGGGCGATGGCTCTGGGCGAGATCTGGCTGAAGGTTCCCGAAACCATAAGGTTCGAATTCGTGGGCAAACCAGGGCGGTGGATCGGCGGCAAGGACCTCATCCTGCTGGCCATTGGAAAGGTGGGCGTCAGCGGCGCCCTCTACTGCGCGATGGAGTTCGGCGGCGAGGCCGTGCGCTCACTTGGAGTCGACGACCGCCTGACCATGTGCAACATGGCCATTGAAGCCGGCGCCAAGTCAGGCATCGTGGAGCCCGACAGCACCACCATTGAGTGGCTCCGCGCGGCGGCCGGCGTTGCGGGCGCAGGCAGCCTGCCTCTACTCCGCAGCGACGAAGGCTGCAACTACAAGGCGGTCATCACTCTGGACGTGACGGACATGGAACCCCAGGTTGCCGCACCGCACCTGCCGTCCAATGTGAAGTCTGTATCTGAGCTGAAAGACGTAGACATCCACCAGGTAGTCATAGGATCCTGCACCAATGGTAGGATCTCTGACCTGAGAACGGCCGCCGCAATCCTCAAAGGGCGCCGAGTGAACAAGTGGGTGAGGACCATAGTGATCCCCGGCAGCCAGCAAGTATACAAGCAGGCTCTGGCGGAAGGCCTCATTGACGTGTTCGTCGAGGCCGGAGCCGTCGTGAGCTGCTCCACTTGCGGCCCGTGTTTCGGTGGCCACATGGGAGCGCTCGACGCAGGCGAGCGGTGCGTGTCCACTACCAACAGAAACTTCGTCGGGCGCATGGGCCATGAGACGAGCGAGGTCTACCTGTCGGGGCCTCAGGTGGCTGCAGCGTCCGCCATCGCCGGGCACATAGCCCACCCGGAGGAGGTGTAGACCATGCAGATCTCGGGCAGAGCATGGAAGTTCGGCGACGACATCGACACCGACCTGATCATCCCCGGCCATTACCTGAGCGTGCATGACCCAGCTGAACTGGGCAAGCACTGCATGGAAGGCGCCGACCCGGCCTTCGCCTCCAAAGTACAAGAAGGCGATGTGATCGTGGCGGGACGAAACTTCGGTTGCGGAAGCTCCAGGGAACATGCCCCGCTGGCCCTGAAGTCGTGCGGAGTAGAGGCGGTGATAGCCTGCTCCTTCGCCAGGATATTCTTCAGGAACGCCATCAACATAGGGCTGCTGGTGTACGAGTGCGAAGACGCCTACCTTAACACCAATCCGGGCGACGTCATCACCATCGATCCTGAGCTCGGCATCATCAGGGACGTCACGACTGGTGCGGAGTTCAAGGCCGCGACCTATCCGCCGCTTGTTGCAGGTATCATCCAGGCAGGCGGACTGGTTCCATATGTCCGGGCCAAGCTCGGCAACTGAGACCCATGACACTCACAGAGGGGGATAGAGCATGAAACAAGTACGAGAACCGATAAGGATCAAGTGGATCTGGCCTGTGTTGGTAGCCATAATTGTGCTCGGAGTCCCGTGGTATCTCCCGCAGGGTTCGTACAAACCGATCATCATGGGTTTCCCCTACTGGACCTTCATCTCGGCTCTGCTCACAGTGGCACTGTCTCTCTTCCTGGGATATGTAATGACCTACTGCTGGGACATGGAAAGCACACTTGAGGATGACTCCAAGCAGCGGAAAACCGGAGGTGGCAGCAAGTGAACCTTCCGTTCATAGGATGGCATGGTGTAATAACCATCGCACTCTACGCGCTGTTTATCCTGGGAACTACGTTGTATTTGGCCACCAAGGGCGTTAGCCGCAAGAGCCTGAGCGGCTTCTACCTCGCAGACAAGGGTCTAGGCCCGCTGCTGCTGTTCTTTACGCTGTTCTCCACTCAGTACAGCGGAAACACGGTCATAGGCTATCCTGCTACCGCGTACCGCATGGGCTTTGCGTGGTGGATGTCAGTGCCCTACATGGTGATGGTTATCGTAGGGTACATGCTGTTCGCCCCCAGGCTCCATGTGGTGTCGAAGAAGTTCGGCTTCGTTACGCCATCAGACTGGTTCGATAAGAGGTTCAACTCGAAACCGGTCACCCTCGTCGCCACCTTGCTGATGGCATACGGACTGCTCAACTATTTACTTGAGCAGTTGGTGGCCATGGGCCAGGCGATCTCCGGTCTCACCGCCGGCGTGATCCCCTACATCTATGGGGTGCTGTTCCTGGTGGCCATCATGCTGGTGTACGAGTGGATGGGCGGCATGAAGGCCGTGGCCCTGGCCGACTTCATCAACGGCATGGTCATCCTCGCAGGGGTGATAGGCTTTGTGATCCTGGCCTGGGTCAACTTTGGGTCGTTGAGCTCCGCCACTGCCAACCTCGCTCAGACGGCCCCATCGAGGGTGGTGGTTCCGCCTATTCAGACTTCAATGAACTGGCTGAGCTACTACGTGCTAGTGGGAATCGGCGCGGCGGTGTACCCGCACGCAATCCAGAGGATCTACGCTGCCGATAGTGAGCGCACCCTCAAGAAGTCGCTCATGCGTATGACCTGGATGCCATTCTTCACCACTGCCGTGGTGTTAATCATCGGCATCATAGGGACGCAGGCCTTCCCCGGCCTTGACAAGATGGGGTCAGAGCAACTGGTGGGCATGATGGCCAACGTTATCGCAGGCAAGTCCACCTTCAACTACTGGTTCATGATGTTGCTCTTCTCCGGCGTCATCGCGGCCATCATGTCGACGACTGACTCGGTGATACTGTCGCTGTCGTCGTTGCTGTCGAACGACATATACGGCAAGCTCATCAACCCCAAGGCTGATGAGGGTCAGAAGGTCATCTGGGGCAAGGTAGTAGGCATAATCCTGGTGTTCCTGCTGCTTCTCATCGCCTGGAAGCCCCCGGCCACCCTGGTGGAGATCTTCACGCTGAAGTTCGAGGTGCTGATCCAGGTAGCCCCAGCATTCCTGCTGGGCCTCTACTGGAAGGGCCTGAGCAAGACAGGCGTGCTGCTGGGCATGCTGTCAGGTGCAGTCCTCGCAGGCGTGATGACCTTCTCGGGTGTGAAGACATTCTACGGTTGGCACGGCGGAGTGCTGGGCCTGGCACTCAACCTCGTGGTGTCCATAGTGCTCAGCTTCGTGTTCCCCGACTCCCCGACAGAGCAGCAGGCCGCAGAAGAGGCCTATGCCTGGACAGTCAGGGACTAGCCACCAGCCCATCCTCAGCCGGAAGGGAGTCGCCGCAGCGACTCCCTTCCGCTATGCTACCGCAACACTGCACTACCGCACCGCTGCGTTACCGCTCCCTTGACTGAGCGCGCGGCTCAGCTCGAATCCCCGGTCTAGCAGTTGTGCGCACTGTGCCGCCCTGGCCTGGTCGCTTTCGGCGTGCATGACTACACACACCAGGCGGACTCCCCCTCTAAGCGCTGTTGCGATCAGGTGATAGCCTGCAGCATCAGTGTGCCCGGTCTTCAGGCCGTCGCACCCCGGATACGTCCCCAGCAGGGGGTTGGTGGTCTCCAGGATGAACAGTGGGCTCCGGCGGAACACCTTGCTCCTGGTATTGCTCCACTTGAGCACCTGCTCATGCTTGACCACTTCCTGAGCGAGGCGCGCCATGTCGCGAGCGGTCGTGTATCCCCCGCCTTCGCCACGTCCACCCGGAAGGCCGGAGGCGTTCTCGAAATGCGTAGACTTCATACCCAGCGCGGCGGCTCTGGCGTTCATCGCGTCGACAAATCGTACCTCGCTCCCCGCTATGTGCTCAGCAACTGCAACGGCGGAATCATTGGCCGATGCAACCATCACCGACTCGAGCAGCTGCCCGAGGGTGTAGCGCTCGCCTTCGCCCAGCCACACCTGGGATCCTCCCATGGATGCGGCATGCGCACTCACCACGACAACATCGGCCAGCGACACCCGGCCACGCTCTACTGCTTCCACCGCCAGGAGCACGGTCATGAGCTTGGTCAGACTGGCCGGCTCAATCCGGCGGTCGGCATCTGCTTCATGCAGCACCGCGCCTGAACCTACCTCCAGCACCAATGATGATACTCCTACCTGGCTCGCCGCCTCGGCCCGGCCCAGGCGCACCACACTGCCGACGCCAGAAGACACGTTGGTCGGACCGATTATGGTAAATGCCGCGGCAATCGCCGCGACCACAACAGCCGCAGCGACAACTGCGACGCCAGGGATGGCGTAGTTTCTGCCTTTCATATGATGCACTCCCAACCTACGCTAATGGCCTACATCTGTAGTCAATACTACAACTGACTACGCGCGTAGTCAATAGCGTAGCCGTGGGTGCACGCGGATCAGTAGCGCCGCGCTGAGCTGAGCTCGCAAGCGTCCATCAGACAGGTGGGGGCGAGCCCTGTTAGCCCGCCCCCACCTGATCCGGTTCGGTGTCACATCGCTGCCTTCGCGAATGCGACGATGTTGTCGATGTCGTTCTTGTTCGGGCGCCCCAAGCGCAGGAACAGGAATCGTGCCTTGCACACGAACTCGTCGGGGAGTACCTTGATCCCCTTGTCAGTTAGCAGCTGTCTCAGCTGTAGTTGCCTGCGCTTGCCGCTGGCGCATGAGGTAATGATGGCCGCCCGTCTCACCATGGTGTTGTCCAGTCTTCCCATGTACTCGATGAGTTTGGGATGACTCTTCCCTCCGTAGATCCCGCCTACAACGAAGAGCAGGTCGATATCGCGGAGTTCAGGATCGGTGGCGATGTTGTACGCGGAGATTCCCAGTTCGGACGCGATGGCATTGGCAATCTTCTGAGAGTTCCCGGTCTCAGTGTGGTAGACCACTGCAGTCTTCGCCATAATACATCACCCCTGTGCGCGTTTGAGCGCGTCTTCGACAGCCTTGAGATACGCCTTGCATGTCAGGGTCGCACCACTGACCATGTCCACCTCCAGAGACTGCGCCTCTATCACTCGCGGGTAGATGGCAGCCTGGTGCGCGTCGGGCTTGACCACTCCCGACTCGCCGAGGGGTTTGATGTCGGTGACCTTCCCCGAGCTCACCTCAACCTGGACCTTGTTTGCCCTCCACTTGTACATGCCGCCGGCATATTCGCCTACATACTTGCCATCCTTGAGCCGACTGAAGTCCACCCCGCCCAGCGCGACCCTCCGGGCTTCAGCGTGCTCTCTCAACAACATCGGCATCCCTATCGCGGCGCCGCCAGCGATAAGGGCCACGATCCCCACAACTATGGCCCAGCCCATTCTCTTGCCCCTCCCACTCGTGCTAAGTCGTGTCCGATTCGAACGTGTCACAACTGTCACCTCGCTTGCGCTCTGCGTCGCGTGTTACCGCACAGGGCGCGTCAAACCATCCATCGTGAATTCCGCCAGATAGTCCAGAAGATGCGGGAAGTACTGAAAGCCGATCTCTTCTTTGTGCATCTCGACATTGAGCAGGGCTCCGAAGATCGCCATGATCATAGACGGATCGATGTCGCTCCGCATCTTGCCCTCATCCTGCCACCTCTTCACCAAGTCGGTGAAGCCATGGTACAGAAAGTCTATGTGTTCCAAGCCGTGCGCCTGCCTGAACTTGCGTTCGATCTTGCCGAAGGTGTCGTGGTTGTACCACTCATTCAGGATCGGGTTGGCGTTCATGCCGCTGAGGTTCATGAGCATGACCTGCCGCATGACGCTCGGAGGGTCGGCATCCAGGTCTACGGCGTCCATGATCTTCCTCTTGAGCTTGGCGTTCTCCTCGAGGTAGATCTCCATGAAGAGCTCGTCTTTCGAGGAGTAGTAGTTGTAGAAGGTGCCGGTTCCGAAGCCGGCCGCCTTCATGATATCGGCGACGTTGGTGTCTTTGAAGCCTCTGGAACTGAACAACTCCCTAGCGCAACGAAGGATCTCTGCTTTCTTGTCGACCACCTGGGCACCCCCGATAGGCATGGTGAATGAATCCTTTCTTGTTCATTCACACTTTAGCGCAGAACGACGGCCGCGTCAAGCGCAATTTTACGGGGTTTTTCAGCCGAGGCTGACCGGCGGCGGGCGGTCACCTGCACAACCCGGCAAGCCTCGAACTCCACATGATCGTGTTGCAATGTATTGGCATTTCGATGCCATTTCTAGCAGGGCTAGCCCGCCCCCGCGGCGAACACCGCCACTACCCCACTCGTAGTGCCAGAGAAATCTTAAGGAGGGTGTTCTATGAGACTGGCTCTGAGAACGATACTGGTCGCCTTCACTCTGCTCGCCCTTGTCGTGGGTGGCGCGACTGCCCAGGGGAGCGCCGGCATTGGCGCCACGGTTGACTCCATGCGAGACGAGATCATCAGCTGGGCCCGGTTCATCCATGAGAACCCTGAACTGGGCAACCAGGAGTTCAAGGCCGTAGAGCTCCTCACCGGCGTGCTTTCAGAGAACGGCTTCGAGATCGAGCTGGGCGTGGCAGGCCTCGAGACTGCCTTCGTGGCCACCTACAACAATGCAGGCGGCGGCACCGCCGTCTCGTTCATGGCCGAGTATGACGCCCTGGAGGGGCTGGGCCATGGCTGCGGCCACAACCTGATTGCCGCTTCCTGCGTGGGGGCGGCCATAGCACTGTCTAAGAACCTCGGAGACACGCCTGCCACCGTGATCGTGTTTGGCTGTCCCGCTGAGGAAACGACTTCCGGCAAGATCCCCATGGCAGCCGCCGGCCTGTTCAACAGGGCCGACGTCGGCATGCAGATGCACCCGGGCGGCGGCGCCATAGGAAGCTACACGCTGGCGCTGAACCTAGTGGACTTCTCCTACGAAGGCAAGGCAAGTCACGCCGCTTCCGCGCCCTGGGAAGGACGAAGCGCCCTCGATGGCATAATGATGCTGTTCAACGGCGTTGAGTACCTGCGCGAGCACGTCAAGTCCGACACCAGGATCCATGGCATAGTCACCAATGGCGGACAGGCGGCCAACATCGTCCCGGAGGCTGCCAGCGCCCGGTTCTACGTGCGCGGCACTGAGCGGCCATATCTAGACAGCGTCGTAAAGCGGGTCTACGCCATCGCTGAAGCGGCCGCCATCGCTACTGAGACCAAGCTCACGATCTCTCCAATAAAGCAGTACGACAACGTCGTGAACGTGCCGAGCTTCATGAGCATGCTCCAAGCCACGGCGAGGGCCTACTTCCCTAGCGAGCTGCCGTTGGCCACGCCCGGTGGTGCCGCCGCTTCAACCGACTTCGGCACCGCATCCAGCACGATTCCGTGCGTGATGTTCGGACTGCCCCCGACTCCAACGGGCTCACCCGCTGGCCACTCGCGCGACATGGTGGCAGCAGCCATCACCGACTACGGCCTTGAGTCCGCCGTCATCGCGTCAAAGATCATGGCCGACGCCGGCCTGCAGATCATCAACGACCCTGAGCTACTGGCCACCATCAGGGCCGACTGGGAGATCGCAAAGGCAGGAAGCAACTAGCTGATCCGACACGCGTAGAGCTCACCACCATCAACCTAAGCAAGCAGAACAGCCCCCACCGGTTACGGTGGGGGCTGTTTGCGCCCGCGACAGGCTCCACAGGGCGAGATGCGTGTGCGTCTAGCAGCACCCACACGGCCTCCGGTCAGGTGACATGACCCATAATCCTCTCATGGCCCTAGCCGCAGGAACTTGGCGGGCTCCGCGCGATCTGCAGAGTGCATGATCGACGACCACACTCAGCGCCCCACAGCGACGGGCTCGGACGCCTTTGGACGGGGTTGGGGAGTGACGGTAGGGGGGGTGACCCAGTGGTGGGTCACTCCAGAGGCCAATCGACCCACGGATGGGTCAGGCCAGCTACAAGGGCCCGAAACGGATCCGCAGCGGGTCACTTCCGTGGGGCTGGCGGCTGTTCCTCGGCGCGCCCGAACCTGCTCACGCCATTCGGCGCCTGCTTGCGGTCAACGCCATGCAGCTCGCACGATTCAAGCTGGCTCAACCCGCTGGCCTTGAACTGGTCTACTCTCGGCCTCCACTTGTGCTCCCTTCAGGACATGGACACCGCTCCCTTACCACCGTGACTCCAGTCGCGATTATCTCATGTTACATCGCCAGAGCCTGTGTGGGTGCCATCTGACACATACTGAGACACCGGTAGCTAGGCAGTTCGCGGCGCCAAACACCGAAAAGCCGCCATCTCTGGCCCCGAGCGCCCCGGATGTGGGCATGCCACGATCAGCGCTAGCGAACCCCAGGCGCCATGTTCGAAGGGTTCCTTACGGACGGGGCCTACAACCTGCCGCCGCCCCGAAGGCCCAGCGCGGCAGAGATCTTCCGGCCTGTCTCGGCAACAAGAGGGATCATCTCGTGCAGACGCTCGCGCGACACGCGCACGGTGGGACCTGAGGCGCTCACGGCGGCGACGGCTCGTCCCGCGTGGTCCATGACGGGCACTGCCACGCAGCGTATGCCCTCTTCATGCTCCTCGTCGTCGAATGCGTAGCCGCATTCGCGGATCCTGGCAAGGCACGCGAGGAAATCGTCCACATCTGTGATGGTGTTAGACGTGAACTTCGTCATCCCCGCCCGCTGAAGTCGCGCCAGCACGAAGTCCTCGGGAAGGAAGGCGCAGAGTGCTTTGCCCAGACCGGTGCAGTGCAGAGGCACTGACGCACCCACCCTCGACTTCATCCCCAGCACATGCTCTGACTCCGACTTGTCGATGTACACCATGGAGCTGTCCATGATCACAGCCAGGTGCACGGTCTCGCCTGTTTCCCTGCGCAGCTCCTCGATGTAAGGCTTGGCCACCTGTCTCATATCCACCTTGGCCAGGCACGCAGATCCGAGCTCCGCCAGGTGGAGGCCGAGGGTGTATCTGCCTGTGTCGGGGTTCTGTCTCACATATCCGCGCAATGCCAGTGTGGCCATGATGCGCGACACTGAGCTCTTGTGCATCCCGCACCTGGCAGCAAGCTCTGTGACGCCGACTTCGCCGTCGGCGTGGGCGACAAGCTCAATCATGTCGAGCGCCCTGAGCACGCTCGTTATGCCCTGATTCGCGAGGCCGCCATGGTGTTCGTCTAGTACTGCTGCCACTTGTATGACCTACCTATCACTGGCATAGATGGCACGCGACCCAGTGACCGCCGCCGACGTCAAGGAGCTCAGGCTCTTGCTCGCGGCAGACGTCCGTCGCCATGGAGCATCTCGTGTGGAACCTGCAGCCTGACGGCGGATTGATCGGGCTGGGCACATCGCCTTCCAGCATGATTCGCTTCTTGCGCTGCTCGCGGTCGGTGACGGGCACCGCCGACATCAGCGCTCTGGTGTAAGGGTGCTTGGGGGCGGCATAGAGGTCGTCTTTGGCCGCCAGCTCGACGATCTTGCCCAGGTACATCACGGCCACCCTGTCGCTTACATGCTCGATCACGCTCAGGTTGTGTGAGATGAAGAGATACGTCAGCCCCAGCTGCTCCTGTAGGTCTTGCAGCAAGTTGAGCACCTGTGCCTGGATAGACACGTCCAGCGCCGACACCGGCTCGTCGCACACAACGAACTTGGGGTTTACTGCGAGGGCCCGGGCGATACCTATCCTCTGCCTCTGCCCGCCGCTGAACTCGTGGGGATAGCGCTTCGCGTGGTATGACGACAGCCCGACCAGCTCCAGCAGCTCACGCACGCGCCGGCGCTTCTCTTCGCCGGATGCGATTCCGTGCACCTCCAGGGGCTCTGACACGGTGCGCTCCACCGTCATCCTCGGGTTGAGCGACGCGTACGGATCCTGAAACACGATCTGCATGTTGCGCCTGCACTCCCTAAGCTGCTCCGGGCCAAGGCCGGCCACATCGACGCCGTCAAACTTCATCGTGCCGGACGTAGGCTCGATGAGGCGCAGCAACATTCTGCCGGTGGTGGACTTGCCACATCCACTCTCGCCTACCAGGCCCAGGGTCTCACCGCGCCGGATGTCGAAGCTGACGCCATCGACGGCCCTCACTACGGCCACCGGGGCTGTCGAGAACAGCCGCCGCTGAAGCGGGAAATGCTTGACCAGACCCTTCACTTCAACAAGTGCCTGACTCACGCCAGCACCTCCCCTGCACGCCAGCATCTGACCAGGTGCCCGCCGCCGATATCGACCAGCTCGGGCTGGCTCTCACGGCAGGCGTCTTGCGCCCAGTCACATCTGGGATGGAACCTGCAGCCCTTCGGCATCTGATAGGGGTTTGGCACTACACCGTCGATGACCTGCAATCGTCTTGCGCCGGAACCGATCTTGGGAATGGAGTTCATCAGGCCGATGGTGTACGGATGGCACGGCGACTTGAAGAGCTCGTCGGCCTCGCATTGCTCTACGATCTTGCCGGCGTACATCACGGCGACGTCATCCGCAGTCTCGGCCACGACGCCCAGATCGTGAGTTATGAGCATGATGGCAGTGCCAAGCCTGTCTTGCAGATCGTTCATCAGCTCCAGGATCTGCGCCTGGATGGTCACGTCGAGCGCAGTCGTCGGTTCGTCGGCTATGAGGAGCTTGGGATGGCACGACAGAGCCATGGCGATCATCACCCTCTGCCTCATGCCGCCGCTCATCTGGTGCGGGTACTCCTTCACACGCTTTTCGGGCGATGGTATGCCCACCAGTTTGAGCATCTCGATGGACTTGGCCAGCGCCTCTCTGCTGCTGAGTTTCTGATGCAGTGTGATGGCCTCGCCAATCTGCTGCCCTATCGTGAACACCGGGTTAAGGCTTGTCATGGGCTCCTGAAAGATCATGGCTATCTCATTGCCGCGCACCTTGCGCATCTCGACCTCTGACTTCTTGAGAAGGTCGTGGCCGTCAAACATGATGGTGCCGTGGGTGATCTTCCCGGGCGGATTGGGCACCAGCCGCATGATCGATAGCGAGGTCACACTCTTTCCGCAGCCGCTCTCGCCCACTATCCCCAGGGTCTTGCCGGTGTCGAGCGAGAAGCTGACGCCGTCCACGGCCGGCATGACTCCGTCTACCGTCGTGAAGCTTGTTCTGAGATCGCTTACCTCAAGAAGCGCCATGCTTTCCGGCCACCTCCTTATCGTTTAAGGCCTGCGCGCGTCAAGCCAGCCTCAGGCCAGCTTTCCGCGGCCCTGAACGCGCCACTCGCCCACCACTAGGCCGTCGCGCACCACGAAGAACCGGTCGAACAGGTTACTTACAACGCAGGCGTGGTTCGGCACGATCTCCACCTTGTCGCCGATGGAGGGAAGCTTGGAGCTCGTTGCGGCCGCCGCGGCCCCGACCCCGGCCCCGGCGCCGGCGCCGGCGCCCGTCGGCAGCTGCCACTTCGCCGTGACTCCCGGCTTGATCCGGGCCATCGCGTGCTCTTCGTTGAGCCGCTCGATCCAGATGTCGGGCTGCCCCTTGACGAGGCCATGGCCTGGTATCACCGGCTCGCCGGGCTTGTCGCCGGAAAGCGTCTTTGTGCCTGCGTCAAACACGATGCGATCGTCGGCCGGGCGGCTTACCACAGTGGCCAGCACCGACAACGCGCAGTCAGCAAGCGTTGCCACGCCGAGCGCCACGAGATCGGTATCGTTAAACACGTAGGTGCCCGGCCTGATCTCGGTGATCCCCTCGAGCCTGTCGATGACGCACGATGTCGGCGTAGAACCGATACTGACTTCCTCCACCGGAATCCCGGCCTCCCGCAGCATCCGCGCTGTGTCGACCATGAGCCCCGCCTCGGTGCGCGCGATGGCCAGCAGCTCCTCGGCGTTGGTCGCTGAGTGGGCGTGGCCGGCGTGGGTCAGGATGCCCCTGATCTTGATGCCAGGCAGGTCTTTTATCGCCGCCGCCAGGCGCACCACGTCGGCGCCGGCCGGCAGGCCCACGCGCTTCAGCCCGACGTCCACCTCGATGTATACGTCGAGGGGCTCCTCCGAGCGCACGTTGGAGCTGCGCACTGCCTCTGACAGGCCCAGCGCACCCTCCACGCTGTCGACGGTGCAGGCCAGCCTGGGCACCCAGTTCCTCAGGTTGAGCAGGCGCGATGCCTTTACCTCACCGATGATGGGGTAGGCCACGAGGATATCGTCGATGCCCGCCTCTGCCATGACCTCGGCCTCGCCGATCTTGGCCACGGTGATGCCCGACGCTCCATTCTTGAGCTGGAGATGGGCTATGAGGGGCGACTTGTGTGTCTTCGTATGCGGCCGAATCTTCACTCCGCCCTGCGCGGCCCTGTCGGCCATCGTCTGTATGTTGCGGAGCATCACATCGTAATCAATGAGGGCAGCCGGCGTATCCAGCTGGTCCACTCTGGCTTCCACATATGCCATTTCGGCACCCCCTCCATACTTATCTATCGCAGCCGCAGCCGCAGCCGCATGCCGCGCCGCCGTTACTCGTCGCCTGACCCATCGCGGTCAGGGCCCTACCCGGTCTCGCACCAGTGAGCTCGCCGTCTTCCAGCACGAGCTTGCCGTTGACGATGACGTGCGAGAACCCCTCGGCCAACTGGCGGGGCTGATCGAACGTTGCCCTGTCTTCCACTATATAAGGATCGAATATCGCGATATCAGCTCTCATGCCCGCGCGAAGCAGACCGGTATCCATCAGCCCAAGGCGCTGTGCGGGCAGCGATGTCATCTTCCTCACCGCTTCCTCCAGGGTGAGCAGCCCGCGCTCGCGGACGAACAGCTTGATCACCCTGGCGAACGCGCCGAAATGCCTCGGGTGGGGATTGCCGTTCTCTGTCCACATGCCGTCGGAACATGGCACATGCAGCGGCGACTTGAACACCGACTCGATGTCATTCGGGTCGAGGGAATGCATGACTCCTGTAGACCGGCCGTTGTCTTCACACACCAGGTCGACGAGGATATCGAAGGGATCTCTCCCCAGCTCGACGCCGAGTTCAGCCAGGGTGTGGCCCTGGCAGTGGTGGAACGCAGGGTTCACAACCGAAGCCACAGCGATGCGATCGTAGCCGATGAGCGGGATCTTGGCCTCCCACAGCTTGCTGCCGTCGCCGAGCTCCGTGTCGCGGCGGATCCGCTCACGCGTCGCCGGGTCCTTGAGCAGCTCGGTGAGGCGGGCCACTCCGCCATGCTCCTGCGTCCACGGCGGGAACAGCGTGCTCAGGGCCGTGCTGCCTGCCGCATACGAATACATGTCACATGTGATGTCGATGCCCTGCTCGCGCACTTCCTCCATCAGCCGCAACACATCGTTGACCTTGCCCCAGTTGGAGCGGCCGCCCGACTGAAGGTGCGAAAGCTGCGCCCGCGCGCCGGAGCGCTTCAGGATCTCGATGAACTCGTTGACCGAGTCCAGAAGGTAAGTCTCATACGTGCGCACGTGTGCTGCCACCAGGCCGCCCCTGGCCGCCACCACCTGCGACAACGCGGCGAGCTCGTCAGTGCCTGCATATGCGTCTGGAATGTATAGCAGACCCAGCGACAACCCCAACGCGCCCTGTGCCAGGGCCTCGTCGGTCATATCCATCATGGCTTTGAGCTCTGCCGCGCTGGGATCGCGCTGCTCATAGCCCATCACAGCCACCCTGATGGATCCATGGCCTACAAGACCGGCCGCGTTCACCAGGCTGCCGTCGCGGTCGATCTTCGCCTTGTAGTCGGCAAAGGAACCGATCATCACATCGGCCGTCACCTCGCCGCTGGCCGACGCCAGGTGTTTGAGACTGAGCTCCGGTGCGTCCGTCGAGATGGGGAAGGTCGAGAATCCGCAGTTGCCTGTGACCACGGTGGTCACTCCCTGGCGCGTCTTGGCCAGCTCGGCTTCGTCGCGCAGGCACACAATGTCATCGTGGCAATGCATATCGATGAGACCTGGGCTGACGACACGCCCGCCGGCATCGATGACGCGGGCGGCGGTGCCATCAAGATGTGGCGCAACTGCCGCGATTCTGTCACCGATCACCCCGACATCGCCGTAGAACCATGGGCTGCCTGAACCGTCTACGATCTTCGCGTTGCGAATTATTACGTCAAACATACAGCGTGCACCTCGATGCAATTACGTCGATTTCCACTTTCCAGTGGCTATGAGACTAAAGGTTCCGCAGCCTGGGGTCGAGCATGTCGCGAAGGCCATCGCCCAGCAGATTGAGGCCGAGCACCGTCACGACAATGGCGAGACCGGGCCAGATCATCATCCACGATGCCTGCACCATATACGACCTGGCGCTCGACAGCATCATGCCCCAGCTCGGCACGTAGGGCGGCACGCCCACGCCGAGGAAGCTCAGCGACGCCTCGGCCAGCACCGAGTTAGCGAAGGTGAATGTCGCCTGCACGATAATGGGCGACACCGCGTTCGGAAGCACGTGCTTGAGCAGGATCGCACCGGGTCTGACGCCCACGGCACGTGCTGCCTCCACATACTCGGTTTCGCGGATGGTCAGGGCCGCACTTCTCACGACGCGCGCCACGCGCGGCGTGCACACAGTGCCCAGGGAGATTACTACATTGGCCACGCTCGGGCCGAGGGAGGCCATCATCGCGATGGCGAGTAGGATATCGGGGAACGCCATCATGCCGTCCATGATGCGCATTATCACGTTGTCGGCGGCGCGGTAGTAGCCTGCCACGAGCCCCAGCAGCGTGCCGAATACCGTTGAAATGGCCACCACCGACAGGCCGATGGTCATCGACAACCTGGCGCCATAGAGGAGACGGCTGAACACATCCCGTCCGAACTCGTCGGTGCCCATGATATGCTCTGCGCTCGGCGGACGAAGCCGCTTAGCGACAGCAAGCTTGTTCGGGTCAATATCCGTCAGTACGCCGGCAAACACGGCCATGAGCAGGATCACGAGGATGATCGCACCGCCCACGAAGACGAGACGCCGCTTCTCCATCAGCCGCCGCACGCGCGCCCAGGAACGATTAGTGGTCACAACTTGTTCCATGGCCTCACGACCCCCATCCTCAGTACTTGATCCGCGGGTCGACAACTGTGTATAGCACGTCGACGACGAGGTTGATGAACACGTAGAGCGATGCGATGACAAGCACTATCCCCTGGATCACAGGGTAATCGCGCCGGGTCACCGACTGCACCACCAGGCGGCCTACGCCGGGTATGTTGAACACGGTCTCAGTGACCACGGCGCCGCCCATCAGCGTGGCGAAGGTGAGTCCCACAACCGTCAAGATCGGAACCAGGGCGTTTCTCAACGCGTGCTTGAGCACGACCTTGTTGACGCTGAGTCCCTTAGCACGCGCGACACGCACGTAATCCTGGTCTAGCACATCCAGCATGCTCGAGCGGGTGATACGGGTGATCAGGGCCGAGTTCGGGAAGCCCAGCGCCAACGAGGGTAGGATCAAGTAGCGGAGACACCCCCACACCCCATCGGCAATGGGCTGATATCCTGCCGACGGCAGCTTCGCGAGGTTCACCGCGAAAACGTAGATCAGGCCAAGGCCTAACCAGAAACTTGGTATCGACGCGCCAAGCAGCCCCGTGGTGAGAAACAGCCGGTCAACCCAGGTGTTCCTCTTCACAGCCGATATGACGCCGGTGGGCACACCGATGAGTACCGCCACCAGAAGCGACATCGCCGTGAGCATGAGCGTGGGCTCGGCGCGCTCGATTATCGCCTGCAACACCGGACGGTGCAGGAATATCGAATCGCCCAGATCGCCCCTGAGCAGATTTCTGAACCAGATCCAGAACTGTGTGATGAGTGGTCGGTCGAGCCCCAGCTCAGCGCGGAGCCGTGCGATATCTTCCGGCGTGGCGTTATCACCCAACATGATGCCTGCCGGGTCACCCGCCGTCAGGTGTATCAGCGCGAACACCACGACTGCCACGACGAGAAGCACCGGTATTACCGAAAGCACCCGTTTCAGGATGTAGCGTTCCAAGGTCACTCCTCCTTCGCAGACAGAGGTCAGGGGCTGGGGTCGGCTGGAGCCGTCGGGCCGTCGAGCCGCCGGGCCGACGGGCCCGTCGGGCCCGTCGGAGCCTCCGCTCCGGGGCCCACGCCGTCGGGTCGCGATGGGCCGCCGATCCAAAGTCGGAGCCGGCGGCCCACCCCTGCTAGTTACTTACTTACTCACTTATGCGATCGCCTAGCGATCAAGCCACACGGTCCACAGAGCCGGCCACACGGAGGGCACGTAACCCTGGAACTTCGGGCTTGCGATCGAGAGGTTGAAGAAGTCGCCCGTCTTGATTGCAGGAACCTGCTCGTAGATGAGGTTCTGCAGCTCGCCCCAGACGCCGCTGCGGGTCTTCACATCAGCGGAGTTGAACCTGTTGAGCACCGACTCCTTCGTGGCGTCGGCCCACCAACCGGCGTACTGAGAGCTCAGGAATGTGATGAGCGACGGATCCGGCACGAAGCCGTGGGAGGTCACGAACACATCGTACTGGTCGGGGTTGGCGCGTCTCTGAACCAGGGTGGCCCAGTCAACGACCTGAAGCTCGACCTTGAAGCCGGCCTTCTCCCACTGGTCGGCGGCGACGAGGCTCATCTTGTAGAGGTAGTCATACTGCATGCTCGTGAGGACGCGGAAGGTCTCACCCTTGTAGCCCGCTTCCTGCATGAGCCGCTTGGCCTTGGCGATGTCCTTCTGGTTGTAGTTGCTGGTGCCTACTGAAGAATACCAGATCGTGCCCTTCGGGTAGAAGCTGCCCTCGAGGTCGTAGAAGTCAGGGGTGCCGTAGGCTGCCTGCATGATCTCGCCCATGTCGAGGGCTGCGAGGGCCGCCTGGCGCATCTTGACGTTCGACATCAGGCCCTTGGTCTTGTTGAAGATCAGCTCGCCGAAGCCGTAGGGCTTGACGATGATGGTCTGAATCTTCTTGTCATTCTTCAGCCTGGCGTACTGGTCGGTGCTGATCTGGTCGGCGAAATCATACTCGCCGCTCTGCACGCCGGCGATCCTGGTTGCCACCTCAGGCACGGGGATGAACCTGATCTCATCGACGTAACCGGTGCGGTTGCCGCCAAAGCCGTTGGGGGCCTCAGTCCGGGCTGCGTAGTTGGGGTTCTTGGTCACTCTGATGTAGACGTCTGGTCTCCACTCCTTGAACACGTAGGGACCGGTGCCGATGTACTCCTTAGGCGGGTTGACTCCGGCCGTTTCAGCAATCTCCTTGGGGTAGATCGCCGCTGCGGTGTTCTGGAAGGCCAGGAAGGAAAGCAGAGGCGAGAACGGAGACTTCAGCTTCAGGCGCACGGTGTACTTGTCGGGCGCGGTGATGCTCGTGATGTAGTCGCCTGCGATCTTGCCGCGGCTGGAGACGTCCTTCCATCTGTTCAGCGAGGCGACCACGTCGGCCGAGGTCATCTCCTTACCATTGTGGAACAAGACTCCCTGGCGCAGCTTTATGGTGTAGAGCGTGCCATTCTCGGTGATAGTGTAGTCCTCGGCGAGCAGAGGCACAACGTCGAAACTGGAGTCGAAGGTGAACAGAGTCTCGAAGATGTGCTGTGCGATGGTGCTCACCAGGTCAGAGGCGACGACCTGGATATCCAGGGACGGGGGTTCACCGATGGTCGCGAACCTGAGGATGCCGCCGCTCTTGGGCTCTGCTGCGTTCACAGGCGACAGGGCCATGAAGAGCGCCAAGACGGTTGCCAGTAGAATCGAGGTCCATCCTGCATGACGACGTGTCATTAGCTGTTGTCCTCCTTCTGTGTTCGTGGTTGGTTTGGTTGCGCGAGGTAGGTGCTACTCGATCTCCATAATGAGCTCGACTTCGACCGGCGCCCCGAACGGCAGCTCTGCCACGCCCACCGCTGACCTGGCATGTTTTCCGCTGTCGCCGAAGATCTGCCCAAGCAGCTCCGACGCACCGTTCACGACCTTGGGCTGCTGGTCAAAGCCTTCCGAAGAGGCAACAAAGCCGAGCACCTTGACCACTCGCTTGATGCGGTCCAGGTCTCCCAGAACCGCCTTGGCCTCTGCGAGGCAGTTCAGCGCAGCGATCTGTGCCGACTTGTAGCCCTCTTCAAGACTGACTTCCCTTCCGAGTTTGCCTGAGTAGACTAGTTTTCCGCCTACCGTGCCTGTTTGCCCTGACACGAAGCAGAGGTTGCCCGTGATCACGCCAAGCACGTACGCTCCCGCCGGCGTCGGGGCCGTTGGAAGCTCGAACCCGAGTTCCTTGATTCTGTTCTCAATGTTCATCGCTCTAGCACTCCCTTCGGTGATCGAGTTGTGTAACTGCCACGCCGCGCAGCCGCCACGCAGGCCTCACGCGGGCCCTATCCCTGCGGCAAGCAGGCGGCCTTGAGCTGGTCGACTGATGCCTTCATTGCCTCATACACGATCCCCACATCCACCGAGAACGAGATGAACTGCACTCCCGCGTCGGCCCAGTACTTGGCGTCGGCCACGTTGTCGACGAATGTCCCGACCGACCGGCCGCGCCGGCGCGCCTGCTCAACCACGGCCTGCATGCTCGACAGCACCTGCTCGTGCCTGACCTGCCCGGGCAGACCGAGCGACTGCGACAGGTCATAGGGGCCTATGAACACCACATCGAGCCCCTCGACCGACAGGATCTCGTCGAGGTTCGCAAGACCATCCTTGCTCTCGATAATACCGATGATCAGCGCCTCGTCGCTTGCGCGGCGCATGTACTCGAATCGGTCGACACTCGTGAAGCCCGCAGCCCGCACGAACCGGCACACGCCGCGCTCGCCATGGGGGAAAAACCGCGAAGCTCTGGCCAGTTCCTCCGCCTCTGCGCGGCTGGTGATGTGCGGAACCACCACTCCCTGCGCCCCAATATCCAGCGCCCGAGAGATTAGGGCCGGCGAGTTCTCGTAAGTGCGCACAATCGGCGCGACGCCCGACAGCTCAGCCGCGCGCACGAGATTCTCTATCGATTCAAACGACAGAGGACCGTGTTCGGTGTCGAATATCATGAAGTCAAATCCTGCAAAGCCCGCGATCTCCACAATCTGAGGGCTGGCGAGCTTCGCAAAAGGTCCGAACACCGTTTCCCCTGCTCTTAGCCGTTCCCTCAGGCATGGTTTTCGGTCACAACAACTCATCACAACTCGATCTCCTTGCTCACGTGTGGTCCGCCCGCGCTACCGCTGCACCCGCCCGGACTTGTCGCCACCTGCCAGAGCTTTGACTTCATCCACGCTGACCAGATTCACGTCTCCCACAATTGAATGTTTGAGACAGGATGCCGCCGCCGCGAACTCTACCGCCTCTTGATCCTGCATACCCGACAGCAACGCATATATGAGACCGCCGGCGAACGCATCGCCCCCGCCCACCCTGTCGACGATGTGTACGTCATACTTGCGCGAGACGTGGGCAGTGGCCCCATCGTAGAGCATCCCGGCCCACCCATTATCCGAGGCAGAGCGGCTCTCCCTCAGGGTGATCGCGACACGCTCGAAATCGAACCTCTCGACGAGCTTACGCGCGACTTCGACGTATGCCTCGGCCGACACTTCACCGCGTGTCACATCAGATCCGGTGGCTTTGATGCCGAACACACTCTCAGCGTCCTCCTCATTGCCGATGAGCACGTCGACATAGCCCATGAGCTCGCTCATGACGCGGCCGGCCTTCTCCTTCGACCATAGCTTCTTCCGGTAGTTCAGGTCGGCGCTGACCTTCACGCCCAGGCGCCTGGCCGCGACGAGCGCCTCCTTTGTGACCGCTGCGACGTTATCGCCCAGAGCCGGGGTTATGCCTGTGAAATGGAACCACTCGGCCCCTTCGAGGATCTTGTCCCAATCGAACTCGCCCGGCTGCACCTGGGATATCGATGAGTTCGCCCTGTCGTAGATCACCTTTGAAGCGCGCTGGGAAGCGCCGTTCTCACAGAAGTAGATGCCCAGCCTATCGCCGCCGCGCAGAATGTAGCGGGTGTCGACGCCAAGCGCTCTCAGGGAGTTCACCGCAGACTGCCCTATCTCGTGAGAAGGCACCTTAGTGACGAAGTAGGAGTCAAGCCCGAAGTTCGCAGCCGACACCGCTACGTTTGCTTCTCCGCCACCGTAGACCGCGTCAAACGAAGTCGCCTGCACAAAACGACCGTAACCAGGAGGCGAAAGCCTCAACATGATCTCGCCAAAACTCACGAACTTCTTGCCCATGCAAATGCCTCCACCCAGACCAGTGATAGATGCATCAACCGGCGTGCACTGGTGCTCAAGGTTGTTGCGCCAGACGCAACGCTGTTGTGGCTCCGTCCTATTCGTCTATTCGCCTTGCGTGGGCAGACTCCTTCAGGAAGATGGTGACGATAGTCGGCAAAATGGAGAGCCGGTGGATGTGGGTTTCGCACAAATCAGCGACATGGGGTGGTTGTTGCTTCCAGGTTGCGCACGAACAGCACCTCGCCTCCGCGGCGCGCCACTTCAGAGTAGCCAAGCCGCTTGTATCAGCGCGCGACCGACGCCGCAACGACGGTGGGGCGCAAGCACGAACAACCCCTCCACATACCCAACGGGACCGCCGGGGGCGCCATGCAGATCAGGATGGACCGATGCCTCTAGGAATCCGATGACAGTCCCATCAGTGTCGACTGCAAGGAAGACAGGTAGAGACTCCTCGTCGGCGAGCTCTTCCGTGATCTCCTTGCGGTGTTTCTCCTCTGGGCAGTCGGGCCATAGTTGGGTTCTCAGCAATAAGAGATCGCCGACATGATCGCTGGTGGCCCTGATTATTCGCACGATTCCGAACCTCCATAGAACGTAGTTGCGACCTCGCGTTCAGGCGCGTCTGGCGCGACCGACGCCGCCGACGCGGCCAGCGCGACCGGCGCACCCGTTGACCCCAAGCATCGGTAGTTGAGCCCAGTAACTCCGTACATGTCATCCAAGGGATTTCGGACATCAGCAGGGATTCGTCATCCAATGGTCTATTATCCATTGTATGCCGCCGTTACCATTTGGCCGGCGGCTACTACCCGCCGAACGAAGAAGAAGGGAGAGATCAGAGTGACAAGTCGCCGATCGATCAGGGGATTGATACTCCTCACACTGCTCGTTACTGCAGCGCTCATGCTGAGCGGTTGCGGAACGTCGATCACTACTCCAGAAGCCAGGCTGGACGCACTTGAGAGTGCCATCCGGAGAGAAAGCCCTCTCAGTATCGCCAAGTGCTACGCCAATCCGTACACAGTGGTTCACGACGGTGTGCCATCTCAAGCCACCCGTGAAGGACTAGCCCTCAGCTATGCTCTTGTGTTCGCACTCTCGGATGGTTGGTCATCCTTCAGGATAGTGAACAGACGCATATACACCTATGGTAGCATCTCTTACATCGAGTGTACGTTCATGGCAGACTTTGACCTAGGGTACCTCTACTCAGATGTCGGGTTTGAGATGGAGTGGTTCGGCGACACCTGGCTCATAACGAAGGAGATAACTAGCACGATGGGCGCATCCGCATCTGGTTCGGAGTCAGAGACGTCTAGCTTCCCTTCGTGGTTCTCGATCAAATAGTGCGGCCCTGCATAAGGGCGATGTGATAGGGGAACAACTCGGCTGTCATGATCCCTTCGGATACACCCGGGTCGTTCCTCATTATCCCTATTGCCGTCTCCTCATCATCGACTTCGAGAATCACTATACCGAAGGTCCTCTCGTCGAGTCCGGAGGTCTTGCCGGCGAGTACGAGCTTCCCTTCCTTGAGCAGCGCCTGCAGCATCGCGAAGTGCCGACCCACAACGCGCTCTTCCTCTTCGGTCCAGGCCTCCTCTTTCTGCAGGCGCGGAACAGGCCTCAGGATGTATACGAATTGCTTCTTCTCTGGTGACACTTGATTCACTCCCCCAGTCCTTCTAACGGTGAGAGGTCACTCAGTCTCGCCGCGTCGTTCACCGCTCATCGCCACACATGCTTCGCACGGTCGCGAGGGCCTGTCTTGCTCCATTAATCATATGATCAACATCGTTGGCCAGGGCCATCAGCTGCCAGCCTTGCTGTATGCGACGCGCGACTGCGTCGGGGCTCGCGAGGTACATTCCAGCCGGCACGCCGTGCTTCTTGGCCGCAGCCAGCACCCTAGACACTGCCTGTTCGAAGATCTCGTCATCCAGCTGGCCGGGTATACCCAGCGATGCCGAAAGGTCAGCCGGGCCGACGAACGCAGCGCCTACTCCCTCCACGCTAAGGATGTCGTCGATGTTTTCCACGGCCTGCGCGGTCTCGATTTGCGCGATGACCATGATGCTATCGTTGGCGTCTCTCATGTATCTCCCGCCGTCTAGGCCATACATAGTGGTCCGACCTCCACCTATGCCACGCAGGCCCTTTGGCGGGAACATGCACGCGCAGACGGCTCGCTCGGCTTCTTCGCGGGTGCTGACCCAAGGCACAACGATGCCCATGGCCCCCCTGTCGAGAGCCAGCTTGATGAGGACCGGGTCATTCCATCCGACTCTGACCATTGGCACAACATTAGTGCGCTCTATGGTGCGGATGATGTTCTCCACGTTCTCCGGGTTAACCGCACCGTGCTCGGTGTCAATCACTATCCACTCGAAGCCTGCGTAACTCAAGGCCTCTGCTGCCACACACGACGGCGTCCACAGCCAACTCCCAACAGAAGGGTGTCCATGGGCCAAATGGTCTTTCACAGGATTCTTCGCTATCACTGGCACACTGCCCATCCTGAGTTGATCCTCCTACCACAATCGCACTTCGCAACTCGCTGCCAAGAGCCCTCGGTCACCGTATACCACGCGCAACCGTCAACTCCTTCCTGGCTGACGCAGTCTCCCCAGCATGCAGTGGGGGCAGTGATCCGCCCGACCAACGAAAACGGTCCCTTGCTCCCGGGGGAGCAGGGGCCGCAACATCCAATGAGTTCTTCGTGCCTGGCGCCTGGCGCCCAGCGACCGCCGGGCCGGACGTTGTTGCCGCGCCCCGCACCGTGTGACCGA
>DBQN01000076.1:17979-91987 GCA_002305255.1 Firmicutes bacterium UBA1393 | reverse complement strand
TTACCATGAAGGAACAATCCCCCTTCAGACTTTAAGAGCCGATATCGACTACGGCTTTGCCGAAGCTGCCACCACCTATGGCAAAATAGGCGTAAAAGTCTGGATATATAAAGGCGAGATACTCCCCGAGGTTAAGCGTCCTTCAAACCAAGAAGGAGGTAAATAATCATGTTAATGCCCAAAAGAGTTAAATTCAGGCGCGTCCAGCGCGGCCGCATGAAGGGCAAAGCCACCAGAGGCAACAAGATCATCAGCGGTGAATTCGGCCTTGTGGCTATGGAGCCCGCCTGGATCACCAGCAATCAGATCGAGGCGGCCCGTATCGCCATGACGCGTTATATCAAGCGCGGCGGTCAGGTTTGGATCAAAATATTCCCCGACAAGCCGGTAACGCAGAAGCCGGCCGAGACCCGAATGGGTTCCGGTAAAGGCTCTCCCGAGTACTGGGTGGCGGTGGTAAAGCCCGGCAGAATTCTGTTTGAAATTGCCGGTGTCACGGAAGAAATTGCGGCAGAGGCGCTGCGTCTTGCCGGGCATAAGCTGCCCATCAAGACCAAGTTCATCTCCAAGGAAGAAGCGGGTGGTGAAGCCGATGAAGGCTAAAGAGCTTAGGAGCATGCCAGTGGAGGAGCTCGACAAGAAGCTGACAGGCCTCAAGGAGGAGCTCTTCAACCTCAGGTTTCAGCTTGCCACTAACCAGCTCGAGAACCCGCACCGCATCGCGGACGTGAAGCGCAACATCGCAGTCGTAAAGACCGTGTTGAGGGAACGCGAGCTCAAGATAGGACAGCGATAGAGAGGAGGCCAGGTCATGGAGAAGGAGAGAACCCAACGCAAGGAGCGGCAAGGCGTCGTCACCAGCGATTCGATGGACAAGACGCGAGTCGTCGCCCTTCAGCGCACCTTCAGGGATCCCCTCTACGGCAAGACCGTGAGGCGTACCGACAAGGTGAAGATACACGACGAGAACAACGAGAGCAGGGTCGGAGACATTGTCCGCATAGCCGAGACCAGGCCCCTGTCGAAAGACAAGCGCTGGCGCCTGGTGGAGATCGTGGAGAAGGCCAAGTAACGATGGTCCTGCCGTAAAGGAGTGACGCGCTGTGATTCAGGTTCAGACCATGCTCAACGTGGCTGACAATACCGGCGCCAAGAAGGTCATGTGCTTCCGCGTGCTCGGCGGCTCGACCCGGCGCTACGCCGGCATCGGCGATGTGATCGTGGCCACTGTTAAAGAGGCAACGCCCGGAGGCGTTGTCAAGAAGGGCGAAGTCGTCAAGGCCGTCGTGGTCCGCACCAAGAAGGAGATCAGAAGGCCGGACGGTTCCTATATCAGATTCGACGAAAACGCTGCAGTCATCATCGACGCTCAGAGCAACCCTCGGGGAACCCGCATCTTTGGGCCCGTCGCGCGCGAGCTGAGGGACAAGAACTACATGAAGATCGTCTCGCTTGCGCCCGAGGTCCTGTAGCGTGCGGGCGATACCCACCAGTGAGGAGGTGTAACGAGGGTGACCGTATCAATCAAGAGGTTCAAGAAGGGCGACACCGTGATCGTGCTTTCCGGCAAGGATAAGGGCAGGCGCGGCAAGGTGCTCAGGGTGCTGCCGACCGAGCAGAAGCTGGTGGTCGAGAACCTGAACATGGTGAAGCGCAACACCAAGCCCACTAACGAGAATCCTCAGGGAGGCATAGTAGCGCGACCGGCGCCGATGCCTCTGGGCAAGGTGATGGTGGTCTGCTCGAAGTGCAACAAGCCCACCAGGATAGCGATGACCGAGAAGGAGTCCGGAACATACGTCAGAACATGCAAGCACTGCGGGGCCGGACTAGACAAGTAGAGTAGGTAACAGGCCGGGAGGGGGTCATTAGGATGAGCAAGACTCCGAGGCTTAAGGAGAAGTACTTCAGTGAAGTCGTGCCCGCCCTCGAGCAGAAGTTTGGGTACAGCAACGTAATGCAGGTTCCCAAGATCGTCAAGGTGATGGTCAACATGGGAGTCTCCGATGCGATTCAGGATCCCAAAGTCCTTGAGGCGGCTGCTGGCGACATGCAGCTGATAACGGGGCAGAAGCCCGTGATCACCAGAGCGAAGAAGTCCATCGCAGCCTTCAAGGTTCGCGAGGGGATGCCCATCGGCTGCAAGGTTACTCTCCGCGGCCCGAAGATGTACTATTTCCTGGATAAGCTCTTCAACGTGGCTTTGCCCAGGATCAGAGACTTCAGGGGCGTGTCGCCGAACTCGCTCGACGGCAGAGGCAACTACACCCTTGGGCTCAAGGAACAGCTGGTGTTTCCAGAGGTCGAGTATGACAAGGTCGACAAGATCAGGGGTATGGACATCACTATCGTAACGTCGGCCCACACCGACGAGGAAGGCCTTGAGCTACTCAAGCTCATGGGTCTCCCGGTAAGCCGTTAGGTAGGGAGGGAGATACATGGCGCGTAAGGGACTTATCGAGAAGTGGCAACATGGGCCGAAGTTCGCAGTCAGGCGCTACAACAGGTGCACGATATGCGGAAGGCCTCGCGGATACATGCGCAAGTTCAAAATGTGCAGGATCTGCTTCCGAGCCCTCGCCTCAAGGGGAGAGATCCCCGGCGTGACCAAGGCGAGTTGGTAATAGCAGGGCACGCCACGAGAGGAGGTACAGGACGATGGTGTTGACAGACCCGATTGCGGATATGCTCACCAGGATACGCAATGCCAATACCGTTAACCATGAGGTCGTCGAGATACCCGCGTCCACGATAAAGCTGGAGCTAGCCCGGATAATGAAGCAAGAGGGCTATATCAAGGACTTCGATCTGGTCCAGAAGGACGTTCAGAGCGTGATCAAGGTGTCGATGAAGTACGGCGCCAACAAGCAGAAGGTGATTCGCGGTCTAAAGCGAATCAGCAAGCCCGCTCTTCGCGTGTACGTCAAGAAGGACGAGATACCAAAGGTCCTCAACGGTCTGGGAGTGGCCGTGATCTCAACGTCTCGAGGGCTGATGACAGACCGCCAGGCAAGGGAAGCCGGCCTGGGCGGCGAGGTCATCTGCTACATGTGGTAGGTGGTGTAGAGATGTCGAGAATCGGTAGGAAGCCAATCGATGTGCCGGCGGGCGTCGATATCAAGCTGGACGGCAGGCACATCACGGTGAAGGGACCGTCTGGGACGATGTCTCGCGAACTCCCTGCGGATATCGTCGTGGAGATCCATGACAAGGAAATCAACGTGTCGCGCCCGAGCGACGACAGAATACACAGGGCGATGCACGGTCTGACAAGAACCCTCATTGCGAACATGGTGGAAGGCGTGACGAAGGGCTACTCGAAGTCCCTCGACATCGTCGGAACCGGCTACAGAGCCACGAAGCAAGGTGCCAACCTGGTGCTGCAGATAGGTTACTCGCACCCGGTTGAGATAGTGCCCGCAGAAGGCATCACCATCGACGTGCCGGCACCAACCAAGATCACGGTGAAGGGCTACGACAAGGAACTAGTGGGCCAGACGGCGGCCAACATCCGGGCGATACGCAAGCCCGAGCCGTATCACGGCAAGGGAATCAGGTACACCGGCGAGCATGTGGCGCTCAAGGCGGGTAAGACAGGCAAGACCGGTGGCAAGGGCGGCAAGTAACCGCGCCTCTGGCTGAGCGAAAGGAGCGACTCCGATGTACAACAGGGTTGACAGAAAAGAAGCCCTCACACGCCGCCACAGGCGCATTCGCAAGCACGTAGTAGGCAGCTCTGAAAGGCCGAGGCTGGCGGTGTTCAGGAGCCTGGCTAACATAAGTGTGCAGATCATCGATGACTCACAGGGACGCACGCTTGTGGCAGCATCCACCGTGGAGCCCGAGATCAAGGCCAAGGTGGGCTACGGCGGCAACACAGATGCCGCGAAGTACGTGGGCACGGTAGTTGCAGAGCGAGCGAAAGCAAAGGGTATCACCGAGGTCGTGTTCGACCGCGGCGGCAATTTATATCACGGCAGAGTAGCCGCGTTGGCTGAGGGAGCCCGAGAGGGCGGTCTCCAGTTCTAGCGGGGGAGGGCAGAAGATGGCCAGGATTAATCCTGAGGGAATGGACCTCAAGGAGAAGGTAGTTAGCATCAACCCCGTGGCAAAGACGACTAAGGGCGGGCGTACGCGCAGCTTCAGAGCGCTCGTCGTTGTCGGCGATGAACAGGGCCACGTGGGAATAGGCCTTGGCAAGGCCTATGAGGTGTCGGAGGCTATCAAGAAGGGTGCCGACGATGCGAAGAAGAACCTAGTAGAGGTGCCCATGGTCGGAACAACGGTTCCGCACGAGGTCACCGCGACATTCGGGGCCGGATGTGTTATGCTTAAGCCCGCAGGCCCTGGAACCGGCGTGATTGCCGGCGGGCCCGTCAGAGCCGTCCTGGAGATGGCGGGGTACCGTGACATCCTCACGAAATCGCTCGGGTCAAACAACCCCCTGAACATGGCCAGCGCCACTCTCGAGGGGCTGTTGTCCATGCGTACGGTGGGCCAGGTTGCCCAGATCCGTGGCAAGGCCGTCGAGGAAATAGCGAAGTAGGAGGAGTTCTGATGGCGAAGAAGCTTGTGGTCACGTGGAAGAAGAGCGTCATCGGCGCTCCAGATGATCAGCGTGCGACGGTACGCGCGCTTGGCCTCCACAGGCTCGGCCAGACGGTCGAGCACGATGACACTCCGACCATCCGGGGGATGCTGCACAAGGTGCGTCACCTGGTTGAGGTCGTAGAGAACGACTGAGAGGGGTGCAGTGATGAGACTAGAAGATCTGCGACCCCCATTCGGCGCGAAACGCGAGCGCAAACGGGTAGGCCGGGGCCATGGATCAGGCCTTGGCAAAACGTCCGGACGCGGGCAGAAGGGTCAGCTGTCGAGGTCAGGAGGGGGCAAGGGCCCCGGTTTTGAGGGCGGACAGACTCCCATCTACAGGCGCCTGCCGAAGAGGGGCTTCAATAACAAGTTCAAGGTCGAGTATTCCGTGGTAAACGTGGCCGATCTCGAGGAACGCTTCGAGGCTGGGGAGACCGTCACCGTCGAGGCGCTCAAGCAGCGCGGGCTGGTGAGAGGGTTCGACCCGAAGGTAAAGGTCCTGGGCGAGGGCGACATAACCAAAGCTCTCAGCGTCAAGGTCAACAAGTTCAGCGAGACGGCTGTGGAGAAGATTAAGGCAGCTGGAGGCTCCGCGGAGGTGGTATAGTTGCTGGCAGCCCTGGTCAATGCTTGGAAAGTGCCGGAGCTTCGCAAGAAGATCCTGTTCACCGCGGGATTGCTCGTCATCTACAGGATCGGATCCTTCATTCCTGTTCCTGGCGTCGATACCGCCAAGGTGGTAGAGGAGTTCCAGAGAGTCGCCGGGCAGAGCGGTGCCGGCCTGCTGAGCCTGCTCGACATGTTCTCCGGAGGCGCTCTGTCGAGGTTCACCCTGTTCGGGCTGAACGTCGGCCCATACATCACCGCATCCATCGTCATAGAGCTGTTGACAGTGGTCATACCCGCCCTGGGCGAGCTCAAGAAAGAGGGCCCCGAGGGTCGCAAGAAGATGTCGCAGTACACAAGGTACGCAGCCGTGGCCCTTGCAGTGCTTCAGGGCTGGAGCTATACGGCGCTCCTTACCGGAGCCATCAGGCCGGGCTTCATCTGGAAGCTGGCCATCGTGATAACGCTTACGGCGGGCGCGTCGGCCGCGATCTGGCTCGGCGACAAGATCACTGATAAGGGCATCGGCAACGGCATATCGCTGCTGATCTTCACCGGTATCGTGTCGGGCTTCCCTACCTCTTTGAGGCATGGGATCACCATGCTCGGGCAGGGCTGGGTGAACTGGCTCTACATCCTGTTCTGGATCGTGGGCGGTGGCGGTCTGATCATGGCCATGGTCGCCACGTCAGAGGCCCAGCGCAAATTGCCGGTTCAGTATCCCAAGCGTGTGGTGGGGCGTAGGGTGTACGGCGGTCAGAGCACCCACATGCCTATGAAGCTGAACCAGGCGGGCGTCATTCCTGTGATCTTCGCCTCATCGATACTAGCGTTCCCAGCCACGATTGCGCAGTTTGTCCCGGCGATCTCCTACGCCGTGAACAAGTACATGTACAACGTGTGGATATACAACTTCCTCTACGTGGCGTTGATCATCGTGTTCTCCTACTTCTACACGGGCATCACGTTCAACCCGATAGAAGTGGCCGACAACATGAAGAAATACGGCGGTTTCATACCGGGATTCCGCCCGGGCAGGCCCACTGCTGAGTATCTCGACAGAGTGCTCACCAGGCTGACGTTCTCGGGCGCCATATTCCTCGCCATTGTGGCGTTGCTGCCCAACATCACCTCGGCCATCACGGCTCAGGGCATTTCGTTCGGCGGCACGGGACTGATCATCGTCGTGGGCGTGGCCCTCGACACGTTGAAGCAGATCGAGGCTCAGCTCATCATGAGGCAGTACGAAGGCTTCCTCAAGTAGAGCAGGCAGAGCAAGCGGCGCGGTGACGGCCATCTGATCGAATTGAGGTGCCTTGCGTTGAGAATGGTGCTGATGGGTCCGCCGGGAGCGGGCAAGGGTACACAGGCCGTCTCCATCTCCCGGCACTACGGCGTGCCCCACATCTCCACCGGCGATATGTTCCGGGCGGCGATGGCATCGGGGCGGGAGGTTGGCGCCAGGGCACGGGCATACATCGAACAGGGCAAGCTGGTGCCTGACGACGTAACCATGGGGATAGTCCGCGAGAGACTGGCGGAGCCCGACGCGAGTCGCGGGTTCGTGTTCGACGGATTTCCGCGGACGATCCCTCAGGCTATGGAGCTAGACTCGATCTTGAGCGAGTCAGGGCAGCGACTCGATGCTGTGGTGCTCATAGATGTGCCTGAGGAAGAGCTCGTGACAAGGGCCGCGGGCAGGCGAGTATGTGCCGCGTGCAACAGTGTGTGGCACATGAAGTACAACTCGCCCCCCGCGGGAGTGTGCTCGTGCGGGGCTGAGCTGACCGTGAGGCCGGACGACCGCCCCGAAACCGTCAGGGCCAGGCTCGCTGTGTATAGGAGCCAGACCGAACCTCTTCGCGAATACTATGGTGCATCCGGAGTGCTTCGGGTTGTGGATGGGTTAGCCACCCCGGCCGAAGTGGAGAAGCGAATCCTCATGGTGCTGGAAGAGTGTGGCCGATGATCATTCTGAAGTCTGAGGCGGAGATAGGCTTGATGCGTCGGGCCGGCAGTCTGGTCTGGCATGTCCTCGACAAGGTAGGCCAGGCGATACGTCCGGGCGTCACCACGCGAGAGCTAGACGCCATAGCCGAGAACACCATTCGTGAGGCGGGGGCAGAGCCCTCCTTCAAGGGCTACCACGGTTACCCGGCCAGCATCTGTGCGTCTGTGAACGAACAGGTCATCCACGGAATTCCCGGTGAGCGCAGGCTGGTTGAGGGCGATATCATCGGAATCGATGTAGGCGCGGTGCTTGATGGATACCACGGCGACTCCGCCCGTACGTTTGCCGTGGGGGCTGTGAGCTCTGAGGCCGCGAGGCTCCTCAGAGTGACGGAGGAGAGCCTTACGGCCGGAATCGAGGCCGCGCGCGCCGGGAACACACTTGGAGATGTCGGCCACGCGGTTCAGAGTTACGCTGAGGCGAACGGCTTTTCGGTAGTGAGGGATTTCGTGGGTCACGGAATAGGCCGAAAGATGCACGAGGAACCTGCGGTTCCCAACTATGGCCGCCCCGGACTCGGCAAGAGACTCAGGGCGGGAATGGTGCTGGCAATCGAACCTATGATCAATGCAGGAGGTTACGAGGTGGAGGTCCTCGGCGACAACTGGACCGCTGTTACCCGCGACGGTTCGTTGTCCGCCCACTTCGAGCACACCGTGGCTATAACTGAGGACGGCCCCGTGGTTCTGACTCTCCCGTAACATGTGCAGGAAGGGTGCGTCAGTGTGTCTTCCGAGGAACCGGCTCTAGGTCAACTGGTAGTCTCCAAACTGGGAAGAGACAAGGGCAGGCTGTTTGTCATCGTGCGCCTGGTCGGCGGCAACTACGTATACATCGCTGACGGATCCACGCACAGAATGGCAGATCCCAAGCTCAAGAACGTGAAGCATCTGATCATGCTCGAGCAGGTGGATCAGGGCATCGCATCGAGGCTCAAGGCCGGGCTTGCAGTCGCAGATCATCAGATTGTTACGGCGCTGAGAGTATACAGACCACAAACCAGAAGGGAGGGCATGCTCATCGATGGCCAAAGAGGATTGCGTTGAGGTGGAGGGTACCGTCACTGAGCCGTTGCCTAATGCAATGTTCAGGGTGGAGCTCGAGAACGGACATAAGGTTCTGGCCCATGTATCGGGCAAGATGCGGATGAAGTTCATCAGGATCCTGCCCGGCGATAAAGTCACCATTCAGCTTTCGCCGTACGATCTGACCAGAGGCAGGATCGTGTGGAGATACAAGTAGGAGGGCTATGCATGAAGGTACGACCGTCCGTCAAGAAGATATGCGACAAGTGCAAGATCGTAAAGCGGAAAGGCGTCGTAAGAGTTATCTGCGAGAACCCCACGCACAAACAGCGGCAGGGCTAGGAGGTGTAGCATAGGATGGCGCGAATATCCGGTATTGACCTTCCGAGGGATAAGCGAGTTGAGATCGCCCTCACATATATATACGGGATCGGCCTCACCACGTCGAAGAGGATCCTGGCTGAGACCGGTGTCAGCCCCGACACAAGGGTCAGGGACCTTACTGAGGACGAAATCGCCAAACTCCGTGAAATCATCGACCGCACCTGCAAGGTGGAGGGCGACAGGCATCGCGATGAGGCTCAGGACGTTAAGCGGCTGATCGAGATCGGCAGCTACAGAGGGCTCAGACATCGCCGCGGGCTCCCCGTGAGAGGCCAGCGCACCAAGACCAATGCACGTAGCCGCAAGGGTCCTAAGCGGACCGTGGGCGGCAAGAAGAAGTAGGGGGAGGGCAAATGGGTAAGAAGCAGGTCAAAACCAGAAGGCGCGAGCGGAAGAATGTCGAGGCCGGCGTAGCCCATATCAAGTCCAGCTTCAACAATACGCTCATAACCATCACTGATACCAACGGGAACGTGATCTCGTGGGCTTCCTCAGGTGGCCAGGGCTTCAGAGGTTCCCGGAAGGGCACTCCGTTCGCCGCCCAGCAGGCAGCCGATGTGGCAGCGCGTGTGGCCATGGAGCATGGGATGCGCACTATCGAGGTGCTGGTAAAGGGCCCCGGAGGCGGGCGTGAGGCCGCAGTCAGGTCGCTGCAAGCTGCAGGGCTCGAAGTCAGCATGATCAAGGATACAACGCCGATTCCTCACAATGGCTGCAGGCCGCCGAAGAGACGGCGCGTGTAGCGTGGGCCAACAGGAGGTGCCATAATGTCGAGATATACGGGACCGGTGTGCCGGCTGTGCCGTCGCGAAGGAACCAAACTGTTTCTCAAGGGAGACAGGTGCTATACGAATAAGTGCTCGGTTGGACGTAGGGCTTACCCTCCGGGTCAGCACGGACAGGGTCGCAAGAAGGCCTCTGAGTACGGCACTCAGCTGAGGGAGAAGCAGAAGCTACGCCGCATCTTTGGTGTGCACGAGGCGCAGTTCGCGAGATACTTCTCCATTGCCGAGAAGAAGCGCGGCGTCACGGGCGAGAACCTCCTCGCAGTGCTTGAGATGAGGCTAGACAACGTGGCGTACCGGCTTGGTCTGGCGGAGTCGAGGCCCCAGGGCAGGCAACTCGTGAGGCATGGCCATTTCACCGTGAACGGCAAGAAGGTGTCGATACCCTCTTACGTAGTCCGCCCCGGCGATGAGATCGCTGTGAGGCAGTCTTCTAGGAGCATGGAGCACTTCAAGGCGATCATGGAGTCGGCTGCTCCCACACTGCCGGCGTGGCTTTCGCTCGGCGAGGATCATCTGAGCGGTAAGGTGCTCTCAGTGCCTTCGAGGGATCAGATAGACCTTGACATCCAGGAGCATCTCATCGTTGAGCTGTACTCGAAGTAATGCCGGTCGAAAGGGAAGGAAGGTGTTGAGCACGCTATGATCGAATCTCCAAGGCCGCGGATGGACTGTCAGGAGGATGGCGAACGTTATGGCAAGTTCGTCGTAGAGCCCCTAGAGCGTGGTTACGGCATTACGCTCGGCAACTCTCTTCGCAGAGTTCTCCTGTCGTCGTTGCCGGGAGCGGCGGTGACGTCGGTGAAGATTGAGGGCGTGTTGCACGAGTTCTCGACCATTCCAGGCGTTTTCGAGGATGTCACTGACATCATCCTCAACCTCAAGGATCTCCTGGTGAGACTCCACACCGACTCTCCCAGGGTCATCAGGTTGAACAAACGCGGAATCGGCCCCGTTACGGCGGCAGACTTCGAAGCAGACTCCGATGTCGATATACTCAACCCTGACCTGCTCATAGCAAGTCTCACCGGCGAGGCCGGTGGCGATGGCAGGCCGGGTCAGGAGAATGAACCCGAGCTGCACATGGAGGCCATCGTTGAGCCCGGAAGGGGATACTCCCCGGCCGAAAGGAACAAGAGGCCCGATCATGCCATCGGAGTCATCCCGGTGGATGCGGCCTTCTCGCCTGTGGAGCGAGTCAACTACACTGTGGAGAACGCTCGTGTCGGCGGGGTCACTGACTACGACAGGCTTGTTCTAGAAGTGTGGACCTATGGAACAATGGCCCCCAAGCAGGCTGTGGCCATGGCGGCGCAGATGCTCACCGAGCATCTGGGGCTGTTCACGAACCTCACTGATGCGGGTGCTATGGAGCCCCCTGTGGACGAGCCGGCCGACGGGACACACGACAGGGTGCTCGAGATGAACATCGAAGAGCTCGACCTGTCGGTGCGTTCATTCAACTGCCTGAAGAGGGCAGGGATCAACACCGTGGATGAGCTCACGCGCAAGACCGAGGAAGATATGATGAAGGTCAGGAACCTCGGCCGCAAGTCGCTTGAGGAAGTGAAGCAGAAGCTCGAACAGCTCGGGCTAGGGCTCCGACAGTCGGAGGAGTAGTAGCCCAACGCAGTTGCACTAAGGAGGAAATCCAAGTGAGGCAGGGTAAACTCGGTCGCACGGCCGCACAGAGGAGAGCGCTTTTCCGTAGCTCAGTGACGAGCCTGTTCACATACGACAGGATAATCACGACTGAAGCCAAGGCAAAGGAGCTCCGCCCGATAGCCGAGCGTCTCATAACATGGGCCCGCAAGGGCGAACTCCATCACAGGCGTCTGGCTGCCCAGTTCGTACTGGAGCCCAAGGCCCTGAAGCGCCTCTTTGACGAGATCGGGCCGATGGTTGGCGACAGGCCAGGCGGGTACACGCGTATCATCAAGCTAGGGCAGAGGAGAGGCGACGCGGCCGCCATGGCCATGATCGAGTTAGTCGACGCGCCCGCAGCCACCGCCACGCCGGCGGCGGCTGACAAGAAGGCCCCGGCCAAGAAGTAGCGTGATGGCTTATGGAGCCGATCATACGCATCGAGAACGTTAGCTATACCTATGAAGGCGGCGAGCAGGATCAGGTAGAAGCGCTTCTCGATGTGAACGTCAGGGTGGATGCCGGGGTATTCGTGGCGGTTATCGGTCACAACGGCTCGGGCAAGTCCACCTTGGCCAAACACATGAACGCCATTCTACTGCCCACACGCGGCGATGTCTACGTGCTAGGAATGAACACACGCGATCGTTCCATGCTGTGGAATATACGCCAGACGGTGGGCATGGTGTTCCAGAACCCCGACAATCAGATAGTGGCAACGACCGTCGAAGAGGACGTGGCCTTCGGCCCCGAGAACCTCGGAGTGCCCCCGCACGAGATACGTAGGCGGGTCGACGAGGCCCTCACCCTCGTTGACATGAGGGGATACGAGCAGGCAGGTCCGCACCAGCTATCGGGCGGGCAGAAGCAGCGTGTGGCCATCGCCGGGGTCATCGCAATGAGGCCGAAGTGCATAGTCCTCGACGAACCCACGGCCATGCTCGACCCCGTCGGCAGGCAGGAAGTGCTTCGCACAGTCAGGAGACTGGCCAGCGAAGAAGGCATCACCGTGGTGCACATAACGCACTTCATGAGCGAGGCGGTAATGGCAGACCGGGTCATCGTCATGGACGACGGTCGCATTGCGCTTGACGGGGGGCCGCGTGAGGTGTTCAGCTCGCCTGATGCGTTGCGGCGACTGCAGCTAGATGTGCCGCAAGTCACCGAGCTGGCCTTTGAACTCAGCAGACGTGGAGTGAAGATGCCGAGGACGCCCCTTACCGTGAAGGAGCTGGCCGAGGATGTGGACGCGCTCCTTTCGGGGAGGTATGCGCGGTGAGTGACGCCATCATCGAAGTGAGCGGACTGAGTCACACTTACATGAAGGGCACTCCCATGGCGCGAAAGGCCCTGACAGATGTGAACGTCGTCATCAACCGGGGCGAACTCGTCGCCATAATCGGTCGAACGGGATCGGGGAAGTCCACCCTTGTTCAGCACTTCAACGGCTTGCTTCGGCCCGACTCCGGGCATGTGAAGGTGGACGGGCGCGACATATGGGCCAGGGGTGTATCGCTTAGGGACGTGAGGCGCCGCATTGGACTGGTGTTCCAGTACCCCGAGCACCAGCTGTTCGAAGAGACGGTGGAGGCCGACATAGCCTTCGCGCCGCGCTCAATGGGCATGACTCCGGTACAGGTCGACGAGGCCGTGCGGGACGCAATGCGCATAGCTGACCTCGATTACGACTCGCTCAGGGGAAGGTCACCCTTCGAGCTGTCGGGCGGGCAGAAGCGCAGGGTTGCCATGGCCGGTGTGCTGGCGATGGGCCCCGAGGTGCTGGTCCTCGACGAGCCCACGGCTGGCATGGATCCTCGCGGACGCGAGGAGGTGCTGAGTGAGATAGCGGCTCTCCACGGTAAACATGGTTACACAATCGTGCTGGTGTCACACAGCATGGAGGACGTGGCCAGGTTCGCGCAACGCCTCATAGTGATGGATCACGGCACCGTGGTGATGGAAGGCGCCTCCCACGAGGTGTTCAGGGAGCGCGATGCCCTCGTCGGGATGGGTCTGGGCGTCCCTCAGGTCACTAGCCTCATCTGCGAGTTGAGGGCCATGGGCCACGAGCTTCCGGGCGATGTGATCACCGTGGAGCAGGCCGTCGAAGTGTTAGCGCCGATGCTAGGCGCGGCGGGCCGAGGCGGTGATCGCGTATGAGGATGCCATCGGTGATCGTCGGGCAGTACATACCGGGCGACAGCCTGCTGCACAGGCTTGACCCGCGAACCAAGATAATGCTGTCACTGGCAATCGTGGTGGCACTGTTCAGCGTGCATAGCCAGTGGTCGTACATGATGATAGGCGTCCTGGTGCTGGTAGCGGTTGCAGCTTCGCGCGTTCCATTCAAGATGGTGGTTCGCGGTCTCAGACCCATCGTGTTCATCCTACTCCTGACGTTCATGCTGCACTTGTTTATGGATCCGGGCGAGGAGCTCTTCGTGGTGTGGAGACTCAGGGCAACCCGGGAGGGACTGGCGCTCGGTCTCACCACGGCGGCGAGGCTGATACTGCTGATCATGGCCACATCATTGGTGACACTGACAACGTCTCCGATCGTGTTCACGGATGGGCTTGAGAAGCTGCTCAATCCATTCAGAGTCATCGGACTGCCAGCTCACGAGCTGGCAATGATGATGACTATCGCCCTGAGGTTCATTCCAACGCTGCTCGAAGAGACTGACAAGATCATGAAGGCGCAGATGGCCAGAGGTGCGGATTTCGATTCCGGAGGCCTGATCACCAGGGCGAAGGCCATGATCCCCATTCTGGTTCCACTGTTTGTCAGCGCGTTCCGACGAGCCGACGAGCTTGCGGTGGCCATGGAGGCCAGGTGTTACCGGGGCGGAGCGGGCAGGACCAGAATGCGCCAGCTCAGGCTGGGAGCATTGGATGCGATCGCAGCCGTCGGAGTCGTTGCCTATCTGACTGCCGCAGTGGTGTTGTTCTGACATGGCAAACGTGGCGTTGGTGCTCGAATACGTCGGCACAGGCTACAGCGGCTACCAGGTGCAGGCGGCCGGCGGTCCGACGGTGCAGGGTACTGTAGAGGATGCGATCGCCCGTCTCACGGGGGAGAGGGTGAGGATCACTGGTGCAGGGCGCACCGACGCCGGGGTGCACGCCCTCGGGCAGGTCGTGAGCCTCAAGACTCTGTCTTCCATTCCCCCGGAAAGGTTCGCGGCAGCCCTCAACACGAAGCTGCCCTATGACATCAGGGCGATAGGGTCCTTTGCCGTGCACGATGCCTTCAACGCCAGGTTCGATGCGGTGGGGAAGACCTACAGGTACCTGGCCGCCGCGCCGTTGGGTGCGGACTCAGCTCCAGGGCAGAGCGCGGCAGGGAGCGGGCAGGCTCTGCTCAAGGGCCGTGCGCTCTTGCTTGATCGTCGGTTCTCCGACGATGAGATCGACGCCATGCAGAGGGCGGCGGTTCCCCTGGTGGGCAGGCACGATTTCGCGGCATATGCGGCCACCGGGTCATCTGCTCGCACGACGGTGCGCACAGTGAGACGTATTGAGGTGCGCAGGGAGTGCTGGCCGGCGCTGGGCCAGGAGTTGGCGGTATTCGAGATCGAAGCAGACGGATTCCTGTACAAGATGGTGCGCACAATAGTAGCAGCTCTGCTCGAAGTAGGATGGGGCAGGTGCGGCTGCGAGCGCCCCGGCGAGCTGCTCGCGGGGCGTGACAGGGGGCAGGGGCCCGCAACGGCTCCGCCGGATGGTCTGTATCTGGTACGCGTGGACTACCCCGCGCCTTATACTGAGCTAGCACGGCCTTAGGTTGGTGCCCGGCTGGTATGGCTGGGCCGGGCGTCCTTGACAGTGGATTGTCGCTATATTAGAATTGCTTCGTGAGTTTTGTACCAGTGGCGCCCTGCCCCGGACCCACTGATGACACTCAGCAGAGCAGTTGAATCTGGGAGGGAACTCAATGTCGGCCACGTTCACACCGACTCCTGGTGACATCACCCGCAAGTGGTATGTTATCGATGCCGCCGGGAAGCCTCTGGGCAGGCTCGCTAGTGAGGTAGCTCGCATCCTCAAGGGCAAACATAAGCCCATCTATACGCCGTTTATCGATTGCGGTGACCACGTCGTGGTCATCAATGCGTCGAAGGTAGTGCTGACCGGCAACAAGCTTCAGGACAAGATCCATTACTGGCATACCGGATATCCAGGCGGGATCCGCCAGATGACCTACGGCAAGTTCATTGCCACGAAACCCGAGAGGGCGGTCGAGAAGGCCATCAAGGGCATGCTCCCCCACAACAGGCTGGGCAGGAAGATGGCGCTGAAGCTGAAAGTCTACGCAGGCAGTGAGCACCCACACGCAGCCCAGCAGCCCGAAGTGCTCGAAGTGAAGATCTGACGAGGGCGAAGAAGGAGGAGAACTCTGTGGCAGAACTGAAGCAGATGGCAACAGGAAGGCGCAAGTGTTCCGTAGCCCGCGTGAGGTTGGCTCCGGGCAGCGGCATCATCAAAGTCAACGATAAGGAAGTCCTGGCCTACTTTGGCAGGCGCACTCTTGAGTTGGTTGTCAACGCACCCTTCGCGGTGACTAATACCGTCGGCAAGTTCGATGTCGACGTCGATGTCAAGGGCGGCGGAGTGTCAGGTCAGGCCGGCGCAGTCAGGCACGGGATTTCGAGGGCTTTGGCCCTTGCCGACCCCGAGTTGAGGACCGCTCTGAAGCGTGCCGGGTTCCTCACTCGTGATCCGAGGATGAAGGAGCGCCGCAAGTACGGTCTGAAGAAGGCTCGTAAGGCGCCTCAGTTCTCGAAGAGGTAACTTCGAGGCAGCACGCGGTTTCGGATGGCGGTTGCATAGTGCATGGTGGCGGGTCCCGATGGGCCCGCCTTTTCTCTGTGCGCGCGACTAGTCACGCCAACGCGAGCTCCGGAGTGGATATCGCGAGCCGGACCGTCTGCGTTGTCAGCGTCGGGCTGGAGTTGAAGGTACAGGCTTTGTGTTCCTCACGGGGCGTATCCATCCTTCTGACCCGACCGCGTGACCTGAGATGGCGGGACTTCGGGCGTTCGCGCGACGAGCTGCCTGCTTTTCACCGCTTGCGCCTCTGGGGTGCAAAGAGACTGGTAGTCCTCCACCTGCATTAGGCCCGACCATCAAGTCGCAGACGGCTGTCGACGGCCTCGGGCATCCCTCTGCCGCGTGATCTCCTATCTGCCCGTCGCATCGGCGGCATCGGCGGCTGGCGTCGACCTGCCGCGCCAGATGAGCAGCACTCCGTCTACCACGGCTCTGGTCTCGCCTGAGTCTGTCAGGGAGTTGTCCTCCTGTATCAGGGTCACGCTGGTAGAACCATCGAGGCAGTCTGCCGCCATCGTCAGCAGCAACTCGGCTGCGATGGCGTCGCCCATGCTGCCGCCCATGGTGAGCTTGCCGTCGCGCACGATACCTGACGGCCTGTGGGCCAGGGTCCGCCCCTCGAGCACGATCTCTAGGTCGTGCGATGCGCTGAGCCTGAACTCCTCTAGCTCGGCGCGGAGTCGGGCCCACTGGATGGGGCCGGTTCCGATGGTGATCGTCGTGGCGGGGCCTATCCCGGTGGCGTCACCGGCCACCGGCGCTGCCAGGGGCGCCGTCTCGACCTCAACCTCAGGCGCCGCCACCAGGGCACACACCTGATCGATACCGATCTCGCCACTCACTCCCAGCTCAGTCTTGAATTCAACGACGTAGATCTGTGACAGCGCAACGCTGCTGCCCGACAGCTCCGCCGGTACCTCGGCCATGACGAAGCGCCAGCCGAGCCAGTCTAGCCTGCCGAAGTCGAGCGGATGCTTGGTGCCGGCGCCGTCAACGATGGTCGCCCGGAGCCAGTGACCGTTGCCGTCAGACCACACCCACATGCCTACCGACTTCACGCCCTCAGGCAGCAGCAGCGGCCTGACTGTCCGCAAGTACGCCGCGCGAGTCGGTTCGGTGGACCTCAAGTCAAACCGGAGTAATGCCACGTTCCCCACAGGCGCCACGGGCGCAGCGAGCCCCAGCGAAACGTCCCATGGTGCGCCGGCAGCGAGCGCAACCGACGCCAATACCGTGGGCGACGACGTTGCGGCGGTCCATCCGTCTACGGCCTCGAAACCATCGAGTAGGAGCCATGCCCTTTCGGCCTCCGTTCCCGTGGAAGCGGCCAGAGGCAGATCATCGCACCGCACCGCGAAGGACACCACGTTTGATACACTGCCGTCTGCCCCCGGCCATACCACACTTATCTGCGTGCGTGATCCGGGCAGCGGGTCGAACTCAACCTCAGAACCATCGGCCGCAGGTCTCCATACCTCTTCGATGAGGTCCTGCTGTGACCTGAGGCTCTTTGGGTGAAGCACTTGCCAGACGGGGCCGTTCGGTGCCGAGTCGGTGGGCCTTCGACTCATGTGTTCGTCGAAGGCGATTACTCTCAGCCTCAGCTTGCTGCCGACGGGGCAAGCCAGTTCGTCGCCGGCGATGAACCGCGTGCCGTCGGCCACAGCCCGTGCCAGGGATGGGAAGGTGTACGCCCTGACACCTGTGTCGACCTCCACTGCGATGAAGGCCGGCGCCGACGGCTGGCTCAGGGACGCGTCGGCTGTCGGGCCGGCCCCAAGGTCAGCGTCGCCATGCCCAGCGTCAGCCGAGGCATCGCCCGCGGCATCCGCCGCCACATCTACATCCTCATCAGCATGGCCGTCTGCTGCCTCTACGTCAGCACCCGCCTCAGATGCCTCGTCGACGGCGGAGACAGCCGGCGACTCTGTCGCCACCTCTGCTGCCAGCACAGGCACCAGGCCTATCACGTAAGGAACTGGCCTTTCGACTGTCCCCGACGGCCGGCTGGCCGACACCAAGGCGCCCGTCACCGGATCCCTGGCCACGACGGCGGATGACGCGCCTCCGTCGAGGTTGAGGGCGCTTACGGCACCCAGCTCTATCATGATCCTGGCCATCTCAGGCAGGGTCGCACCGCGCGCGCCGGTGAGGCGGCCATCGACGACTGCGAGGATCAGCGTGCGACCATCAGCAGTGATACCGGCTGCGGTGCGCGGCGCCGGCACAGCCGCGCTGATTCCGGTGTGTTTGAGCAGACCGGGAGCTTCTTCTCCATCTATCACCAGTATGGGCTTTCCCGAGAACGCCGCCACCAACCCGTCGAAGCCAGGGCGAAGTTCGTGAGAGATGGTCACCGGATCGCCTGGCACAAGACGGCGCAGCAGCTCCGCCTGGCTGCCTCTGGCAACCACGTAGGTGCCGGAACCAGATGCAGGGTATCCGTTGCCCGCCATCGTCACGACGCCCTCTGAAATGGCGATGTAGGCGGCGTCGGAGCGCGATTGCGGCCTGGGCCACGTCCATTCGGGAGTGTATAGCACCGCGGAGTCTTGTGCCACCGAGATCTCGTTCATGGCCGACAGCTCCACTATAATCGAGCCGTCGGCTGATTCCAGTGCTCCCACCCAGTCCCACTGCCCCAGTATCGCCTGGCCGTCGCGGGTGATGGCGATCGTGGCGAAACTGGGATCCACCCTTGGAGACCTGATCACGCGTCCTTCCGACGCAACCAGTGAAAGGGGGCCGCCGGTGGCTCCCATGTCAAAGAAGTCACTGTTTACAGCGGCTATGAGACTGTTTTCGCGTGCTACTTCTGTTGGTCGGCCGGGAGACGAGAGCGCCGCGTGGGCCAGCACCGGCTCGACTTTGAGAGACTGGGCGCCGAGGTCCACCGTGATCACCGTGAGCTGCATCCAGCCAACGCTGCCCAGCCAGCTGATGCGCTCCAGTGTCGCGCCGTGGGCGAGAGGCAGCTCAAGGCTGGCGGCAGGCCACCAGTCTCCAAGCAGCGGCGTAGCAGGGGAAGAAATGAAGGCCTGCTCTGCCGACAACGGCAGGGCCACGGCCAGAAGTCCGAGTAGTGTCAGTACGAAGGTCAGTCTTCTCATCATTGCGCCCCTATAGATAAGCTGAGATTCCCAGCTATCTTGACTTTGTTCGTTCACAAACGGTACTTCTAGTAAAGGTGCATTTACTCCTTCAGGCCATCCGGAGCAGGAAATGGATGATGGAGTGATGAACTAAGTGCGAAAGCCGGCGCATGTAGGAGGCGACTGTCTTGGCCAAATACTTCTTCCATGGCGGACGAGTCTATACCGCCAATCCCCGGAGTCCGCTCTGCACGGCGGTGGCCGTTGTCGGCAGGAGGGTGCTCGCGGCAGGCTCTGAGCAGGATGTCGCGAGCGTTGTAGACGATAGCTTCATCAGGATCGATCTTTCAGGGCGCACACTGGTGCCAGCGTTCACCGATGCACACATTCACTTCATGTATTACGCGATGAGCATGATAGGGGTTGACCTCATAGACACCACCGGGCCGGAACACGTGGCTGAGCTGGTGGCGAAGGCCGTTCCCACGACGCCCCCGGGGGCGTGGATCACAGGAGTGGGCTGGAACTCCAACACATGGCCCCAGGGCAAGCAGCCGGATAGGTCGTATCTTGATGCCGTGGCCCCGCACACGCCGGTGGCGCTCTGGAGCAAGGATCTGCACTCACTGTGGGCGAACACAGCCGCGCTTCGCCTGGCCAGGATCGGCCTTGATACGCCTGATCCTGATGGAGGTAGGATCGTGAGGGATCCCGACACCAGGCAGGCCACGGGCCTGCTCAACGAGAAAGCGGCCTTCATGGTGGCGAACGTGATGCCCGAGGTCACTCAGTCGCAGCTGGTTGAGGCCATGCAGCGCGCCCAGGCAGTGTTGCACAGCATGGGGATAGGCTGCATCCACAACATGGATGGTGGCCTGGCCTTCGCCGCACTCCAGCAGATGAAGCGCGAGCGCAAACTTAAGCTCAGGGTGGTGCAGGCCATTCCCGCCGCATCGCTTGATGCTGCCGTCGACCTCGGGTTGTCGAGCGGATTCGGTGATGACTGGATCGTCATCGGGCAGCTGAAGGCGTTTGCTGACGGCTCGCTGGGCTCCCACACAGCTCACATGCTCAAGCCCTACGAAGGCACCGAGAACGACTATGGCATCGAGGTTACGCCAAAGGAGGAGATGGCGAAGCTTGTCGGCAGAGCGGTGCTGAACAACATCGGGTGCGCGATTCACGCCATCGGCGACAGGGCCAACCGCGACATCCTCGATATCTTTGACTCAGTGAAAGAAGACAGCGCCGCGCGACGGCTCACGCACAGGATCGAACATGTTCAGCTGCTGCATCCGAATGACGTAAGGAGACTGGCCGACCTCGGCGTCGTTGCGTCGATGCAGCCGGTGCACGTGCTCGGCGATATCCGCATAGCCGACCTGCACTGGGGCGGCCGGAGCAGGTGGGCGTACGCCTTCAAGAGCCTCGCAAGGAGCGGAGCCACGCTGGCTTTCGGTTCCGACGCGCCGGTGGAGACGCCTGACCCGCTCAGGGGGCTATATGCTGCGGTGATCCGAAAGGAGCCCGGATCGGAGGCGCAATTCGGCTGGTACCCTGAGGAGCGGTTGACTGTGGAGGAGACTCTGCGCGCATACACGGTAGGTGCAGCCCGGGCCGCGGGGCTGCCTGCTGGCGCGCGCCGTTCGACGATTGTGCCGGGGGCCCTGGCTGACCTGGCCATCCTGTCGCAAGATCTGTTCGCCATGCCCATGCCCGACTTCCTGGAAATCAGGGTTGACGCGACAATGATCAACGGAGAGTTCGTATTCGAGAGGGGACATGCTAGGTGACTACGAGGAGTGTAAAGCGGTTCTCGGCCTTTGCCATGCTGCTCGTGATAGTTGTCGCCGCGGCGATGCTGCTCACGCCGGAACCTGCGGCGGCCGGAAGCGCTGTCGTGCAGGACTACGAGGTGTTCAAGCCGGAGCCCCCGATTAGCGCAGGCATGCACGTGGTGTTCCGCCGGATCGTGGCGAGGTCAGTGACGGAGTTGGAGTGGAGGGTGACGGTTCAGAAGAGTTCCTACCCGGGGCCGGTGGAGATAGCGTGGGTGCGCCCGCGCAGTGACGGATCGGTGCCAAATGCCACGCTCAGGGTGCTCACAGGGCTAGACAAGGGGAGAACCTTCGGCCCCGTGTTCGGGATTGGAGATCCCGACGAGACTGAGTGGACGGCACCGTGGGTGTCGCGGGAGGTGCTGCGCGAGCTGAGAACTGGCAAGAGGGCCTACAACTTTCGCACCGGAGGAGCTAACCTCGCCGGGTTGTTCTCGGGAGATCTCCTGGTTGAGGAGGAGATCCTCTACCCGGTGGAGATCAACGGCAACCGGATGTACCTGCCCGCTTTCGTGACGGGTAAGGGCCAGTTCACCATATGGAACAACCTGGCCAATCCGCTGGTGCTGGAGTATCGACCCTTGGGGGTGCCCCTGATCACCGGAGTCGGGGGCTGGAAGGCCGAGTCGATCTGGGTCAGCGGAGCGATCTAGGCTAAGCACGCGGGCAGAGCCGGCGCCCTCAGCGTTCGCGCGTGGAGCGCCGGCTCAGAAACGGGACCTTCAAGGGCTCAGTAATCCTGATCGGAGCTATTCACCATTTCCGTCGTCTCCGTGCAGTTGGACTGTCCGCAGCCAGGGCAGGTGGAACAGGACATGTCGCCCGATGAGGCATCGGGGCCGGGGAACATCATGCCGCAACTGCTGCACTTGAAGGTTGATGCTGTGCCAGAAGCAGTCGGAGTGAGCTTGTCACCCGGCTGTTTCCTCAGTTTGACCATGGATCGCACCTCCCTAGATCACTGGCGCTAGTATGTTCTCAGAGGAAGTGAACGATGTGCGCGCTATAGTGGCTGACGGTCTCGCCAAGGTGTTCAAAGTGTCGCAAAAGGCGGCCGGACTGGCTGCTGGTTTCAGGAGCCTCATGTCGCCGCAATACTCCGAGGTGCGTGCGGTGAAGGCAGTCTCATTTGAAGTCGAAGAGGGTGAGACCCTGGCTTTCATCGGGCCTAATGGTGCGGGAAAGTCTACCACCATCAAGATGCTCACCGGGATCCTCTATCCCACGGTCGGGCAGGCCTCGGTGCTGGGTATGACTCCGTGGCGCGACAGGCAGACCCTGGCGCACCGTATCGGGTGCGTGTTCGGCCAGAGATCGCAGCTGTGGTATCATCTTCCTCCGAGAGACACCTTTGAGCTGCTGGCGCATGTGTATGATCTTCCGCGCGACCAGTTCCGGCGAAGGCTCGGCATGCTCGTCGATAGATTTGAACTCGAGCCGCTCATGAGCACGGCGGTGCGCAAGCTTTCCCTTGGGCAGAGGATGAGGTGCGAGATAGCCGCATCACTGCTGCACTCTCCCAGGGTGCTGTTCCTTGATGAGCCTACCGTGGGCCTCGACGTGGTGGCGAGGCGGTCCATCAGGGAGCTGATCACCGAGATGAACAGGGAGGAAGGCGTCACCGTGTTTCTGACGTCTCACGATGTCGGCGACATCGAGCAAGTGTGCAGCCGGGTAATGGTCATCAACCATGGAACGGTGGCGCTGGATACGTCGGTAGCTGCCCTTCGACGCGACTACATGAAGATGAAGGTCGTGAGGGTTCGACTTGATCTCGGCGTAGGCGCAGGCGCCGGCGGCGACGGCGGCCTGCGCTACGGCGACGAAGATGATGATGGTAACGATGACGGCTGTGTTGACGGTGCCGGCCTCGACATCCCGGGCGTACAGGTGCTCAAGCACAAGCGCGGCAACTTCAAGCTGCAGGTTAACACCGCGACCACGTCCATAGACGACGTGCTTGCGAGGCTGATGCAGATCGGCAGGATAGCTGACATTACCATTGCCGATCCCCCGCTTGAGCAGATCATCGCAGAAATGTACGCAGAGGGGCGGTGATGTGCATGGGACTGGCGAAGTACGTACACATCGCGCGGATCAACTTCGCGGCCAAGACTGCCTACATCGGTGACGTGCTCTTGGGATCAGCGTTCTATGCACTAATCCTCTACATCTTCGTGCAGCTGTGGAAGGTACTTGGCCCATCGCCCGGTGTGCTCCCGGAAGGCTTCAGTCAGAAGGAACTGGTGTGGTATCTCGCTGCCAGCGAGGCCATCATGCTCGGCAAGGCGCCGATAGCCTCAGAGGTGAGCGATGAGGTGAAGTCAGGGGCGATAGCCTACGCGCTGGGGCGCCCCTACAGCTATCTCGGGTTCAAGCTTGCCACCTACTGGGGTGACACCTCGCTCAGGATGATGGTGAACGTAGTGATCGGAGCCGCAGTGGCTCTGGCGGCGGTGGGCGCCATTCCCCTGAGCCCAGCGCGGCTGCTGATGTGGGGGGCGGCAGTAGCGCTCGCGCTGACCCTGAACTTCTTCATGGTGATGTGCCTATCGCTGTCGGCCTTCTGGGTGGAAGACACGGGCCCGTTCTTCTGGATATACAGCAAGGTCCTCTTCGTGCTGGGAGGGTTGTTCGTCCCCATCGACTTCTACCCTGAGTCGCTGAGGCGGGCGGCCGCGGTGAGCCCGTTCAACCTGGTACTCTACGCCCCGTCGAAGCTGCTCGTGGCGTTCGACGCGGCCACATTCGGGCAAACCGTGATGATGCAGCTAGTCTGGGTCGTGATTCTAGGCGCTCTTGCCGCAGGATTGTACGCCATGGGGGTGAGACGCCTCAATGTCAACGGAGGGTAGGCGGAACGTGACGGGCGGGCTCAGCTTCGTGTGGGAGCACTTCAAGTTCAACCTGGCGTCGGCCATGGAATACCGCGCAGGCTTCATCAGCCAGGTAGTGTTCATGGTGCTCAACGACATGTTCCTGCTGTTCTTCTGGTGGATCGTGTTCGGGCGAGTCTCGAACGTAGGCGGCTGGACCTTCCAGGACGTCGTGGTGCTGCAGGCTTCAATGGCGGTGTCCTACGGGTTGAGTGTGTCGGTGTTTGGCAACACGCCACGACTGCCTGTGCTCATCGCAGAAGGCCAGCTAGACTACTACATGCTCCTGCCCCGCGATCCGCTGCTGCACGTATTGGTCAGCAGAAGCGACATATCCGGAATCGGTGACGTGGCCTTCGGAGTAGGCGTAATGGTGCTGTTCGGGCCAGACGGCCTGGGCCCGTTGGTCGTGTTCTCGATGAGTGCGGCTGCCGGCGCCGCCGTGTTCACCAGTTTCGGTGTCATCGCCGGCAGCCTTGCCTTTTTCATCGGCCATGCCCAAACCATCAGTCAGCAGCTGGCCGGCGCCACGATAACCTTCGGAGGCTACCCCGAGCCACTCTTCCGCGGTATCGTGCGCGTAGCACTCTACTCGCTGATCCCGGCGGGATTCGTGGTGTACCTGCCCGCGCGACTTGTGCGCAGCTTCGATCTCGGCACATTCGCAGTGCTCATGGCTTTCGCAGCATTCGCCATGGCTGTGGCATACTGGATGTTCAGGCGGGGGCTATCGAGATACGAATCGGGAAGCCTGGTCGGCACCAGAGTCTAGCCTGCGGCGGTGCGGGCGGTGCGGCGCCAGCAGGTCAGTTGGCCGGCACCTGAATCGCGTGTGCGACCGACTCGGCGGCCATGTCGATGGCGCGCTTGAGGCTATCGGGGCGTTTGCCGCCGCCCTGAGCAAGCGCGGGCGCGCCGCCGCCTCTGCCGTCCACCTCGGGCAGCACCTCTCGAAGGATCTTGCTCACGTCGAGTGACACATCGGCGGATCTGGCGAACACCAGCTGAGCTGTGCCGTTTGCAGTGGAGCCGAAAAGCACGACTGCGCCGGGCATCTGGGTTATCCGCTGGGCGATGGACTTGAGGCTATCCGGCGCCTCCGTGGTCGATACCAGTTTGATCAGCCTTATGCCCGAACCACCCAGCATGTCCGCTGTGCCGTACATGCGCTCAGCTCTGAAGTGGTCGAGTTCCGCGTTGGTGCGCTCGATGGTTCTGTGCATCTCGCGGCCTTGCGCGAGAAGGCGGTCAACCGCCTCCGGCAGCTGCCTGACATGCACCGACAGCGCTGCCGCCGATGCCAGCGCCACCGAGTTCTTGAGCCTGTAATCGGCCAGGGCGCGGCGGCCGCACACGAACTCGACGCGCGTGATGTTGCGAAGCCGCTCTGTGCGGACGATCTTGATCAGGCCGACTTCGCCGGTGGCTCTGACGTGCGTGCCCCCACAGGCGCTGAGGTCGAAGTCCTCCACTTCGACGATGCGTATGTTCTCCGTCCTGTCGGTGGGCTTGCGCAGCCTGGTTCTGTCGAGGGCTGCGGGGTCCCAGAACTTCGATTCCACGCGGCGGTTCTGGAATACTACTTCGCATGCGAGGCGTTCGACGGCAGCCAGCTGGTCGGAGCTGATCTCAGTGGTGTTCAGGTCGATGGTGACGTATTCGTCGCCCAGATGGAAGCCTACGGTTTCGAAGCCGAAGAGCCTCGCGAACGCGGCCGACAGAATGTGCTGGCCTGAATGCTGCTGCATGTGGTCGAAGCGGCGCTCGATATCTATCCTGCCCGTGGTCGGGCCGAGGGGGACATCTGCCGGTGTGATATGCACGACGGTGTCATCTCGCTCGATGACGTCGATAACATCCGCCCCGTCGAGGGTTCCCCTGTCAGAGGGTTGACCGCCGGAGTTGGGGTAGAATGCGGTTACGTCGGTGATGACCTCGAATACCGGGGTAGATGATGAGTTGTGGGACGAGGGTTCACACTGAAGCACGTTGCAGCTGAACTCTCTCAGGAGAGGATCCGAGTAATACAGCCTTGTGGTGGGCACGGGTGATGCTCGCCTCCTCATGCTCGCGGGAGAACTACACTGGCAGTGCACTACTTCTACTAACGAGTGGGAATACCTTTTCGTTTCTGACTCTGAGAGGATGGTCGCCGTGGAACGTGATTACCTGGTTGTAAGAGCACAGGGTCGTGCGGAGATCGTGGTGAAACGCAGTAGATTCATCGCGACGGCGCGCCCCGTCGACACTGAGTCAGAGGCTCAGCAGTTCATCGACGCGGTGAGGCGCGAGTTCTGGGATGCCACGCACAACGTGTACGCCTTCACCGTTGGCCCGAACGACGAGGTCGTCAGGTCGAGTGACGACGGTGAGCCATCAGGCACTGCCGGACGGCCGGTGCTCGAGGTCATCCTCAAGGAGAGGGTCAAGTACTGCGCCGTAGTGGTCACTCGCTACTTCGGCGGCACGCTGCTGGGCGCGGGCGGCCTGGTCAGAGCCTACAGCTCGGCTGCTCGTGACGGACTCCACGCAGCGGGCATCGCCAGGGTGATGCCGGTGCGCAGGGTGAGCTTCGCACTAGATTACGCCGTGCTGGGGATGGTGCAGAACTACGTCGCGGGTCAGGGATACACAGTTGCCGACATCGACTACGCAGAGCGTGTGACCATGCACGTGTTGGTGCCCGCCCGCAGCATCGAGGCATTTCACGCGGCCCTCACTGACCTGCTCCATGGGCACTACTCGCCGGAGACTGGGGAGGACACGCTTGCCCTCGTCGACCCATGAGCGGCCTGATCCTGCTCGCGGTGATCGACACACCTCCTCCCCTGATGCATACTATGCCCTCTACAAGCAGAGCGGCGCTGGAGAATATGGCGGCACCGTACTTCTGGTATACATCTTCGAACACGGTGACGTCTGTGAGCCCCGTTTCATCCTCTAGTGACAGAAACACCACGATGCGGCCGCTCTTCGTGGGCGGCCTGTGCGGGCGCACGATCAAGCCTCCCGCGCGCACTATGGCTCCGGCCGTCGCCTGCCCGATCTGGGCAGCTGTAAGGGCGCCCCACTTCTTCAAAGACCGCCTGTAGAAATCCATGGCATGCCTCTCGATACCGAATCCGAGCACCTTCATCTCTGCTGAGAACCGCTGCAGAGGATTGAAATCGGGTATTCCGCTTGCCCTGCCTGGCATCTGACTGGCCAATACGGTATTGCCTGTATTGTCAGAGGCGGCGGCCGGCATCGCCTGTGTCACCGGTGTAGTGTGTGCCACCAGCCCCACCAGTGGTGCCTGACCGGTGCAGTCGGCCTCTGCCTGTAGCCTTCGTGCTGCCATGGCCCGGGCGGAGATCTGGCGTACGCGCCATACCAGCGCCCTCCGGTTGGGCTCGATGGAATCGAAAGCCCCGGCCAGGGCCAGGTTCTCGAACACATCCACCGGCAACTCGACTCTGGCCGCGAAGTCAGCGGCCGACACGAACAGGCCGTTGGCGCGTGCCGCCTCGATGCGGGCGCTGTCGCTCTCGGAAATGGCCTTTACCTGCATCAGGCCTACTCTGATGGCACCATTCTCTACAGTGTACTTGTGCGAGCTGGCGTTTACGTCGAGCGGCAGCAGCTTGACGCCTCTGCGCTTTGCCTCCACTATCAGAGTTCGTGGCGCATAGAAGCCCATGGGCTGGGCGCTGAGGAGCGACGCGAAGAACTCTGCCGGATGGTGCTTCACGAGATACGCCGTGCGGTAAGCCGTATCGGCGAAGGCGGCCGCGTGGGCCTCGCAGAAACCGTAGCCTGAGTAGCCCACTATGTAGGAGAAGATGGTTTCCGCCGTCTGCCTGTCGGTGCCGTGGGCCACTGCCTTGGCGATGAAGTTTTGCCCGATGGCCTCCATCTCTGCCACTGAGCGATAGTGTGTCATGACCTTGCGCAGCCTATCAGACTCACCGGGAGTGAAACCCGCCACCGCGGTGGCTATCTGAATGACCTGCTCCTGGTAGAGGACTACTCCGTAGGTCTTGTTCAAGATGGGCTCGAGACGCGGATCTACGTAATACACCTCTTCCTGCTTGAGGCGCCTCGCCACGAAGGGCTCGACCATGTTCCCCTGGATGGGACCGGGCCTTATCAGGGCTACACTGGCCACTATGTCTTCAAAGCAATCCGCCCCCAGCCTTGATTGCAGAGCGCGCTGTGCCGGGCTTTCCAGTTGGAACACGCCGATGGTTTGGCCCGAACGCAGCATTGAGTAGATGCTTTCATCACCATGGGGAATGGCATCATAGTCGAACGATGGTTCCTTTATAAGTTCGCCTGCGTATTCCACTGCACATAACGTGCGCAGTGAGAGCAGATCGAGCTTGATCAGGCCAAGGTCTTCGATGGAGTCCTTATCGAACTGTGTTATGGGCACTCCTTTCGCCGACATCTGCAGCGGCGTCACACATGTAAGGGGTTCTCCTGAGATGACCATGCCGCCGAGGTGAGTGCCGATATGGCGGGGTAATCCCGTCAGCCGCGCACAGATGTCGATCAATAGATCGAACCGATGCGGCTGTATCCCGGAATCTCGCAGTTCAGGATAGCGTGAGAAGGCCGCACGCACGCCATCTGCGGGGATGTGAGGAAGCATCTTCGCCAGCCTGTCGACTTCATGCTCCGGAATGCCCAGCGCCTTACCTACATCTCGCACCGCCGAGCGCGCCTGGAAGGTGTTGAAGGTGCACACCGATGCCACATAGCCGCTGCCGTAGCGCTTGTACACGTAGTCGGCCACTTCATCGCGCCTGTCGGCTTGAAAGTCGATGTCGACATCGGGCCGTTGCGCCCGCTCCAGGCTCATGAACCTCTCGAACAGCAGGCCTCTGGCGATGGAGTCTACATTAGTGAGCCACAGGCAATAAGCCACAGCCGAGTCAGCTGCAGAGCCGCGGCCTGCGTAGCGTATCCTCTGTTGCCGCGCCCACGCGGCTATGTCGTATACCGCGAGGAAGTAGTCCTCAAAGCCTAGAGTAGTGATGATGTTCAGCTCGTGCTCCAACCTGTCGCGCACAGCAGGCGTGACGTTGCCGTACCTGGCTGCGGCCCCCTCCATTGTGAGACGGCGCAGCAATGCCGCCGACGACTCCCCCGATGGGGGCGAATACTTCGGAAACAGCTTTCGCCCAAGGTCGAGACCGGGTTCACACCGCTCCGCGATGACCAGCGTGTTCTCAATGGCCCCAGGGAAATGGGCCAGCATCTGGCGCATTTCAGCGGCGGACTTAAGGTAGTTTTCGGCGTTTATGTGTCGTTCGGGATGGATGTCATCCAGGCAGGTGAGGGTTCTGACGCAGGTGAGCACGTCGTGCGCTTCGAAATCGGATTTTTCGGCATAATGCACGTTGTTCGATGCCACGACGCCCACACCCACCATCTCTGCCAGGGAAGCCAGGCATGAGTTGAGGGCGGACGCGCCGGGTGCCATTGGCTGCTGCAATTCTATGTAAACGTTCTGCCTGCCGAATACTGATACCAGTTCCTCGACGGTGGAACGAGCTCTGTCGTTCTGATGACACAGAATCCCGGATGCCACTGCTCCGCGCCTGCAGCCCGACAATGCGATCAAGTTGTCGGAGTGGCGCCGGAGCAACTCCATATTGGCCCTGGGGTGGCGACGTTCGGAGTTCATGTGAGCTTCGGTGAGGATGGCGCAGATGTTGGCGTAGCCCTGGGCGTTCTGCGCGAGCAATACGAGGTGGAAACCGCCTTCCATCGTGAGCTCGACACCGTGTATAGGCTTTATGCCATGCTCGGCGGCGGCACGGGAGAATTCCACGGCACAGCTGACGTTATCATGATCTGTTATGGCGATGGCACCCATGCCCAGCTCGGCGCAGCGTGCGACCAGCTCGGCACAGCGGCTCGCGCCATCGAGGAATGAATACTGGGAATGCACGTGCAGGTGTACGAAATCATCGGCCCGATGGATTGAACCCATCTCGACCTGCTCCTACCTAATCGATTATTCTGGATAACTCCCATTCGCTTTGGCCGGCGCGGCACAGCTCATAGCATCCGGTGCCGGGATCCGCCGATACCAGGAAATAATCCTGCTCGTCGGCGCCATTCCACCATTCGCCGCATTCTCTCCAGGAGTCGATCACGGAACTTACGCGGTTCCACCGGCCCGACCAGTAGAATTTGCCCGGGCGGCCCGGAGCGGACTCTTCGACCTCTATACGACGGCCTATCTTTCGGCTCATAGCGGTGCCTCCCATGTCGCATTACACGTGCCAGCCGGCTCATATCATAGACGCGGCGATCATCCTATCGCGCCTGCTGGTTATGATGGCATCGGCCGTCAATATGCTGCGCGCGCCGAAACGCTGGCGAATCCGCTCAACAGCCCTGGCCAGATCGGCAACTTCGTCATCAGCATCGCGCATCCCACCACCGAGCCTGCCGGCGCTGCCGGCATTGCCGGAATTGCCGGTACTGCCGGGGCCACCTGCCTGCCTGGGGCAGACGCGGCCGGTGACAGTGGAGAAGGCAGTGAACATTGACAGCTGCATGGACTCTGGCACCACCAGGTTCAGGGCTCGAGCCTCTAGCGATGATATAGGTGCCTCCATGCCTGCTTGTGCAGCCCTGGTCAGGGCTGCCTCAATGGTTCTCGGTGAGCCGGCAGGCGTTCTCAGCGTGATGCGCCGCCGGGTTGGGCCGGGATCATTGCCGCCGTCGGGGGTATACCTGATCACCAGTTCCACACAGGAGGCTGATGCCTGTGCCTGCTCAAGCTGGTTGCCAATGCTGGCCGCGCATATCCTTATGCATTCCAGCACATCCGCCCATTCCGACAGGGGCTTATCGAAATCCATCGAGTAGTTCACGGATGCTTCAGGGTAGGCCGCTTTCACATTTGAATGATCGACCCCGCGGCTCAAGTAGTATGCCTGCATGCCTGCTGCACCCAGCTGGTTGGTGAGTTCTGAAAGGGGTACCGCCCTCAACTGTGCCACTGTACTGACGCCCAACCGATATAACTGATCGAGGGCATCCCTGCCCAGAGGCCACAGGGCCTCCACAGGAAGAGATGCGAGGAAATCGGATGAGGATTCGGGCTGTACCCAGGCAACGCGATCCTTTGACCCGACATCGGGCACACCTGCCCTGGCCACGAGCTTTGTCGGCGCAACGCATATGTAAAGCGATACTCCAAACTGCTCCTCGCACCTGCGGCATATCAGGTTGATGATGGACGACGCTTCGCCGCAACCAGTTATGTCGATGAAACAGCAGTCAAGACCTGCGGGTTCAACTAAGGGGGTGAAGCCGGCGCACACATCCCATACTGTGTTCGCCAGCGCCTGTGATGATTCCGTATCCTGCTCCACGAAAACAACTTCAGGGCAAATGTGCTTTGCCTGACGGCGCGAATGCCCCGCACGTATGCCCATACACATAAGCTCCGGCGCTGCGCTGACCACTGTATTCCGTTCCACGACCGCAACGGCCGCGCCACGCTGCTCCGGGCGCACGCTGGCCAGATAACGCAGGTAAGGGGCGGTTATGTACGCAATAGACGTCATGTGCCGACATCTCCTCAAGGGCCGTTTTCGGCTTCCCTATAGAACATATGTTCGGTAAGGAGATTATAACCCTGTGCCAGGAGCACGTCAAGGCGAGCGGGGTGCCATCGGATTTCGACAAACCTAGCCTAGTGGCCAGCAGGATAACGCCTCATATGAGTGTATAGTGTAATCAAGTATAGACTCATGGAAGGGAAGGTGGCGCAATGATTGAGCTGCTTAGGTCGGTACTCGACACCGTGAGCGGCTATGCTGAGATCAGATACCACAAACGAGTGTCCACTATCATAGAGGCCAGGAACGCCAGTCTCGCCAAGGCTGAGCAGAAGACTCTGGCAGGCGCCGGAGTCAGGTGCCTCGTCGATGGTTGCTGGGGCTTCGTGTCTACCAGTGACGTAAGTGAAGGCGGACTGCGCAGGGCCCTGGAAGATGCGCTTCAGGGGGCTACCGCTGCGGCTGAGATAAAGAAGGAGCGTGTCACCCTCGCCCCGGCCAAGATGGGGGTGGGAGAGTATGTACAGTACGAGCGCGGAACAGAGCCCTCCATCGCCGAGAAGATCGACACGGTTGTGCAGGCAGAAGCCAAATTGCGTTCGCGTTCGGAGCTGATCGTAGGTTCCACTGTGCGCTACACCCATTACGACGACGAGAAGTACATCGTCAACACAGACGGTGCTGCGGCCCATATCCTCGACAGCAAGCAGAGCATGCATGTATACGCCACTGCCGGTTCCGATGGCAAGCTCGAAACCGGGCTGGAGTCATGGGGTGTCACCGGATCATGGCAGACTCTGATGGAGAAGGGCTGCCTCGATGACAAGATAGATTCGGCGGCCCGGTCTGCCATAGAGAAACTCGATGCGGGATACGTGCCGGGCGGCCAGTACACCGTGATTCTCGATCCTCAGCTGGTAGGTGTGCTGTCTCACGAGGCCATCGGGCACACGGTGGAAGCCGATCTCGTCTTGAGCGGGTCGGTGGTCAAGGGCAAGATAGGGCAGCACGTTGCTTCTGATCTTGTCACCATGGTTGACGATGGTGATGCGCCCGGAGCCGCCGGCATGTTGATGGTCGATGACGAAGGCGTGCAGGGATCCCGCACTGTGATAATCGAGAACGGGGTGCTCAGGAACTACCTGCACAACCGCGAGTCAGCTGCGGTGTTGCGAGGCGTGCCGCAAGGCAACGCCAGAGCGTTTACTTACAGGGACGAGCCGCTGATACGCATGACGAACACTTTCATCTTGCCGGGCAAGAACGATCTGAACACCATGATCTCGGAGGTCGAGGATGGTCTGTTCCTATTCGGGCTTGGCCACGGCGGCGGCCAGGCCGATGCTTCGGCTGAGTTCATGTTCTCTGTTGCCGGGGCGCGGCGAATCCGCAACGGTTGCCTGAGCGAACTGATCAAGGGCGTTACCATCTCGGGGCAGGCATTTGAGGTGCTGAAGTCGGTTGACGCCGTATCCGGCGACTTTTCGTTCAATATGGGGGCAGGCCACTGCGGCAAGTGGCAGCCTGCGAAGGTGGACGCAGGTGGTCCGTATGTGCGGTGCCGTGTGACTGTGGGTGGACGCCATGAGTAGGGGAGGCAGTGCGATGACATCAGGCTCCAGCGGCCTGGATTACTGTGAACTTGCCGTGGAGCGCGGCCTCATTCGCGGAGCATCGGCAGTGGAGGCCTATTTCACGGAGTCGCGGAACCTGGAAACCATGATCGAGAAGAACGACATCCATGTGCCAAAGGGTGACACCTACAGCGGCATCGGCCTCAGGGTGCTTGTCGAAGCGCCTGGCGGAGCCGGGTTCAAGCAGGGATTTGCGTCAACCAATCTGTTGTCGAGCAGCTCCGTCGACTCCACGCTCACGGCGGCGATGGCCATCGCCGCGGCGTCGCCCGCAGATCCTCATCTCTGCCTTGCACAGCCTGAGCCGTCGTCGGCAGGCGGCGCGGGAGCCGTTGATGGTCTGTACGACGAAGCCATCGCCGGCATGGGTCTTGGGGATGCGCTGAAGCACGCGGCAGCCTTCCTTGACGGCGCCCTCGGCTACGATCGAAGGATCACGGTGGATGCAGCCTCGTTCCGCGTCCAGTCGAGCCAGGTGTACATCGCCAACTCTGAGGGCCTCAGGCTCGGGCAGCGTAAAACCGTGGCAATCGCACAGGCCATGGTGTTTGCAGTCGACGGCGACAAGGTCTCATCTTTCGATGTGGGCGTGGCCGGGTCATGTGCGCTTGCCCGGGTGAACTCGTTTGAGATAGGGCGGGAGCTGGCGAAGCGCGTCATCGCGTCTCTCGATACGCGGCCAACCTCGAGCTTCCGTGGCAAGATCATCTTGACGCCTTATGCTGCGTCGGAGATAGTGCTTGCGCCCATCGCCTACTCGGTCAATGCTGAGATGGTTCAGAGTGGGCGCTCAAAGTGGAAGGGAATGCTCGGCCGGCAGGTGATGTCGCCGTTGATCAGCGTCGTCGATGATCCGGCGATACCGGAGGGTGTCGGATCCACCTTGTTCGACCGAGAAGGCGTGATCCCCGAAAAGCTTGACCTCGTCCGCGACGGGGTGCTGCAAGACTACATGTACAACTGCCGCACAGCCAGGGTCGACGGGCGCAAGTCGAACGGCAGGGCATCCGGGAGTGATTCGGGTCTGCCAGGGGTAGAGCCGACGAACATGATCATAGCGCCCGGTGAACACAGCCTCGAAGAGCTGATTGGCGCGTGCGACAGAGGTCTCATCGTCAATAGGTTCTCCGGAAGCGTCGATCCGGCCAGCGGCGATTTCTCGGGCAGCGTCAAGGGCGGCTATTACATCGAGAATGGCAAGATCATGCACGCAGTGACGGAAGTCATGATCGCAGGCAACATCTACGAGCTCCTCTCGCAGGTGGTAGGAGTGTCGGATGAGCTGTGGGTGCTGGCCAATGAGAGGCTGCCCCATGTTATGCTCGACGGATGCTCAATTACCGGAAGGTAGGGAAGGCATCGCCTCAAAGGAACAACGCTTTGAGTGTCGAATTACCGACCAAAATGGGCGAATGCGAGGAGGAGTTGGTTTGAGCAGCCGGAGGCTTGGTTCATTCGTTGCAGCGGTAGTGGTTCTGACTATGGCAATGACCGTAGGAGTGATGCCGGGGGCCGCTGCGGCATCGCCGCAGAAGGTCGCCTACATCATAAACGGCGGTCTGGGCGATCTATCGTTCTATGATTCCGGTCAGGCGGGCATCGACAGAATCGCCAAGGAGTTCGGCGTGCAAACACGTACCATCGAGTGTGGGTTCGATCCGGCGAGGTACTCCCAGGCGCTGCAGGCCGCAGTGCAGTGGAACGCCGACGTGGTGTTCGTCATCTCCTACGGCTTCGAGGATCTCTTGATGCAGTACGCCGACCAGTATCCCAACAAGCGGTGGATCAACGTTGACACGGTTGTCGAGAACAGCCGCCGCACCATCACCAATGTCGATTTCATCGAGGAGGAAGGCGCCTTCATGGCCGGCGCGGCCGCGGCGCTTCTGACCACCGACACCACGATCAAAGGAGTGAACTCCGACAAGATCATCGGTGCGGTTGGTGGCGATGACGACCCTGTGATAAGAGCATTCCTTTACGGATATGAGCAGGGCGCCAAGTACATCGACCCCAAGATAGAGGTGAGGGCCGTGTTTGCGGGCACCTGGGATGACCCGGTACGTGGGAAGCAGGCCGCAAACCAGCTCTACTCGCAGCGCGCTGATGTCGTGTTCCAGATAGCGTCACTCACCGGCTCGGGAGTGCTTGAGGCGGCAGCGGAGGCCGGCAAATACGCCATCGGCGTCGACTCAAACCAGAACGGGCTCCAGCCGGGGCATGTGGTGACATCGTGCCTGAAGAACGTGGGAGATGCCATCTACGGTGTGTATCGTACCATCGCCAACAACACCTACAAGCCCGGCGAAGTGCTGGAATACGGCATCCGCCAGGGCGGAATGGGCCTGGCCATCGACGACTACACCCGCCAGATCTTGCCTGCCCGCAGCGTACAGCGGCTTGTCGAGATCCAGTCGAAGATATCGAGCGGCGCGATTACGGTGAAGCGCTACCAGTAGCCAGCGACCTTGCGGCTCCGGGCGCTCTGCCCGCCGCCGGCTGCTGACTTGCCTGATTACGGGCGGGGCGAACTGCATGGCTCGCCCCGCTCCAGTTTGTGCGCGACGAGGGGGACTCGCAGGTTGAGCACCAAGATTTCCGGCCCTGGCGTGCGCATGTCGAGTGTGGTCAAGGTTTACCCCCCGGATGTGCTCGCCCTCGACAACGTCGACATCTGCATCAGTCCCGGTTCCATCCACTCCATCATCGGCGAGAACGGCGCGGGCAAGTCCACTCTGATGAAGGTGTTGTACGGCATCACGCAGGCCAACGCTGGGCATATCGAGGTAGGCGGCAAGCCTGTGAGGTTTGCCAGCCCGAGGCAGGCGGTGCGCGCCGGCATAGGCATGGTCCATCAGGAGCTCATGCTGATTCCCTCGTACACCGTGTGGGAAAACGTGGTGCTCGGGGCCGAACCCGTCACCTACCTGGGCAGAGTGAAGGGCGAGGCGGCGCTCGCGCGCGTGGGTGAGATCATCGAGCGGTGGGGGCTCAAACTGGACTGTAGCGCCATCGTGGGAGACCTGTCCATCAGTGCGCAGCAGAAGGTCGAGATCCTCAAGCTGCTTTACAGAGACGTTCAAGTTCTGATAATGGACGAGCCGACGGCCGTGCTGACGCCGCAGGAGACTGCGGAGCTTTTTGTGAGACTGAGGGCCCTCAACTCCGATGGCCGGACCATCATCTTCATCAGCCACAGGCTTTCCGAGGTGCTCGACATATCCGACGAGATTACCGTCATGCGTCGGGGCAGAAGGGTCATGACGACGCCGAACCGCGGTCTGAGCCGAGCTGACCTGGCCAGGGCCATGGTCGGGCGCGATGTGGTGTTCTCGGCCGTAAGGGAAGGCGACGCTGCGCTCGACTCGTCGCAGCGGCCGCCACAGCCGTCGCCGCCGACAGTCCCTCCGTGCCTCGAAGTGCGCGGTCTGTCGATGACGGTGCGTGGGCGAGGCCGACCCGTCCTTGATGACGTCTCTCTTGAAGTTCGCGGCGGTGAGATCGTCGGCATTGCCGGAGTCGAAGGCAACGGCCAGTTCGAGTTGGTTCAGGCGATCACCGGCGCCGTGAAACCCGATTCCGGATCCATCCTCATGTCAGGGCAGGATGTGACGGGTGCCTCAGTCATGTCACGCCGGCGCCTGATGTGCAGTGTGCCGCAAGACCGCAAGCTGGCCGGAGGGGCCGGCGCCATGAGCCTGGTCGACAACTCGATAATGACCCACCACCGGCTCAGGCCCAGCCTGTCATCGAAGCTTACGCCACTGCTGTTACCAAGGGCTTGCCGCGATTTCTGCGCCCGGCTCATCGCCGAGTACTCTGTGGTGGCCTCCGGGCCTGATGCGGCCCTTTCACAGCTGAGCGGAGGAAACCAGCAGAAAGTCATCGTGGGAAGGGAGTTCTCACACGACGTGGATCTCGTGCTCCTCGATAACCCCACCCGCGGTCTCGATGTCGGCTCAAGCGAGTTCATACACGCCCAGATCCTTAAGAAGCGTAGCGAGGGCAAAGGCTGTCTCCTGGTGTCGGCTGACCTCGATGAGCTGCTCTCCCTGTGTGACAGGATCATCGTGATGTACGAGGGTAGAGTGGCGGCTGAGTTCGCCGGATCCGAAGCCGATCGCGACAGCGTGGGTAGGGCCATGCTTGGGCTGGGGCCAGGGCCGGGGCGGGGCCCTGAGAGCGAGGGGGTGACGTCAGGCAGATGAGAAAGCAGCACGCGGTATCGGCAGCAGCGGGGGTTGCGGTGTCGCTTCTTGCAGGCCTCGCCATCCTTGCGATTCAGGGGTATCCGGTGTGGCAGAGCTATGCTGCGCTCTTCAGCTACTCGCTGTTCTCGCAGTTTGCGCTGGTGTCTACCTTGAACAAGGCTTCAACGCTGGTGCTCACCGGGGCATCAGCGGCTGTGGGGTTCGGATCGAACTGCGTCAACCTCGGTCAGCCCGGTCAGTTTCTGCTTGGGGCCATGGCAGCGACGGCGTTGGGTATCTTTCTCGACCTGCCTTCCTGGGCCATGCTGCCCACAGTCATCGTGGCGGCCGCGGTGGCAGGAGCCGTCTGGTCGGGCCTGGCCGCGTTCATGCGCCTCAGATGGAAGATGAACGAGTTCATCACCACGTTGATGTTGAACTTCGTGGCCGACGGTGTGACTCTGTGGCTGATATCCGGTCCAATGCTCGACAGGAAGGCCTATTCGCCGATGACCGCCATGACCAACCCGGGAGCGTGGCTCGGCATGTGGAACGGCCTCAGCGGTGCGGTGGCAGTGGCGGCAGCGGCCCTCGCGGCGGTGTGGGTCATTTGGAACAGGTCGAAGTTCGGCTATGAGTGCAGGGTCATGGGGCATAACCCGGGGTTTGCCGCGGCCGGCGGCTGCGGAGTTGCGCGCAACTTCACCTGGGCGATGCTGCTGAGTGGAGCCATAGCAGGCCTCGCAGGCGGTCTGATGGTCACAGGCGGCATGCAGCATAGGTTCGTGAAGGGCATCGGCGCCAACTACGCCTGGGATGGAGTGATGATCGCCATCGTGGCCGGGAACTCGATGTCGGGAACGGCCCTGTACGCGTTGTTCTTTGCGGCTCTGCAAACGGGGGCCATGGGGATGGAGCTGGAAACGGCGGTGCCCAGCGAGTTCGCCCTGGTGTTGCAGGCCATAGTGGTGCTGTTCGTGGTGGCCAGCCGCGAATCCACCAGGCTGATCCTGGCCGGGCTCGCCGCCAAGCTCAAGGCTCGCCGCGCCGCGCGAATGCTCGAAGCGCCGGGCGAAGGAGGTGGCCGCCACGGATCTGGCGATTGAGCTTCTCAGGGCGAGCGTGCTGGCTGCCACTCCCGTGCTGCTGGCGGCGGTGGGTGGAGCCTACACCTACTTCGCGAACGTGTTCAACATTGCGATGGAGGGCATGATGCTGATCGGGGCCTTCACAGCTGTGGTAGGCAGCTATTTTGCCAGGTCATGGGCTGTGGGGCTGGCGGCCGGCGTAGCCGGAGGGCTGGTGGCGGCTGCGCTGTTCGTGCTGTTCGCGGTGGCGCTTCGTACCGACGAGTTTGTCACAGGCACTGCCATCAACATGCTGGCCTTAGGCGGCACAACCTATGCCCTGCGACAGATGTTCGGTGTTAGAGGCGCGTTCATGTCAAGCCAGATACGTGCGCTTCCGAGATGGGATCTGCCTTTCGGACCGGTGCTGGGAGGGCATCCATTCCTTGTGTACATGGCACTCGTCCTGACGCTGCTCGCAGAGTGGCACATCAGGCGAACGCGGTTCGGAATGCGCCTCAGAGCCGCGGGGGAGGATCCAAAGACCCTCGATGCAGCGGGAGTCAGCTCATCGGCGATGAAGGCCTGGTCCATAATGATCTCCGGTGCACTCTGCGGTCTGGCCGGTGCATATCTTTCTCTAGGGTATGTCAGATTGTTCTCTGAGAATATGTCAAATGGCAGGGGATGGATCTCTCTGGCGGCGATAATCCTGACTCGTGGGCGGCCCCTGGGAATTCTCGTGATGTCGCTGGCGTTCGGGCTCTTTGATGGGATGGGCATGAGCCTGCAGGGCGCGGGTATCCCTGCGCAGCTCACTCAAATGCTTCCATACGTCGCGACCCTTGCGGCTCTCCGTATTTACTCGCTGAGGCAAAAACTGTAGACACGGGGTCAGCGTCGTGTTAATCTTCAACCGCACAGTTGTGAGGGAGGTACTAGAGTTGAAAAGAATAGGTCTGGTAGTTCTGTTCGCAATCTTGGCTCTACTCGTCATAGGCGGAGGCTGGTTCATCAGAACCTCCAATTCGTTCGTTGCTGCTGAAGAGGGCGTTAACGTCCAGTGGGCAGAGGTCCAGAACCAGCTGCAGCGTAGGTACGATCTCATTCCTAACCTGGTCGAAACGGTCAAGGGCTATGCAGCCCACGAAGAGGAAGTGTTCACTGCCATCGCCGATGCCAGGGCCAAGCTTGGTGGAGCAAGCACGCCTGCTGAAACCCAGCAAGCTGTCAACCAGATGGAGAGCGCACTCTCTAGGCTGCTAGTAGTTGTCGAGAACTACCCTGAACTCAAGGCTGACAAGAGCTTCAACGATCTGATGTATGAGCTGTCGGGCACGGAGAACCGCATAGCGGTGGCCCGCGCTCGGTACAATGAGTCCGTGCAGTCATTCAACGTCAAAATAAGGATGTTCCCCGCGTCGATCGTGGCGGGCATCAAGGGCCTCCAAGCCAAGACGATGTTCGAGGCCACTCCCGCTGCACTCGAGGCACCGAAAGTACAGTTCTAGGTAGGCGTTGAGAATGAACCGAGTCATGACCCGTGCTTCACTGATGGCGATGGCTGTCGCGCTAGCGTTGACGCTGGTGGCGGCGGCGCCCTTCGCCGCATGGGCCCAGTCGCTCCCTGCCAAACCTGATCCGCCCAGGCTCATGAATGACCTTGGGAAGATGCTGTCGACCGATGGCGCGGAGGTCATCGAGAACACCCTTGTGGACTTGTGGCGACGCACAGGTGTACAGATGGCCGTGGTCACCGTCGGCAACATGGGCGGCAGGACCATTGAGGACTACGCCGTGAAGCTGTTCGAGGCATGGGGAATAGGCGAAGCCGGCAAAGACAACGGCCTTCTGCTGTTGATCGCCGCTGAGGAGCGCGAAGTCAGATTCGAAACAGGCTACGGCCTCGAGGGCGACCTTCCCGACGCATTCTTGGGCAGGGTCATAGATGACGCCTTCGTTCCCGCAATGAAACGCGGCGACGTGGCCGGAGCCATTGCCGATTCGATCAACATGGTCCAGCTGCGCCTCGAAGGGTATGAGGGCCAGGGCCCGGACGAGCAGGAGGAGAAGGAGAGTCCCATTCCCGGCATCCTTGCGCTTCTGGTGTTCCTGGCCATAGTTGCCATCGTGTCGAGAGCTGCCAAGAAGCACGGTTCCAGCGGTCCAAAGCCACCATCGTCGGGCGGCGGTTCGGGCCGATCCACAGCGACCCCCGTGTTCATCCCCCCTACCATCTGGGGCGGAGGCGGCAAGTGGGGCGGGGGCAGCAAAGGTGGCAGCTCAGGTGGCGGCTTCGGCGGTTTCGGTGGAGGCCGTTCCGGAGGCGGCGGAGCAAGCGGCAAGTGGTAGTCTGGTAGACGGAGTTGTAGATGACCCGATGGAGCGGCTGGCGTGGTCGAGTGGCTACGCCAGCCGCTGATTGAATACGTTCTCGCAGCCGGCCTGCCTCACGCGTGAAGCTATGCACTTCACGTCAGTGGTGTACAGGCCGGTGTCGTACATCCTGCTGAAGTAGGCTCCGCCTGCGCAGGTAATCTTCTGCGGCACGCCCACCGGTGGCCTGAGCGTCGCGTCGATGTACGACAGCAAGTCACCGAGCACCGTGATGGGTGGTGGCAGAATCAGCCCTAGTCCCAGTGCGCATCTGACTGCGTTGTGCCCGGCGAGGGTGCCTGTACAGATGGCCTCGGTATGTCCGACCAGCAATCCCGCCTTCTCTCCCGCGCAGAACAGGTTATCCAGTCCGTCCACCTTCAGGTGCATGTCATGAGGGGTGATCATGTTGTACCTGATGGAGTTGCCGAGGCTGCCGGCTCTGGGGTCCTCGAAGGCTGCACTCTCGAAGCCCTCCATGGCCTGCAGGCGGTCGAGAGGAAAGTATGGCGCCATCAGCTTAGCCTGCCCGGTGTCTAGCAGCACGATATTGTCATAGAACTCCGGCAGAGCATACTGTTGACACGCCTTGTGCGCGAAGCGGTCTTCTCGTGCGACGTACCTGGGCACAGGAATGACCACGCTGCCCACCTCTTCAAGCCTGCGCGAGAGCCAGGGTGCGAGTGATCTCTTGACAAGCTTGCACGATCCGCTCATGGCAGGGAAGAGCGGGCTGGTGATCTCGGCTGCACCGGCCTTAGCGGTGATGCTCACGCGCGGGCCGAAGGTTGGGCATCTGAGCACGCACATCACGCACGCACCGCTCACCCTTGAGCAGTTGGAGGCCGGACCCGCCGTGCCTGTGGCATCGACGAACGCATCACCGTGGATGCACCTTCCGTCAGCCAGCACTACACTGGTCACGCGATTCTCCCGACACGCCACGTCAACGCCTCTGGCTTGAGTGAGGAGCGTCACCCCCATAGTGCTCAGCGCCATCCTTACGGCCGCCTCGATTCTGTCGACATCGTAGAGGCTGGCGTGGTTGTGCCCGAGAAAGCTCACCCTGCGATGGAGGGTGACTCTGTCGATGACATCGAACAGTGCCCCTCCTCCCATCAGTTCCAGCTCGCGCGCTGCCGTGAAACGGCCGTTGTTGTTCATGATGCCGCCGGCAAGGCCTGTGCCGAGCAGCAAATCGGTGCGTTCGATCAGAATCGTCTGGGCTCCTGCCCGCCGCGCAGCAGCCGCTGCCGCGCATCCCGCCCAACCTCCGCCGACGACTACCACGACAGGTGCCATTGTGTCACCCCTTGGCGAACTCGCGCCCAACGATCTCGGGCAGCACTCGGGCGAGCATCGCGCCTGCAGTGGCCGGGGCCACTTTTCCCGGCAGCCCCGGTGCCAACTGAGCCTTGATACCCCGTTCTGCTGCCGCTGCGAAATCGACTCCCCCAGGTGAACTGGCCAGATCTATCACAACTGCCGACGGCTTCATCGCCAGAATGAGCGGACGATCGATAAGCAGCGTCGGTGGCGGCACGGTGTTGAACACGATGTCTATCTGCGGGATGCAATCCGCGATTTCGGTCACATCAACAGGAACGGCACCCATCTCGAAGGCTCTGGCGCGGTCGCGGCCTTTGCGGGCCGCGGCCCACACCCTGGCGCCCATGGCCAGAAGCAGCCTGGTCAGGGTCATCCCCGTTCTGCCCATGCCCGTCACCAGGCAGTGGCTGTTGTGAATGGTGATTGGCGTCGCCTGCATGGCCATGAGCACTGCGCCCTCGGCCGACGGGATGGAGTTGAGGATGGCCAGCTCGTCATCGGCCCCCGTGTCCACTAGGCGAAGCCCCAGAGTTGCGCAGGCACGTCTGACTGCCTCGCTGATCTGACCAGTGAACACGACGCCTTCTTCAGCCATCTTCCTGAGCAGAGCCTCGTCCAACTTGATCGGGTGTGCAGCTATCCTCACGTTGCCTTCGGCATCGGTGCCGGCGAGGGGAAGTATGAGACCCTTGGCGCCCGATACCGCGTCCTCTGCGCACGAGGCCACTACCACTTCACGTCGCATGCCTTCTGTCGGCACGCCGAAGCATCGAACGGAGGCGCCGGCGTCTGCCAGCGCCGCGGCAGCCATCACCTCTCTGGCATCGCCGCCGAGTAAGGCCAAGTTGAGCCCTGAGAGACGTGGCATTTGATCGCCCCCTTCCAGTGATATGTATGACGAAGGCGGGCGCCTCTTGCCACATGACAGGCGCCCGCCGGTGGAGGGTGAATGGGAAGGGTGCGAAGGATGCGATGGGGCTTACTTCTCGATCTCCCTGGTGATCTCTTCCTTGGCCTTTCTCAGCATGGCTTCTGCCCTTGCCCTGGTGCCTCCCTCGGCGTAGAGCTTGAAGGCCGGACGTGCGGGATCAGGCAACACCATGTACCAGTCATCATCGATGTTCCGGCGGTAGCCATCGAACGTGTCTACAGCGGGATCGTCAAGCCTCGCCAGGAGCTCGCGCATGACCTGGGCCTTGAGCTCCCACGGGCACGGCATGGTGTCCATGAGCAGGTTGTGCTCTGGTATGAGCTGCACCAGCTGTGACAGTGGAGCCGAATCGACCGCCACCAGCTCAGCGAACTTGGCCGCGCCGAACATCGCATCAAAGCCGCTGTGTAGGTCAGGGAAGATGAACCCGCCGGCAAGATCGGTGGCAATCGCTGACTTGCTGGTTCTCGCGAGGTCGGCCAGGGAGCGCGAGTGGGCGCGACTGCGGTACACCGTCGCGCCATTGGCCGTTAGCGCCTGAACGAACACACGCGGCATGAAACTGGGCACCGCCACTCCGCGCGATCCCTTGCCCTTCGTTCTCACTGTGAGTAGCGCGAACAGATACGCGAGCTCTAGGTTGGTCAACACGCGTCCCGTGTCGTCGGTGACGTGCATGTGAGAACCCTGCGGTTCGATCAGAATGCCCAGATCGGCTCCGACGGTCTTCACTATCATGGCCAGGTCTTCTTTGGCCCTCTCGAACTCCGCGGCCGACCTGTGCATCTTGGTCGGCTGGTCGATGGCGTTCAGGCTGGTCACCTCCACGCCCATCTTCACCAGGATCGAAGGGGCGATAGTGCCCGCGAAACCGTAGCCGCAGTCCACAACTGCTTTCAGCCTGTTGGCCTTGGCGGCCTCGACGTTGATCCTTGCCATACAGTCTTCAATGTAATACTCCACTGCGCGCGGGAAGTAGTTGATCCCGCCTACCTCACTGGCACTCGCCCGCCGAGGGTCTTCACGTGAGAGCAGCGTTTCGATCTTTCGTTCGTCGTTCCGCGAAAGAGGCATTCCGTCTTTGTCGAATACCTGGATATCGAGGCGTTCTGTGCTGGACTGCGATATGGAAGTGTGTATGCCGGTGGCATATGCGTCGCGCTTGAGCATGTGCCAGAGTATCGGCAGCGGCTGGCCCTGGATGTCGCAGACGTTCACGCCTGCGCTTGAAAGGCCGGCCACGAGGGCGCGCTTCATCATCCTCCCGGTGGCGCTGGGGTCGCGGCTGACCACCACGTTGGAGCCTTTCTTCATGGTGGCACCGATGGCGCTGCCCAGCCTTACGGCGAACTCCGGAGTGAACTCGAAGTTGACCAGGCCTGAGATGACGCCCTCGCTGAAGAGTTCGCGGCGGAGCCTCTGCTCCCACACTACGCTTGAGGAGAGCACGACGCCTTCGTCGATGACTTTTGAGGGCCATACTCTGATTCCAGGCTTCACACTCACTGAGGAGTTCAGGATCGAGTCATCACTGACCACGGCCCCTTCGCCCACGCGCACGCTCTCCTTGAGCACGACGTTCTTGCAGATGACGCTGCCCGATACCATGGAACCCTCGCCGATGTAGGAGTTGCCGTACACGGTCGACCTGACCACGAACGAGTTTGGCGCGACGATCACGTTGTCACCTATAACGCTGTACTCTCTGATCCTTGCGCCTGGTGCGATCTCGCAGTTCTCGCCGAGAACCAGGGGACCCTTCAGGTCGGCCCGGCTGCTGATCTTGGCTGAGCGGCCCACCCACACTCCGGGCATCACCTGCTCGCCGGGCACGTTGAGCTTCACCTTGCCGGATAGCGCGTCCACCTGGGCTTTGATGTAGCTGTCGATGCTGCCGACGTCACACCAATAGCCGTCTGCCACGTAGCCGAATATCGGCTGGCCCTCTTTCAGCAGGAGCGGGAAGAGGTCTTTGGAGAAATCGAAGTCAACGCCTGCCGGTATATAGTCGAACACTTCAGGCTCGAGAATGTAGATGCCTGAGTTGACCGTGTCGGAGAACACCTCCGACCAGCCGGGCTTCTCCAGGAAGCGCGACACCCGGCCATCCTTGTCGGCGATCACCACGCCGTACTCAAGAGGGCTCTCGACCCTGGTGAGCAAGAGCGTAGCCATGGAGCCCTGACGCTTGTGGAAGTCGAGAGCATCGGTGAGATTGAAGTCGGTGAGCAGATCGCCCGAAACCACCATGAACGTGTCGGGGAAGAAGTCCTCAACGTTCTTCACACCGCCTGCTGTGCCGGGCAGTTTCTCTTCCACCTTGAACTTCACTGACATTCCCAGCGCCGAACCGTCGCCGAAGTACGTCTCGATCTGGTCGGCCAGGTAATACAGGTTAGAGAAGACCTCTGTGATGCCGTGCTCCTTGAGCAGGAGCAGTATGTGCTCCATTATCGGACGGTTGGCTATGGGAATCATAGGTTTGGGGCGCGTGGCAGTTATCGGCCTGAGGCGGGTGCCTTCGCCCGCTCCCAGCAGCATCGCTCTCATCCATACCACTCCTGTTCCCTAATGGCTGGTTGCCGCATACGCCTAGTAGCCTGATTCGACAGCATGGCTTCAAGTCCTTTGTCACCGGTGCCACCAGTCTACCGCTTGTCAGGGGCTATGCAGGGATACTGACGACGTCCGTAGAACATGCATAGGGTCAGGCCCCAGGCCGCTGAGGAGGAATCGGGATGAAGGATGTGCAGAGCAGTCCTGATACAAGGGGGATAGACATACAGCAGGTTGGCGTCAAGCACGTGCACCTGCCGCTGAAGATCGCCCAGAAGAGCGGCGGCTACCAGTCGGTTCTGGGCAACGTGTCCCTCTCGGTGGAACTGCCCATGCAGTTCAAGGGCACTCACATGTCGCGGTTCATCGAGGTTCTGAGCGGCTGGATTGGCGAGCCCCTCTCGAATGTTCAGATATCATCGGTTCTGAGAGACACCTGCTCAGCCCTGTCGGCGCGCAAGGCCCAGCTCTCCATCAGGTTCAAGTATTTCGTGGGCAAGACAGCCCCGGTGAGCAAGCGGCCGAGCGTACTCGATTACAACTGCGAGTTCATAGGCGACATCGACGACGACAAGGTCACCTTCACTCTGGGAGTCGAAGTGCCTGTCACTTCCTGCTGCCCCTGCAGTAAGGAGATAAGCGACTTTGGCGCGCACAACCAGAGGTCAATGGTGAGGGCGAGGGTACGTTTCAGCTCCGCCGGCTTTCTATGGATAGAAGACCTTATCCTGATGCTCGAGACTACAGGCAGCTGCGAGATATTCCCCCTGCTCAAGCGGGAAGACGAGAAGTTCGTCACCGAAGCCGCCTACTCGAACCCTAAGTTCGTTGAAGACATCCTGCGAGACGTGGTCCTCGCCCTCAGAGCTGAGCCCAGGGTGCGCTGGTTCAGCGTTGAGTGCGAGAGCTTTGAGTCGATCCACAATCACTCGGCGTTTGCGAGCCACGTGGAAGCCAAGAAGAAGGTGTAGCCCCATTGCCCCTGATCGAGCTCAGATCAGTAACGAAGTATTTCGGTTCCGATCTGCTCTTCCGCGACGTCACTGCAACACTTGAGGAGCGCTGGCGCGTGGGGCTTATTGGCCGAAACGGCACAGGCAAAACGACACTGCTCAGGATCATCTCAGGCACTGAAGACTGGGACTCCGGTTCTGTGAGCATAGCGCCTGCGGCCACCGTCGGCTACCTGTCGCAGGGGTTCGAATACACCTCAGGAAACACGCTGTATGAGGAGATGGTCGCCGCCTTCTCACATGCTGCCCGCATCGGCGGCGAGATGCGCCAGATAGAGCAGCAGATGGCTCATTCCGCGGGCGGCGCCGAGGATGCGACGAGCCTTGACAGGCTGATGAAGCGCTACTCCCAGCTGGAGCATGAGTTCGAGTTGGCCGGCGGATACGATCAAGACGTGCGCATCCGGACCACCCTCTTCGGGCTTGGATTCCGCGAGCCTGACCTGGAGTCGGTGATCGATACTCTAAGCGGAGGGCAGAAGGTGAGAGTGGCGCTCGCGCGCATGCTCGCCTCCGACCCCGACGTGCTGCTCCTAGACGAACCCACCAACCACCTCGACGTCGCTGCCATAGAGTGGCTCGAAGACTACTTGCGCTCATTCAGAGGAGCCGTCATAGTCGTGTCCCACGACCGCCACTTCCTGGATGCCTGTGTGAACCGCATCTGGCACATGGACGACAACGGGCTAAAGGAGTACAACGGCAACTACACTTGCTTTGTGGCGCAACGTGAGATGGCGCTCGAGCGGCAGGCCGAGGATTTCCGCCGGCAGCAAGAGCTCATCGCCAAGCTCGAAGATTACGTGCGCCGCTACAAGGCTGGCAACCGCACCACCATGGCTGCCTCACGCGAGAAGATGCTGGCACGAATAGAACGCATAAAGAGGCCCGTCACAAGCGACAAGGCAATGAAGGTTAGCTTCGGCAAGGCCGAGCGTACGGGCAGGCTGGCGGTGGTAGCTCAGCGCATCTCGAAAGGATTTGGGACTAAGCAGCTCTTCAGCGGGCTAGACCTTGTGCTTGAACGCGGTGAACGTCTTGGCGTGGTAGGCCCCAATGGCTCAGGCAAGACCACTTTCCTGAGGATCATCTCTCAAGACCTTGCGCCTGATTCAGGCAGCGTGGCGCTGGGTGAAAATGTGAGACTGGGTATCCTGCGGCAGGATGTCGAGGGCCTGAACGATGAAGGCACAGTGCTCGATGAGGTGTACCGCTCGCGCGACTGGACCTCCGGCGAAGCCAGATCGTATCTTGCGCGCTTCATGTTCGGCGGTGAAGAGGTATACAAGCAGGTCAAGGTGCTTTCAGGCGGCGAGCGCACCAGGCTGGTCCTGGCCAAGCTCGTGCTGGCGGGATGCAACCTTCTGATCCTGGATGAGCCCACGAACCATCTCGACATGGAGTCAAGGCATGCGCTGGAGCAGGCTGTTTCGGAGTTTGACGGCACCGTCATATGCGCGAGCCACGACAGGTATTTCCTCGATCAGATCGTCACCAGAACGCTGGAGATATCCGACGGCCAGTGGCGATTATTTGAGGGCAACTACTCGTTCTACCGCGAGACCCTGATGGCGCAGGCCCAGGCGCAGGCAGAGCTGCAGTCGCAGGCTCCGACGCAGGCGCGGTCCGCGCGGCAGCAGGCAGAGGCAGCGGGGTGGCACCCCCGAGCGAACGCCAGCACCAGGGCCGGAGCTCAGGCTCAGGCGAGAAGGCGCGGGCGGAAGGGCGCGGCGCTAAGCCCTGAGAGGGCAGAGGCTCAGAGGCTGGAAGGGCTCATTGTAGAGCTCGAGTCACGTATAGCTCAGCTCGAGGCGGCGCTCGCCTCAGAGGATCTCTACGCCGACGGAGAACGCGCACGGGCCACAGTGACAGAGCATCGCCGGGCGTCGGCAGAACTCGAGGAGCTCTACTCCAGTTGGGAGCGGGCACTGGAAGCCCAGAGGCGTGCGGAGGCCGGCGACGACTGAGAGCGTAGCGCGTTCGCCGTGTGTTCGCCGACGGCGATGACAGGCGCGACCGTTAGTCAGATAGCGGGGTGATATGTTGAGAGCGCGTGTCGATGCGTATACCGAGGCATGTTGTAGGGCGATGGAGCGCAGCCACGAGTTGGGCGTGTATGCCATACTCAGGCTGCAGCACAAGGTGGAGCGGCGAGTCAGTGCTGTGAACGCCGCCGTGGACGGAGTCATCTTCGAAGAGACCTGCGGCGTAGGCGTTCACGTGATCACCGAGTCGGGCATGTCGGCCCACGCGAGCGGCGACTGCGTGACTCCAGAATGCGTTGAACAGCTCGTTGTTGACGCCGCAGCCATGGCAGCAATGAGCGAGGCCTATGGGGCAGTGAGGGTATCAGGCCACGAAGAGATGCCGCGCCTGATCACTAGCCGCCTCCGCGAGTGTGCGAAGGGGATAGACGGCATATCGCCCGATGAGGAACAGCGCCTCGTTGTGCAGGCCTGTCGCGAGGCCATGTCGATGGATCCCAGGATCGCCTGTCACACTTCCTACCGCATCGTCGACGAGGAGTGGCGGATAGTCCGCAGCGACGGCACTGACGCGGTGTTCAACATGCCGAGGGCAGCCTGCCACGTCAGCATCACCGCGCGCGATACGGCCACGCGAAAGGCAGCCAGTGTTGCCGCAGCCGTGAGCGGACAGGACGCGAGCATCATCGCCACCGGCGATGGGTGGAGCAAGCTGGTGAAGCGCATACGCAAGTCGGGCCACACAGTGCTGGGGTTGCTGGAGGCAGGTTCAGTCAAGGCAGGTTCCTACCGAATAGTGATAGACTACGCTCTGGCCAAGGGCCTTGCGCACGAGGCCTTCGGCCACAGCGCTGAGTCTGACGGCATGGACACTTCGATCCTTGGCCGCAACGGCAAGTTCATGTCAGGAGAGAGAGTAGCATCTGACATCGTGTCGATCGTGGATGGACCGGTGGAAGGCGACTACGCCTACCAGCCCATTTCCGCCAACGGCGTTGTCAGGCGTACAGTCGACATCGTGAGCAAAGGGGTGCTCGCCTCGGCGCTGGCCGATGCCTTCTCCGCGAAGAAGGCCGGAGTGGAGCCCACAGGCGCCGGCAGAGCCGAAAGCTTCGTGAACGTGCCCATTCCGAGGATGAGCAACATCAGGTTGACGGTGGCCGATCCGCTGCCCATGCCGATGCAATTCGAAGACGTCGGGCCTGAGCATGTGAGGGAGGCGCTGGTGAGGGCCAACCTGCTCCCGGCTGGCGGCAGCGTGCTCTACCTGTCGGGCTACAAGGGTGGGCAGGTTAACCCGGCCAAGGGAGACTTCGTCTTCAACTGTTCGGCCATCTACGAGCTGTCTGAACGCTCGATACGCCTGTGCCAGCCTGCGATATTCAGCGGCAGAGTGCTGTCGGCCCTCTCGTCGATCATTGCAGGCATAGGTCGTCCGATAATCGATGCCCAGGGCACCTGCGGTAAGTCGGGTCAGAGTGTGCCTTCGAGCGGCGGCGCCAACATGTTCCTGGTGATCGATGCCTCGCCCGACATCCGGATAGGGGGTGTGTAGGAGATGCCTGACACGACAGCGGCCATCGACATTGCCGAAGCGTTGGCGCGCGCACTCGCAGGCGCGGCAGCGGGATGGAGATTCACGGTTACATCGTCCGCCGGTCTCAGTATGGGCATAGACCACTGGGACCTGGGTGGGGCCTACGCTCCCCCCAAGAAGGCGCAGGTGGTCGATGGTTCAGTCTTCATAGTATGGCCTGACTCCAGCGTAAGCAGGGGCAGGGTGGATGCGAATTCTCCAGGCAGGCTGACGCAGCTGATAGCTGCGTGGAAGTCTACATCATTCAGGGACGATGAGGCGGCGTACATCGCGCCCGTTGCCGAGCCGGCAGAGGTGGATCTGACCGACCCCCGTGTAGCCAACGTGGCGCTCTCCGACCCTCGTCCTGCCTTCGACACGCTTGCCGCAGTGTCACGCGCAGCTAAGGCCGCGGGCGTGACAACTCTTGACGCCGGCGTCAGGTGCTCAGCGGGCGACACTGTGACCGCCGCCTCGTCAGGGCTGTGGGTTCACTTCAGTCACACTGCCCTGGGCTGCAGTTGGGTGCTGGATAACGCGTTTGGCATGGTGAGACCGGGAAGGGCCATCGAAGTGTGGAAGGGCGTGGAACCCCTCGTAGACTCTACCGCACAGATGCTCGCGGCATCAAGGCACAGGGTGAGTCTGGCAAGCGGCAGCATGAAGGTGATCCTGTGGCCCGCAGTCGTCGATGACCTCCTGAAGCACTACCTGTACCACAACTTCAGCGGCGAGGCGGCGGCGGAAGGAAGGTCGAGGTTCTCCATAGAAGACTTCCGCCGAGGACGCGGCGCTTTCAGACACGATGTAACCATAGAGCTCGACACGACCGTGCCCATGGGGCCCGGCTCGTATCCATGTACGGCAGAGGGAATCCCGGGAGGCCGGGTTAAGCTGGTAGACGGCGGGTCGCTGGTGACGCCGCTTCTGAACCTGAAGTACTCGCGCAGAACCGGGATGATGGCCACGCCGCTGCCTGTTGCCGGCATGTCGCCGGGGCACGCGGGGCTGAAGCTCCACATGGGGCAGGGAGATCCGCCTGCGTTCGACAGTGTCATGCGGAGCACCGAACGGGCGCTGCTGGTCACAAGTGTGCTCGGCATGCATACTCAGGATCCTGTCAGCGGCAACTTCTCGCTGGCTGCGTCAGACGCCATCCTCATCGAAGACGGCGAGTTTGCAGGCGCCTCGAAAGTCGTCATTTCCGGCAACCTGTTCGACGTCATGAACGCTGCCGTAACTACTGCGTCATCGCATCCGGTTTTCGCAACTCCGGCATTGACTATCATCTGCCGAGTTGAGTCATAAGGAGGACTGCCAGATGAGGCTATCCAAGATGTCACAGGGCATAACAAAGTCGCCTACCTTCGCGGTGGAGGCAAAGGCTGCGGCCATGAGGGCGCAGGGAGTCCACGTCATCCCATTCGGTGCGGGAGAGCCTGACTTCGACACGCCGGAGCATATTCGGGATGCCGCCAAGGCCAGCATCGACGCGGGGCATACCAGATACACAGCTACCGCCGGCATTGTCGAGCTGAGGCAGGCGGTTGTCGATTCGGTGCAGAAAAGGCACGGGCTGACCTACAAGCCGAACAACGTCATCGTGTCGTGCGGCGCCAAGCACAGCCTGTTCAACGCTTTTCTGGCCCTTGTCGGCCCGGGTGATGAGGTCATCGTGCCGGCACCCTACTGGGTCAGCTACCCCGACCAGGTCAGAGTGGCCGGCGCTGTGCCGGTGGTTGTCGACACGAGCTTGAGCGGCTTCAAGCTGACCGCTGCCGCGTTCGAGGCGGCCATCACGCCCAACACGAGGGTGCTGATACTCAACTCGCCGTCTAATCCCACCGGAGCCACTTACACGCGCGACGAGCTCGCGGCCATTGCTGAGGTTGCGGTCAGGCATGACCTCGTCGTCGTGTCCGATGAGATCTACGACAGGCTGCTCTACACAGGCGAACAGGCTGTGTCCATCGCGACGCTGGGCGATGCCATCCGCGAGCGCACACTCATCGTGAACGGCGTTTCCAAGACTTACGCGATGACAGGCTGGCGCATTGGCTGGGCCGTGGGGAATGCTGAACTCATAGACGCGATGAACCGCATCCAGGGGCATAGCACCTCGAACCCGTGCTCGGTGTCGCAGAGGGCGGCGCTGGCGGCACTCACCGGGCCTGACGAGCCGGTTCAGGCCATGATCGATGCGTTCCGCGCACGGGGCCAGCGCATGGCGGAGCGGCTCTGCAGTCTCCCTCATGTGAGCTGCGCCGTGCCCACCGGAGCCTTCTACTGCTTCCCCAACGTTGCCCCTTACATCGGCATCGAGTTCGAGGGCAGGCAGATCGCAAACTCGTATGACCTCGCCGACGTGATTCTGGAGCAGGCCCACGTGGCGGTGGTGGCAGGCGGTGCCTTCGGGTGCGACAACTTCATGAGACTCTCCTATGCCACCTCGATAGCCCAGATAGAGGACGGAATGGACAGAATTGAGCGCCTGTTTGCGAAGATGCTCAAGTAGCCATGATGATCTGAGAGGTGTTGCCCTTTGAGACTGGCGATAATCGGTGGAACAGGGGTGTACGATCCGGGCGTGCTCTCCGGCGTACGCGAGGTGAATGTCGAAACCGTATACGGCAAGGCCGGAGCCCTCGTCGGAACATACAAAGGGCAGGAGATCGCTTTCATGGCCAGGCACGGCTACGGGCACACGGTGCCGCCACATCTCATCAACTACAGGGCAAACATCGCTGCCCTGAAGATGCTCGGCGTGGAGAGGGTCATCGCCACGTCGGCCGTGGGTTCGCTCAACACGGCGATGCCGCCGGGCAGCTTCGTGTTCATGGACCAGTTCATCGACTTCGCGAAGTCAGAGGTGCGCACGTTCTTTGACGGCGGCGACCACGGCGTAGTGCACACCGACTACACCACTCCATATTGCCCCGACATCAGGGCCCGCTTGATCGAGAACGCCAGGCAGATGGGGTTCGTGGCCTCTGATGGCGGGTGTTACGTGTGCACCGACGGCCCGCGCTTCGAGACTCCGGCTGAGATACGCATGTTCAGGATCCTCGGCGGCGATGTGGTGGGCATGACGGGCGTGCCCGAAGTGGTGCTGGCCAGGGAGGCCGGGATGTGCTACGCCTCCATAGCCATGGTGACCAACTGGGCGGCGGGCATATCAGGGCAGCCGCTGGGGCACGCAGAGGTAGTCGAGATCATGCAAGCCAACGGCGAGAAACTGCGCCGGCTCATGATGGCGACTCTGGAAGGACTCGGCTCTGAGCGCACTTGCGGGTGCGGTCGCGATGCACACCCCATGCCCTGGCTGGGCACTGAGGCTTAGCCCATGAGAGACCTGCTGATCAGGGATGTGCTGGCGCTGACGCAGGCTGCAGTGTGCCCGCAGGCCGCAATAGCCGTGCGAGACGGCGAGATCGCGTACATCGGGCCCGAGGCGGATCTTCCTCCCGCATACGCCGGCCTGCCGGTGTACGAGGGAAGGGGCAGGATCGCCATGCCCGGCCTGGTGAATGCCCATACCCACGCTGCGATGACGCTTCTGAGGGGCTATGCCGACGATCTTGCACTCCATGAATGGCTGACTCAGATGATTTTTCCTGCCGAAGCCAGGCTGACCGATGAAGACGTGTACTTCGGCACCATGCTCGCGTGCGCTGAGATGATACGTTCAGGTACAACGTGTTTCGCTGACATGTACTTCTTCATGGACGCCACAGCCAGAGCGGTGGCCGAGTCGGGCATGAGGGCAAGTCTGTCGGTGGGCATGGGCTCGGGTGCAGGCGATGTCGATGGCGGCCGTGCCAAGCTCGCCGGCGCACTCGATTTCTGCAGTCGATGGAACGGCCAGGCCGGGGGCAGAATAACGACGATGCTTGCGCCCCATGCGCCGTATACATGCTCGACGACGTTCATAGAAGACGTCGCGCGCGCAGCCCGCGCGTCGGGGCTTGGGATTCATACCCATGTGAGCGAGACCGCCAGAGAGGTCACGGAGATCGTGACGGAGTATGGCAAGAGCCCCGTCGAGCACTTCGAAGCACTCGGAGTGTTCGACGTGCCCACGCTGGCCGCCCACTGCGTCGCTGTCAGCGAGCGCGACATCGACATAATGGCAGCCCACGGCGTGAGGGTGGCGCACAATCCGGGATCCAACATGAAGCTCGCGTCAGGCGTGGCGCCAGTGGTAGATATGCTGGCGAAGGGGATAGCCGTCGGTCTCGGCACCGACGGCGCCGCCAGCAACAACAACCTCGACATGATCGAGGAGATGCGCCTCGCGACGTTGCTGCAGAAGGTGTCTACCGGTGATCCAACAGCCATGCCGGCTGCCGAATGCCTGACCATGGCCACAATGGGCGGCGCGCGCTGCCTCGGACTGGAGCAGCTCATCGGATCCTTGGAGGTGGGCAAGAGGGCCGATCTCATCCTGGTCGATCATAGCCTGCCTCATATGGAGCCGTTCCTCGCGTCCAGGGCCACGTCGCACATGGTGTACGCGTCGTCGAGTTCTGACGTTAGTTCAGTCATTATAGACGGAAGCGTTGTCATGGATGAACGCCGCCTGACTACTATCGATGAGACCGCGATCCTGGCAGAGGCGCGGCGCAGGGCAGCGGTGCTGGTGGAATAAGCAGCACCCCCAGGCGAAACACTATCGCCGAAAGGGGGGCTTGCCGGGTGTTATGGCAGAGACGACAGAGGTCAGACGATATGGAGATAGCATCGCAGCTGGGGACTGAGTCTGTCGGAGGAACGACCAAGAAGAAGACCTCCACCAAGGGGACGGCGAAGCAAAGCTCACTCGTGGGTGGAGTGTCGGTATCTCCGTTGCCACTCACAGCAGGCGAAACGCTGACCGTGAAGTACAACGGTCTTCTGGCCAGTTCCGGTGCTGACCAGGTGTACCTCCACGCCGGCTTCGGTCATGGTTCATGGCGCGAGATACGTGACATCCCCATGCAGAATGAGAAGCCAGGGGTCTGGAAGGCCACGGTCCCGCTGGATCCCAAAGAGGATTCGAGGCTCAATTTCTGCTTCAAGGATCGCGCCAATAACTGGGACAACAACTACGGTCTCAACTGGAGCCTGGAGATACACAACGGCCAAGTAGCCCGTTTCTAGCTGCCTCACACAGGGGCCGGGGAGGCAGAACAGGGGGCGGAGGAATCTGCCCCCTTCATGATGACAGCATCTGCTCCAGTACTCAGATCATTCGCAACACCAGAGCACTCGCATGTGTTTACAAACAGATGCACGCATGCTATAATCAGCTTCGTCGGACGTTGTTGGGGAGTCGTCTAGTGGTAGGACGTCAGACTCTGGATCTGATTGCGAGGGTTCGAATCCTTCCTCCCCAGCCATATCGTGGCCCCGTGGTCTAGTGGCCTAGGACGTCGCCCTCTCAAGGCGAAGACACGGATTCGAATTCCGTCGGGGCTACCAAGATTGAGCACCCTGCCGTTGGCAGGGTGTGTTTTCTTGTACCCATGCTGATGACATCATCTCAAAGATCACCCGGATGGTGATGGGGTTAGATGGAGGGATTGGGCAATCACGGAAGAAGTACTGCACCGCCAATAACATCACAAGGAAGGAGATGGATTGACGGTGAAGAGATGGTGTCTGGTGTGTGTGCTTGCCCTGGTCGCGTGCATCGGCGCAGGTTGCTCCCCAGGGGGAGGTACCGCCGACGGTGTCGGTGATGTATCGCTACAAGCGAACGTCAGAACAGTGCCCTCCGCCCCCGAGCAGCTAGACAAGGTGGTGGTTGTGCTGACCAGTGGTGCTACCACCGTGTCGGCAGAGGCGCCTGTGGTCGGAACGTCCGCCACCGCTCAGCTAGCCGGACTCGCGGCCGGATCGTGGAACATCCAGGCAACGGCCTTTGACACCGAAGGCTACGCAACCTACACGGGGACGGGCAAGGTCGTTGTCAAGCGCGATGCATCCACATCGACTGAGCTGGTCCTAAAGCCCCTCGACGGCAGTGTCAGGCTGGAGGTGGATGCGCGCGAACTGCCCGGCGCGGAGCAGGCCGCTACAGTCGACATCATGGTGTATTACGCCGGCGGCACGTCAGCCTACAGGTCCTACACGGGACTTCCACTAGACTCTTCGCCCCTCGTTGCAGAGGACACAGGCTACATCCCAAGATCGTATGATATGAAGATCGTGTTGAAGGCATCAGATGGAACGGCGGTATATGAAAGCGCCTACGAGTCGTTCGGAGTGCGACCCGGCAGGCTGACCACAGTCCAATGGAGCCCCGCCTTCGGCGATCTCCAGATCTATCTGGACCTTCGGGCCATGCCTCCTCCGCCCCAGAACGTCATGGTGTCTATCGAGGGCACCCAGGCGCATGTGTCGTGGGACCCCGGGGCTGAGTGGGTTACGTCCTACCGAGTGTACTGGAGGTACTCGGAGTTCGACAGGTATTCTTCGAGTAGGTGCGACACTGTGGAGGCGCCTGCTGCTTCGGCCGTTGTCGGCCTTTCCGCCGCGAACAAGGGTTCGACGGTGAGGTTCGTGGTGGTAGCAAGGGATGCGGCGGGTCAGGAGAGCTTGAGAAGCGCAGAGGCATGTGCTGACTACTGACGATGGAGTGCCGGGGCATCCGATCTGCGGAGCCCCGGCATGTGTCATATCTGGTCGGGGGTTGCCTATGCCCCCAAGAGCACAGCCTTGGCGATAAAGAAGTAGATCGTCAGTCCGAGACCGTCAACGATCGTGGTGACCAGCGGAGCTGACATAGTAGCAGGGTCTACCTTGAGTGCGACGGCTGCCATCGGAAGTAGCGCTCCGACTGCCGTGGCCATTGTGACGATGGCAAACACCGAAGCAGCCACCACCATCGGAATCTCGAAACCGCCACCCACTCGACCGGCCCTGAGGAAAGCCACAGCGGCCATGGCGCATCCAAGGATGAGGCCGAGGGCGAGTTCGCGGCCTAGCACCCGGCCGAGATCCTTGATGCGGATATCGCGAACGGCAAGGCCTCGGATTACCGTAGTTGCCGCCTGTGCGCCGGCGTTGCCACCCGAGTCAATGAGCAGCGGTATGAAGAACGTAAGCTCTATAGCGCTCTTCATGGTGTCACTGAACTTCTGAAGGATGCCGCCGGTTATCGACTCGGCTAGGAACAGCACCATCAGCCATACGATCCTGCTCTTGAACAGCTCACGCAGTCTCGTGGAGAAGTAGGGCTTGTCGAGGGGCACCACGGCGGCGATTTTCTGAATGTCCTCAGTAGCCTCTTCTTCCGCTACGTCAAGCACGTCATCTGCAGTGATGATGCCGGTTAGGACGCCGTCGCTGTCTACCACGGGCAGAGCCAGATATCTGTACTTCTGGAACATCTGCACGACTTCTTCCTGGTCGGCATCGACATGCACCGACTGCACATTGTCGTCCATGATGTCGGCGATCCGTGCGTTCAGGTCGGCGATGACCAGTTCCCTCAGGCTTATCACGCCCACGAGGCGGTCAGCCGCGTCTATCACGTAGATGTAGTAGGCTGTGTGGACGTCTGGCGCCGACTTGCGCAGCTGCGCCATGGTGTACTCCGCAGTCCAATCAGCCTTCACCGCCACGTACTCGGTGGTCATGATGCCGCCCGAGGAGTCTTCCTCATAACGCAGCAGGCCACGCAGCTCTTCGCCCTCTGAGTTCATCGCGTCGAGGATCTGGTCGCGATGGTCGGCCGGCAGTTCGGCGATGAGGTCGGCTGCGTCGTCGGTGGCCATCTCGCTGATGATCTGTGACGACCGCGACAAGCCTATGGAGTCGATTATCCCTGCCTGATCTTCGAACTCGAGCTCGCCAAGGATCTCGCCTGCCTTCTCCACTGGGATAATCCTGAAGAAGGCTTCCCTCTCAGAGTCGTCGAGGGATTGCAGCATATCCACGATGTCGGCTGGATGAAGGTCATCGATGAGGCCGATCAGTTCGTCGGCCGACTGAGAGAGGATGAGTGCGCGGACCTTCTCGACCAGGGCCGCGATGTTGGTTTCCACTTTCGACACCCCCAAGCAGGGGCGTCAGACCCGGCCAGGCACACTGGCGGATCTTGGCCCCTTAGTAGTGTTGGCCTTTTCGAGGCACGTTCGGCGTAACGCAGGGCACCTACTCCCCGGGTCACCGTCCACCAGTGTTCCCCCCTTTGTTGGTCAGGTTCATACACCTCTCCAATTATACTACCATGAGTCACGATTCGCCATCGTTGCCGTTGCTTTTCCCGAGAGCCTACCTGACCTGTCGATTTATGATAATATGAAGATGCACGGAAGATGAACCAAAGGCCTTCCGACGTCTGACACTGTGACAGCTGCAGAGTAGAGGGGGACTAGTCATGCCGAGTCTGCAGGATGCGGCCATCATCGCCGTACGTGACTGCATGGGAGCGAAAGCAGGCGAGTCCATGCTGGTCATTATGGATGAGGGCACACACCGTATTGGGCGCGCGCTTTTTGAGGCAGGACGGCTCCTTGGCCTTGAGGCCATGGTCGTGGAGATGCTGCCCAGAACCCGCAACGGCGAAGAGCCTCCGAGGGGCATAGCCGAGATCATGAAGCACGTCGATATCGTACTGGCGCCGACCAGCAAGTCCTTGAGCCACACCGTTGCCAGGGAAGAGGCGTCGAAGGCCGGTGTGCGCTGCGCCACACTTCCGGGCATCTCGGAGGAGTGCATGGCGCGGTGCCTTGCCGCGGATTACCACGCGGTAGCGGCCCGCTCACGCAAGTATGCCGACATCCTCACGCGTGGCAGCAGCGTCAGGATAACCAATGCCGACGGCACGGATCTTACGTTGGTGCTCGACGGGCGCTCAGGAGAACCTGACACTGGGATCCTTCGTGAGCCGGGAGCTTTCGGAAACTTGCCGGCCGGGGAAGCCTATATAGCGCCCGTGGAAGGCAAGGCCAACGGGGTGTTCGTGGCCGACGGCGCCATGGCCGGCCAGGAGTACGTCGGAGAGAAGGTCAGGATACGGGTGGAGAATGGCTATGCTGTTGATATCAGTGGCGGGAAAGCCGCTGAGGTACTGGAGAGCATCATAGCCCCCCTTGGCCTGGCGGCCCGGAACATTGCCGAGCTGGGCATCGGCACAAACGAGCGGGCAGTACTCACCGGCAGCGTGCTGGAGGACGAGAAGGTCATGGGCACGATCCACATCGCAATAGGCGACAACAGCCACATGGGCGGCATCGTCAGCGTGCCCAGTCATCTTGATGGGATCGTGCTCGCGCCAACAGTGGTCATCGACGGCGTAACCATTATGGAATCAGGGAAGTTTACGGATTGAGGCGTGTGATGTAATAGAGCATGCGCCAAGGGGCGCAACCGTGGAGGTGTTCAGAATGAACGGCGTCGGCAGAATACCTTCCGAGTACAGCGACAGCGACATCATCGACGCGATCCTCCTCGAGATGGAATGGCAAGAGGATGGCATGCCAGATTCCGACATCAAGGGCTGGTGGTCGATGAGCCTGGAGCCGCCGAACGCGCGCCGCGACGATCTTCCTTGACGATCAGGTATCGGGCCGTACGAGAGTCAAGCTCTCATACGGCCTGAGTCCATGGAATGATACTGTTTTTCCAGAGGAGGTGGTCTGATGGGGGAGTTTGTGCATCTGCATCTACATACGCAATACTCCCTCCTGTGAGTGGACGGAGCTTGCAGGACTGACCTCTTACCAGCGCGCCTCAAGGAGCTGGGGATGGCCTCGTGCGCCATCACCGACCACGGCTGCCTGTTTGGTGCTGTGGAGTTCTACCGCAGCATGCGCGAGGCAGGTCTCAAGCCGATCATCGGATGCGAGGTCTACGTGGCTCAGCGCAGCATGCACCAGCGCGAGGGCAGGCTTGATGACGACCCATACCATCTCATACTGCTGGCGGCCAACGACGTAGGCTACGCCAACCTGATGGAGATCTCGAGCGCTGCCTATACCCAGGGGTTCTACTACAAGCCACGCGTAGACAAGGACTACCTCGCTCAACACTCTGCCGGACTGGTAGCGCTTTCGGCGTGCCTTTCGGGGGAAGTGCCACGCCGTCTCAGAACAGGCAGTTTGGATGAGGCCAGTAGGGCTGTAGGCGTTTATCGTGACATCTTCGGTCCGGAGCACTTCTTCCTTGAGGTGCAGTCTAATGGGATGCAGGTTCAGGAAGACGTGAACCGCCGCCTGATTGAGCTTGCGCGTGTCACCGGAGCACCGCTCGTGGCGACCAATGATGCGCATTACCTGAGGCGTGAAGATGCCCGTGCGCACGACGTGTTGCTCTGCATCCAGACTGCATCCACCATCGATGACCCTGGGAGAATGCGGTTTCCCACCGACCAGTTCTACCTGAAGTCGCCTGAGGAGATGCACCGTGCCCTTGGCAGTATTCCGGGGGCATGCCAGAACACTCTGAGGATCGCCGAGATGTGCAATGTGGAGTTGGATTTCGGCCACATGCACGTGCCTGACTACACTCCACCTGAAGGTGAGACCCGCGACTCCTACCTGGCCAGGTTGTGCCGGGAAGGCGCCGCCAGGCGATACCCGGAGTTGACGGCTGAGATAGAGAGCAGGCTCCGGTTCGAGCTCGGCATCATCCAACGTATGGGCTACTCAGGCTACTTCCTGATTGTGTGGGATTTCATAAGTTTCGCAAAGAGCCGCGGCATATACGTCGGCCCGGGCAGGGGCTCGGTTCCGGGCAGTCTTGTGGCGTACTGCCTGGGGATCACGGATATAGACCCCCTCAAGTACGGCCTCTTGTTTGAGAGGTTCCTCAATCCTGAGCGCGTGACGATGCCCGACATAGACGTTGACTTCTGCTATGAGCGGCGAGGCGAAGTCATCGAGTATGTCGCGGCAAAGTACGGGTCTGACAGGGTAGCGCAGATCATCACCTTCGGCACCCTCGGAGCGCGCGCGGCCATCAGGGACGTGGGTAGGGCACTCAAGCTCGCCTACAACGAGGTGGATCGCATTGCCAAACTCGTGCCCAATGAACTGAACATGACGATCGACAGGGCATTGGAGCTGTCGCCGGAGCTATCTGCCGCCGTGGCCGGAAGCCCCGCAGTGCGCGAGATGATAACCATGGCGAAAGCGGTGGAGGGTGCGCCGCGGCATCCGTCGGTGCATGCCGCAGGTGTGGTCATCTCGGCCGACACCATCACTCGACACGTTCCTTTGTTCAAGACAAATGATGGCGTAGTGACTACGCAGTATGCAATGGATGCTCTGGAATGCCTCGGGATACTCAAGATGGACTTCCTCGGCCTTCGTACCCTCACGGTGATAGGGCAGTGCGTCGACATGATCGAGCAAACTCGCGGGGAAAGGGTGGACATGGACTCCATACCCCTCGATGATCCCGATGTGTACGCCATGCTGTGCCGGGCAGAGTCGGAGGGCGTGTTCCAGCTGGAGAGCAGCATGTTCCAGAACATGCTTCGCGAGGTCAAGCCCACGAGATTCGAAGACATAGTTGCCATCGTGGCACTGGGCCGCCCCGGCCCGATGGTGATGGCCGGCGACTTTGTCAGGGGCAAACGGGACCACGCCTGTGTCCGTTACCCCCACCCCGCGCTCGAGAGGATACTCAGCCCCACCTACGGTGTGATGCTGTATCAGGAACAGGTGATGCAGGTAGCCAGCGAGCTGGCTGGATTCAGCCTGGGTGAGGCCGACATGCTGCGACGCGCCATGGGCAAGAAGAAACCCGAGGTCATCCAGAGTCTCGAGGGCAAGTTCATGGCCGGCGCCAGGGAGAGAGGCGTCGACGAGCGCGTGGCAGCAGAGGTCTTCTCTCTGATACAGAGGTTTGCGGGCTACGGGTTCAACAAATCTCACAGCGCTGCCTACGGCCTGATATCCTATAGGACGGCTTACCTGAGGCACCACTACTTCCCTGAGTTCATGGCGGCGACGCTCTCATCGTGGATGAGTTCATCCGACCGGATTGGCATGTATATCGATGTGTGCAAAGCCAATGGTGTGAAGGTGCTTCCGCCCTCGGTGAACAAGAGCCTGAGGGCCTTCTCCGTGGAAGGGCAGGCCATACGATTCGGTCTGGGTGCGGTCAAGAACCTAGGAGACGGTGCGGTGAGCGCCATCATCACGGAGCGCACGTCCGGCGGCGAGTTCACATCGTTGGACGACTTCTGCTCAAGGGTAGACATGAACACTGTCAACCGCAAGGCGGTGGAGAGCCTCATCAGGGTCGGGGCTTTCTATGGCTTCGGGAACAGGCGGCAGCTGGTGACTGTTATGGACCAGGTGTGCGAAGCCGCGGCTACGAGGCAGCGGATGGCCCAGTCGGGGCAGGCCTCACTGTTTGATCTCTTCTCATCGCCGGCCGAATTCGGTGCAGGCTTGACCGCCCTTCCCGACGTGCCTGAGTTCCGTCAAGACCAGGTACTTGCTATGGAGAAGGAGTTGCTCGGAGTGTATCTGTCAGGGCATCCCCTGGCATCCATCGCCTCAGTATTGCGGAGCGTGGCGAGCGTACAGATAAGAGACCTCCCCAACCACCGCGACGGAGAGGTCGTCACGGTAGCCGGAGTCGTGACGGCGCGAAAACAGATATCTGCCCGCACCGGGCAGCCCATGGCCTTTGTTCAGATGGAGGATATGTCGGGGCAAGTGGAGGTCATCGTGTTCCCGCGAACCTTCGAACAGTGCAGGCAACTGATCGTTGAAGACGCGCGAATCGCGGTGAGGGGCAAGCTAGATGTGAAAGAAGAGGGGGCAAAGATCCTGGCCGATGCGGTCTGGACACTGCCTGACCAGTAGTGGAGGTGTCGCGACATGTTGACTGTCGTATTTGTGGCCTCTAACAGGGCAGAGGCCGAACTCATCGGAAACGTGCTCAAGGGCGAGGGCATCCCAGTGGTGCTGCGGCCCGTCGGGGTGCCGCAGATGGGCGATTACGCTGAAGTCGAGGTAATGGTGGCGGAGTCGGAGGCTGATGAAGCGAGGGAAGTCCTTGACGCTTACGCCTGTCAATAGTATCTTTACTAGCGTACAGAATCGCCTTTTGGGGAGGGGTGCCATTGAGGCGAATCGCGGTATTGACCAGTGGCGGTGACGCCCCGGGCATGAACGCGGCGATCAGGGCAGTGGTGCGAAAGGCACTCTACCATGGGCTTGAAGTCGTGGGAGTGCGCCGCGGGTTCCACGGTCTTATCAACGGCGATTTCAGCGAGATGAGATCGCGAACGGTAGGCGACATACTGCAGCGAGGGGGAACCATCCTCAAGTCAGCGCGATCGGATGAGTTCCGCACTGAAGAGGGAAGGGCCAAGGCTCTGCTGCAGCTGAGAACATATGAAGTCGACGCGCTCGTGGGGATTGGCGGCGACGGAACGTTTACGGGATTGAGCCTCCTCGCAGCCATGGGCATGCCGTGTGTGGGCATTCCCGCTACTATAGACAATGACATCGGCTCGACGGAGTACGCGATCGGTTTTGACACAGCCTGCAACACCGTCATTGACGCTATCAACAAGATCAGGGATACGGCGACGTCTCATGAGCGTACATACGTAGTCGAAGTGATGGGCAGGTCGGCAGGGCACATAGCTCTCTACACGGGGCTTACAGGAGGAGCGGAAAGCATACTCATACCCGAGGTCGAGTTCGATATCCGCCAGGTATGTCAGAAGATCATGGAAGGGTCTAGAGCCGGCAAGAGCCACAGTATCGTCGTGGTGGCGGAAGGTGCCGACTCGCGCTGTCTTGCGTCGCAGGGAGAGCTCTTCACAGATGGATGCGGCTACCGTGTAGGGCAGCAGATAGCAGAATACACTGGCTTCGACACCCGGATCATAGTGCTCGGGCACATACAGCGTGGTGGGGCTCCGTCGGCGCGCGACAGGATGCTGGCCACCACTTTGGGCGCCAAAGCCGTTGACGTGTTGTTGGCGGGCGGACGCGACGTCGTACTGGGGATATGGGGCAGCGATATCAAAGTGATACCGTTCGGAGAGTCTCTGGCCATGAAGAGGCCGTACAGCTCGGACTATTACGATCTGGCAGCCATCCTATCCATGCCCTAGTTCAGCGCTTTAGTATATGGATATGGCAGCTACGGCAGAATACTCTTGATGACGGTGCCAACGAAATGGGAGGGCAAGAAGTGAAAGCAACGGGCATTGTAAGACGCATCGACGATCTTGGACGAGTCGTCATTCCAAAGGAGATCCGCAGGACCCTCAGGATCAGAGAAGGAGATCCCCTTGAGATATTCACCGACCGAGACGGAGAGGTCATTCTGAAGAAGTACTCTCCCATGACCGACCTCAGCCTTTTCGCGCAAGAGTATGCCGACTCGTTGTTCGACGCTACCGGATGCGTGGCTCTGATCACCGATGATACCGAGGTCGTCGCCGTCGCCGGCACGCCCAAGAAGCCGTTGCTCGAAAAGCGCATATCCGAGCAGGCCACTGAGATGCTGAGCATGACATCTACCTTTGTGGCGTCGTCTCCGAACGAGAACCCCGTAGTAGACGGTCTGCAGTTCGCAACGCAGGTCGTAACGCCGATACGGTCAGGCGACAACAAGGCCGGCCTGGTGGTGCTGATGAGCAAGGAACCCCGGCAGATGGGGAACACCGAGATCAAGCTTGCCGAGACCGCGGCTGCGTTCCTCGGAAAGCAGTTGATGAACTAGTCAGGAACGCTGCCTCAGCACGTGCCGGAGCACACTACGCGCCGTGTTGTAGCACGCCGTAACGCGGTTGTGAGCTGCCTGTAGTGAGTTGCGCCCTAGTTGCGGGCATGCTAGAATGGTGTAGCGCCGGAGTGGCGGAATGGCAGACGCAGATGACTCAAAATCATCCGATCGCGAGGTCGTGAGGGTTCGAGTCCCTCCTCCGGCACCAAGATTTCACCAGCTCGATAGGCTAGAGCCGTGGGTGCATACGCCCACGGCTCGTTCTGTCTGTATGGCCGACCGCGGATGCTGACGACCAGTATGCCAAAGCTAAGAGCGGACCTGCGGGCCTGACGAGGCCTTGACGGCCTCGTCCACCAGCTTCATTATGCGGGTTCGCACTGCATCTGTGACTCTGGCGTTCTGCCTGTATATCGTTGCCGCCTGCTTTGCCGCCGTCGCGCTTGCCGTGCCGGGATAAAGCCGCACGTGCTCGTCAAGGGCGCTGAGCACCGACGCTGATACGGTTCGCGTCTGGTAATCGGCGTGCGGTGTGTTGTTCGTGCCGGCGAGGAACGCCGAGAGCAGCCAGATGTAGTGCAGCCTCGCCTCGTCGGCAAAGGCCGAGTTAGGGTACGACCGCATATAGTGCTCCCACGCAGCTACTCGTGCGCCGACCTCGCCCAGGGGGACCACCATGGCGGCGTCCATCGCGTAGGGCTTAGTGTGCTCGATGGCATCGAGCTCGAGGAATTCTGAGTACTCGTGCCCGAGCATGCCGGCGAAGGTAGTCCGATAGAAGTCGGGATCGGGGACAACGTTGTACATGCCCTCACCCGAGTACACCAGGATGAATCCGGCCTTGTACTCCTTCTGTGCCGGGATGCGGGCACCTGTGCCGGCCACAGTCGCTGCGGTGTCGGTGGTAGCCAGCGAGTCTGCCAGCAACAGATGGAACTCGCGGAACTCCTTGAATGCCAGCTCCCTGATGGCCCGGGGTTGGAGCGCAAACCTGGCCATGTAGTCGCTGACGGCCGTGTCAACGGCCTTCACGGGGTTACGCTTGTCGAGGCCCTTCAGATACTCGCCGTACTCTGATGCCGAGAACACCGGCAGCACTTCCAGATTCACCGGCGCCAGCTGAAGTCCGTTCCATCTCCACGTCGTCCGCACGACTGCGATGGTGTTGGCGTGAAACACAGCCCATGCCTGCCTGTACGTGATTAGGTCGCCCTTGGTCCCGCTGGTGGCGGCTGGCGTTTCCACGGCGCCCACGTCATCCACATACACCTGGAACTCTGACACCAACTTCCCTTTGGACGAGTACAGGCCTTTGAACGGCTCATCATTGGCGATGGCGATTGCGCCGGCGCCGAAGTCGTGCTCAAAGCCTATCTGGTAATGATCCCGGGGCTTCCACTCGACCTTCGGCGACGAACTGAGCGGGCTCCTTACCGGCACATGCCTGAGGCCGGAATCGCCCAGGGCCGTCAAGACAAACGGCACGATGATACCGCCTGAACCGCCTGTGGCCACCGTGACCATCAGCTCCGGCACGTTGTTCGTGTCGAGATTGGCTGTCCACAGGCGGCCGTCGTATCCGGCACCTTTCTCTCCCAGATCCAAGACGCTGACACGCCCGTTTGCTCCGTTGGTGAGTTGGATCTTACGTGATCGCGCAAACTCAGAGCCGGGCTCGAAACGCTCTGCGATGAGCTCGACCACGTCTGCCCGTCCATCGCCGGTCACGTCGGCACTAAGGCGTACCTCCGTAACGCTGTCAGCTGCGACGGCCGGCACGACCATGGCCGCTATCAGAGCAAGGGTGAGCACTGTCGCAAGACCTCCAGAAGCTCTCCTCATCTTGAAGTATGCACTTCCATTCACATTCGCTTTAGTCTATTTGGAACACAGTTGCTGAGGTGCAGTCGCACCTCAGACCTCGATATCGCACATCACGCTGTGCACACTCATTCTACCATCATGTCCCACGCTGTGATTATGTAAGACGTGGCAGGCCCACCGAGCTCAGGCAAGACCGCCATGCCCCGTCGCCCTCAGCTGTTGCTTCGCCGCGGCCGCTCCGCCTCGGCCCCGCCGCCCGCCTTCTGCCGCGACGGCCCATCGGGGCCAACCCCTCCGCGCCAACTCCCCGCCGCCCGCTCCGATGCACTCCGGGCGTTCGTACGGTATACTTAGCCAGCAGACTCACCCCACGAAGGAGATAGCTGACATGGGCAGCGTATTTCAGATAATAGGCCCGATTATGGTTGGGCCGTCCTCCTCTCACACCGCGGGCGCGGTGCGATTGGGCCTCGCTAGCCGCGCCATCGCAGGCGGACAGCCCAGATCTGCCCGCATACTGCTTCATGGCTCATTCGCCCAGACCTATCGCGGCCATGGCACTGACGTGGCGCTGGTGGCGGGCTTGCTCGGCATGACGCCTGATGATGAACGCATTCCAGACTCGATGAAGTGGGCGGCAGAAGCCGGGCTTGAAGTGCATATCGAACCTGCCGACCTCGGCGACGTGCATCCCAATACGGCAAAGATGGAGCTGACCACGGCGTCAGGAAGCATCGTCGAGGTCACCGGCTCGTCAGTGGGCGGCGGCGCCATCGTGATCACCCGCATCGGCAAGTTCGACGTAGCGTTCACAGGTGAGAACCATGCCCTGATCGTGGCATATACCGACCAACCCGGCGTAATAGCCAGGATCACCTCCCTCCTCGCCACGGAGGATGTGAACATTGCGACGATGAACGTGTCACGGGAGGCGCGCCACGGCACTGCGCTGGCCATCATCCAACTGGACCAGGCCGCATCGCCCGAGCTGACGGCGGTGCTCTCGCGGATGAACGGCATCCGGTCCACTATCAGCCTGCCGCCCCTGGCGGTTTCGTAGGAGGTAGTTTAGGCATGCAGGCAATCAGTCTTCAGGAATTGGCAGCCTCGGCCTCGTCGCTCGGGGTGAACATAGGTGTTCTGGCCAGGGAGTGGGAGTGGCAGGAGACGGGGGAGCCGGTCGAGTCGCTCAATGAGCGGATGCGAGACCGCCTTCAGGTCATGCGAGACGCCGTCGCCAGAGGGCTCGGAGGCGGGAGATCGAGAAGTGGCCTCACCGGTGGCGACGCTCGCCTGATGCGACAGGCCCCGGAGGCGGTGCGCGCCATCGGAGGCGAGCCTCTCTGCTCGGCGATCTCCTACGCGCTTGCCGTGAGCGAGGTCAACGCATGTATGGGCAGGATCGTGGCGGCGCCCACCGCAGGCTCGTGTGGGATCATCCCAGGGGTGCTGCTGGCGGTAGGCGAGCGCCTTGGGTCCGGCGATGATGAGCTCATCGAAGCGCTGTTCGCCGCGGGCGCCATCGGATCCGTCATAGAGAGGAAGAGCACGCTCTCGGGTGCCGCCGGCGGATGCCAGGCAGAGTGCGGCTCAGCTGCTGCCATGGCTGCAGCGGCGGTGGTGCAGCTCAGTGGCGGCAGTCCGGAGCAGTGTATACAGGCGGTAGCTCTGGCCCTGAAGGGCATGTTGGGCCTGGTGTGCGACCCCGTAGCCGGTCTTGTAGAAGTCCCATGTATCAAACGCAATGCCATATCATCATCAGTGTCGCTGGCCGCTGCGAGCATGGCCATGGCCGGGATACGAAGTGTCATTCCTCCGGATGAGGTCATAGACGCCATGGGGGCAGTCGGTCGAGACCTGCCCGTCTCACTCAGAGAGACCGCTGGCGGCGGACTCGCAGTGACGCCCACAGGCAGGCGAATCGCAAAGGAGCAACTGCGCCAGGCAGGGGTAGAAGCGTAGGCAACTTTTCTGCGCCTCCGTGGGATAGTGGCAGGATAGTTTGTTTCTTTGGCGAATAAACATTTCAAAATCGGTGTGAGGTGCACAGGATGATCCGTCCAGGGAACCCGGCACTGATGAAGGCAATGAACAGAGCGGCAGTTGTTGACTTGCTGTCCAAACAGGGTCCGATCTCGCAGACTCAGATATGTGAGGTAAGCGGGCTGGCGCGGGCGACGGTATCAAAGATCATCACCGAGTTGAGAACTGAGGGCCTAGTTGTGGAGCTGCATCGCGCGGAGTCAAAGGGCGGCGGGAGGCGACAGGTGCTGCTGGGCTTGAATGAGACGTCAGGCTACGTGGTGGGAGTAGACCTCGGGGGCACCAAGATGGCGGGAGCCCTCACTGACCTCGGCGGTAGGCCCCTGGTGCGCATGGTGCAACCCACGGCGGCCGACCGCGGCGGCGACGCTGTTCTGAGTTCACTGGTGAGCTTCATCAATGAGATAGTGACCAGATCCGGCATCGATCCCGGCCTCATTCGGGGCGTGGGTGTGGGGATACCGGGAGTGGTGCTAGACAACGGAGTCGTGAAGTGGGCGCCTGCATTGGGTTGGCAGTGGGTTGACCTCAAGCGAGACCTGGAAGCTGCACTCCCCTACAGGGTGTTCGTTGAGAACGATGTGAACCTCCTGGCACTGGGCGAGTACTGGTACGGGGCGGGGCAGGGCAGCAGAAGCATGGCGTGCCTTGCGATTGGCACAGGGCTTGGAGCAGGCATCGTCCTCGATGGCCGACTCCATCTGGGATCCCGTCGCGCTGCCGGCGAAGTGTGTGATCTCGTCACCGATCCGTCTTGCCTTGGCCTGGAGTACCGGCCCTTTGGATGCCTTGAACAGACGGCCAGCGGCACCGGCCTTGCGGCGCTTTACCGCTTGAAGGCGCAGGGCAGAGCCGATGCAGGTGCCGACACCGAAGCCGACGCCGAGAGAGTGTTCGAGCTGGCAAGGAAGGGCGATCCGGCTGCAGTTGAGGCTGTGGAGGAGTTTGCCCGGCACCTGTCCATAGCCGTGCTGGCGCTGGCCACTGTGCTCGACCCCGAGGTGATCGTGCTGGGCGGAGGTGTGGCAGGCGGAGCCGATCTGTTCAAGGACCGGCTGGAGGAGCTGTGCCGCCCTGTGTTGCAGGCGGCTCCGGATATCAGGGTCAGCTCACTGGGGGTTGACGCAGGCGTAATGGGAGCCGTGGCACTCACACTCCACAGCACTACCGAGAACCCCCTTGCGACGATGGTTAAGTGAGGTCGGGCCGATGAAGAGCTTCGTACGATCTTATGGAATGGTGATCATCCTGGTGGTCATGTTCGCGCTGCTGTACGCGACAGTGCCCACGTTCAGAAATCCCCAGAACTTGCTGAACTTGCTGCAGCAGAACTCCGTCAACGCGATCATAGCCTCAGGGGTGACCTTCGTGCTGATCACCGGAGGCATCGACCTGTCGGTGGGTTCCACTGCCGCCCTGGCTGGGATGGCTGGAGCCGCTGTCATGGTCCGCCACGGAATCCTCCTCGGCGTGCTGGCCGGTTTGGCCGCAGCCACCGCGGCGGGGTTGCTCAACGGGCTCCTCATATCGAGAGCTGGGATTGTGCCGTTCGTAACTACCCTAGGCGTTCAGACGCTCACGCGGGGCATCCTCTACATCGCCACTAATGCTACGCCCATCTACGGGCTGCCCTTCGAATACATGAGGGTGGGCCTGGGCAACATCGGCCCATTTCCCATCGCGACATCGCTTGCTGTCGTCATAGCCGTAGTCATGCAGGTGCTCCTCAAGCATACTCCCTATGGTCAATATGTGCTGGCGCTGGGCGGCAACGAGGATGCGACTAGGCTATCGGGCATCGACGTAAAGAGGACTAAGACAGTGGTGTACACCGTCACAGCACTCCTCGCCGGCGTGGGAGGCCTCATCCTTCTCGGCCAGACCAACACAGGCCAACCTCAGGCGGCCGTAGGCTACGAGCTCAACGCCATCGCTGCCGTCGTGGTAGGGGGCACGCCCCTCTCCGGCGGGCAGGGAAGCGTGCTGAACACCATCATCGGAGTGCTCGTTCTCGGCTTGATCTCCAACGCGCTGAACTTGATGAATGTCTCGCCTTACTGGCAACCTGCTGTGACGGGCTTGATCATCCTGCTCGCAGTCGGTCTCGATACCGCAACAAAGGGGCATAGGTGAAGGTGGTGATCCGGGCGGGCAAGCGAGCCCGCAGGCGACGCGGTGTGTGGGGGCACGTATCGAAACGTATCGAATCGGGTTAAACAGTTCCGAATCTATGCAAATCGATAGGAGGCAGTTGATATGCGACGCACAATCCGTTTACTCGCAATACTTGCGGTTCTGTCAGCAGTCGTGTTCGCCGGAGCGGTGAACGCCGCGGCGGAGCAGTTCACTATCGGGGCGACTATCTGGAACATGTCCGTACCTTTCTACGCCAATTTCATCAAGGGTCTCAATGATGGCGCCGCCAAGTACAACCTCAAGCTTCTCCTTCGCGACGGGCAGGGCGACCCCAACACTCAGGTGGCCGTGGTCAGGCAGTTCATAGCCGAGAAGGTCGACATGATCGTCATAGTGCCCGGCGACGCCCAGGCAGTAGTGCCCGTAATCAAGCAGGCGAACGCAGCCGGTATCCCCGTGATCTCTGCCAACAACAAGGTTGGCGAGGGTGCGGAGATCGTTACATTCGTCGGAGCAGATGACTACTACTTCGGCAAGCAGCAAGGCAAACTCCTCGTCGAAGCAGTCGGCAAGTCCGCGCAGGTCGCCCTCATCATGGGGCAGCTCGGCACCTCCGCCCAGGTCCTGCGCAAGCAGGGTCTTGACGACTACCTCAAGGACTACCCCGATATCAAGATCGTGACCTCGGTGGCCGCTGACTGGGACAGCGCCAAGGCACTGGCGAAGGCGCAGGACATCCTTTCGCGCTACCCCAAGGGCCAGCTTGACGCCATCATCGACCAGGGGCCTGAGGGCGTTGCAGCAGCCAGGTACGCGAAGATGGCCGGTCGCACAGAGGTCCGCTGGATCCTCGGAGACTACCCCAAGGACGTTCGCGATGCCATCAAGGAAGGTATCGTATACGGCACAGTGAACCAGGATCCGTATCCTCAGGCAGTTGAGGCCCTACATATGGCGTCTCTCTATCTCAACGGCGAGAAGTCGAAGATACCGACGCCCAACTACTTCCTGGATCTGCCCCTGATCACCAGCGCGAACGTAGACGAATACGCTCCGGCCTGGTAAGTCAGGCGGCAGCGCGCAGAACAGAGCCGACCGGGGCGGGGCGCCGTTGGCGTCCCCCTCCGGCCTTCCCACGACTGAGTGATTGACTGACTGATTGAAGGTGGTCTCTTGCAGCCTGTGTTGGAGATGCGCGGGATAACGAAGCGCTTTCCCGGCGTACTTGCCCTCGATAACGTCGACTTCAACCTAATGCATGGAGAGGTGCATGCGTTGGTGGGAGCCAACGGGGCAGGCAAGTCCACTCTGATGAAGGTGCTTGCAGGCGCCTACCCCGACTATGAAGGGCAGGTGGCCATTGCAGGACGTGTTTGCGAGATGCGCACCCCCCGCCAGGCACAGCAGAGTGGAGTCGCCGTGATCCACCAGGAGTTCAGCCTGGTGCCAACTCTGACTGCTGCCGAGAACATCATGCTTGGTATGGAGCCCCGGCGGAGCACGTCGTTTCCGGGCAACATGCTCTTGAACAAGAAGGCGCTTGCCGAGCGCAGCGTCAGGCTCCTCGGTGAGCTTGGGTTCACTGCCGTCGACCCTCGGGCGAGAGTGTCAGACCTGGGCGTTGCCGAACAGCAACTGGTGCAGATCGCCAAGGCCATCGCCGCGAACGCCAGGATCCTGGTGATGGATGAGCCCACGGCCCGCCTGTCGCGAGCAGAGCGCGATGAGCTGTTCAAGGTGATGTTCCGACTTAGAGACGCAGGCACATCCATAGTGTACATCAGCCACTTCCTCGAAGAGGTGTTCCGGGTGGCGAGCAGAGTCACCGTATTGCGAGACGGGCAAGTCGTGGCTGTGCGCGCAGTGGATGAACTCGACAGGCGCACCCTGGTCCATCACATGCTGGGCCGGGAGATCACCGCAGGCGACAAGGTGCGACTGGAAGACTCGTCGACTCACGGCCGGCAGTCGGCCGGTAAAGGCGAGGAGATCATGGTAGTGCGCGGTCTCGGCCGCCGCGGCAAGTTTGAGGATGTGAGCTTCAGTCTCAGAAGAGGCGAGATACTGGGCATAGCCGGCCTGGTGGGATCGGGCCGTACAGAGCTTGCGCGGGCTATCTTTGGCGCTGATGGCTCTGTGAAGACCGGCTCGATAAAGATGAAAGGCCGCGACTACGCGCCATCGAACCCGAGGGCGGCGGTCGCATCCGGACTGGCGTTATTGCCTGAAGACAGGAAGCAGCAGGGCCTCGTGCTGGTGAGACCGGTGTCAGATAACGTGCTCCTTCCCGTGACCGCGACCTTCACCCGGGGGCCGTTCCTGGATCATCGGCGGCGGAAGCAGCAGGTAAGCTCGATGACGACTCGCCTGAACATCAAGTCTGCTTCGCCTGCGGTGCAGGTAGGCACCTTATCCGGAGGCAATCAGCAGAAGGTGGTGCTCGCCAAGTGGCTGTCGGCGTCGCCCGACATCCTCATACTCGATCAACCCACGGCCGGGGTAGATGTGGGTACCAAAGAGGAGATCTACCTATTCCTGAGGCAGCTAGCTGCTGCAGGCAGAGCGCTGATCATGATAAGCGATGACCCTGAGGAGTTGTCGAGGGTGTGCGACAGGGTCATGGTGATGCAGCGCGGCAGGGTAGTACGGGAGCTAGACGGCGACTTCGCTGTATCCGACGTGCTCACGGCAGTGACAGGTGACTACTAGGCCCGGTTTCATTCGCGAGGTGTGTTCGTTGCTATTCGCAGTTCAGGTGCATCCCCACGACATACGGGATGAAGGCGCCACGACGGTCGCCCGCAGGATAGCCCACACAATGGGCTGCACGGTGGTGGGAGCTGAGGCCTCCACCCTCGAGGAGAGGCATCCGTACCCGCGCGGTGTATTGCCCCACAACCCCAGGCGTAGCGTGGTGGTCACATCAGCGCGACAGGAGACGCCGCTTGAGATCGATGAAACGCTGGCGTTCCGGCCTGTGCTGTCGACCGAGGCGGCCTCAGGTCATGACTACATCAGGCAGCTCGCCGCGGCAGCGACCGACGAGGGTCTCACGGTGATACCCTGGATCAAAGCGCTCAACATCGAACTGGAAGGCGACTGGCAGGGGGCGTGCGTCGTCACTGCAGGTGGCAGCGTCGTGCCTAACTGGCTCTGCCCCACGCGGCCTGACACTGAGAGGTACATACGCAGCTACATCCGGAGCATGATACGGAACTACCACCCGCAGTACCTGCTCATAGACAGGCTCCGGTATCCCGATTGGAGCGGGCGGGAGGTTGATCCCACGTCGCTCATGACCTGCTTCTGCCCTACGTGTGAGCGGAAGATGCGTGATGACGGCATTGATGTGGAGGAAGTGAAGTCGGCCCTCGGCAGGCTCGGCGCGGCCCTTGCGAACGGTGAGCC
>DBQN01000076.1:13447-17913 GCA_002305255.1 Firmicutes bacterium UBA1393 | reverse complement strand
CCGGTGTTCTCAGAATGGCTGGGCCAAGACTACTCCAGCCTCGGCCCGTTGTGTGATGGGGCGAAGTTTTTTCCCTACCACAAGCTCGGCGGAGGAGCAGACCTGGCGGGGCTTGTGAGGAGACTGGCAGCGCTGGGCGGAGCCGACCCGGCCGATGTGTTCACTGCCGTCACCCGCTTGCTGGGCCTGGATTACGACATCGGCCTTGCTGAGTTCGAAAGCCATGGGTTGCCCGTTCGGTTCGTCGAGGATCAGACGGCGGCAGCAGCCAGGCACTTCGGTTCGACGCCCGTCTACACAGGCATCCAGATATGGGACATACCCGTCAGCGACATCCGCCCTGCAGTCGACGCCGCTCTGTCGGGCGGGGCTTCGGGGTTGTTCTTCTACTGCTACGGCTGGGCGAGCGTTGAAGCCCTGGAGGAGGTCGGACGCATCACCGAGTCACTCAGGCGGTGACGGCCGGCTGGCAGCCCACCACAGCCCCGGGTCGCCCTCAGTCGCCCCGACCGCCGGCCACAGCTGTCAGCCCGCCGGCGTGGCGGCGCGTTGTGCCCCTACGGTGCCGGTGCGGGCGGGATCGGGCGGCCACACTCCACGCAGTATCTGGCACCGGCGAGTGCCTTGGCGCCGCACTCGCATCTTCTTGCAGCGACGGGCGGCTCTTGCGGTTCCTGTGACGCCTGCGACGCCTGCGCCTCCTGCGACTCCTGTGGCTGCTGCGTAGCCGCAGGCTCTATCTCACCGCCGTCAGCCTTCTCCGTCTGCGCGGCCTTCGTTTCAGCCTGCTCAGTCTTGTTCTCCTGAGCCTCACGAACCTCACGCCCGACCCTGGCGAGCTCTTCCTCGGCCCGGTCTATCTCCACGTCAACCTCTGCGATCTCGGTGGCCTTGGCTTTGATGGCTTCGAGGTCAAGACTGTCTTCAGCCAGCATAGTGTAGACCATGCTTCCCAGCTGCTCTGCGAGACCGCGGCGCCTCGAGCGCAGTTCGGCAATTCTCGTGCGTATCACTGTGGAGTCCCAGAGCTCTTTGGACTTGGTTCCGATGACGTCAACTCCGGTGCCGAGCGTCTTCTTGATCTTGCTCAACAAGTCTGACATTCTGTTCATCCCCCTCACTGTACTATCGATTCTACCATTCCAGCCCTGGCGAGTATCGCCTGACGATACATATGTCCGCCTCAAAGCTGCGATTCCATGTGGTGGGTTGCGGAAGGATTATCGAGGATACAAACCGAACTACAGGCAGTGCGAAGCCCCGGTCTCTGTTGGGACCCGTGAGCTGAGTGGAAGCGAGGTCCAGATATTGCGTTCACCCCACAGCGGCATGGTCTTCGATATCAGGCGCTACTCCGTCCATGATGGACCGGGCATCAGGACCACCGTGTTCTTCAAGGGTTGCCCGGCGAGGTGCGCGTGGTGCCACAACCCGGAGAGCCAGCGCTTCGAGGCCGAGATCATGCACTGGCCAGGTCGATGCGTATCATGTGGGCACTGTGTGGCGGTGTGCCCCAGTGGAGCCATCGCCATGAGCCCTTCAGGGCCCGTGATCCATAGAGACCGATGCGCCGCATGCGGCCGCTGCGCGGATGCTTGTTCGCATCAGGCCATGACCCTGGTCGGCAGGGAGATGACCGTCACAGAAGTCATGGCCGAGCTCGAGCGAGACCGGGTCTTCTATGACCGCTCGGGTGGGGGTGTGACGTTCTCGGGGGGCGAGCCCCTGGCACAGCCCGGTTTCCTGGCTGAGCTGGCCCGAGAGTGTAAGCAGCGCGACCTGCACACCTGTGTGGATACATCGGGCATCGCGCCCAGATCGGCCGTCCTCGCTGCGGCGCCATGGGTGGACCTGTGGCTCTACGATCTCAAGACCGCCGACGCGGCAGCCCACTCCGAAGGAGTAGGCCAGTGTCAGAGGCGCGTAGTGGCGAACCTGCAGGAGCTTTCGCGGATGGGTGCTGCCATCGCCATCAGGGTGCCTGTGGTGCCCGGGTTCAACGACGACGAGTCGAGCATGCACGCCATAGCACAGATAATCACCGGGCTCGAAGGCAGGCGGCCGCTGAGGGTGCACCTTCTGCCGTACCACGCCATGGGGGTCGACAAGTACTCGAGGCTCGGAAAGGACTACACACTTCCCGACATTGACGTGCCGAGCCCTTCTAGGATGACCGAACTCGCGCAGGTGTTCTCGCGCGCCGGGTTCGACGTGAAGACCGGAGGATAGATTGGCATGAACGAGAGGGTAGCCAGGCTGAGGCAGAGAAGTCTCGACGCCAAACCATGCATAAGCTCGGAGAGGGCACGCCTGCTCACGCAGTTCTACGCGTCCGACACAACCACCTCGCCGGTGCTGCGCAGGGCCAAGGCCTTTGAACATCTCATGCTCAACAAGAGCGTATACATCGGCGATGATGAGTTGATCGTCGGGGAGAGGGGACCGGCGCCGGCCGCCACGCCGACATACCCCGAGCTGTGCTGCCACTCCCTTGAGGATCTCGAGATCCTGAACAGCAGGCCCAAGACGAGCTTCGCGGTATCACCTGACGTCATGGAGGAGTATCGCGACGCGATCATCCCGTTTTGGCAGGGCCGCAGCATGCGAGACCTGATCTTCAGTGAGATGACGCCGGAGTGGAAGGAGAGCTACGAGGCAGGAATCTTCACTGAGTTCATGGAGCAGCGCGCCCCTGGCCACACAGTGGCTGACGGCAAGATATACCAGTACGGTATGAGAGGACTCCGACAGCGTATCGCCCAGGCCATGGATGCCCTCGACTTCGCGAACGATCGCGAGGCGCAAGCCAAGATGGAGCAGCTCAGAGCCATGGACATCTGTGCGGAGGCGATGTGCGCGTACGCGCGCCGCCACGCCGAGCTGGCCTACGTGATGGCGGCCACCGAGCGCGATCCCGTGCGCCGAAAGGAGCTAGTGCGCATCGCAGAGGTGTGTTCGCACGTGCCCGAAAACCCGCCGCGTAATCTCTGGGAGGCGTTGCAGGCATACTGGTTCTGCCACCTGGGCGTGATAACTGAGCTCAACACCTGGGACTCGTTCAACCCCGGCCGACTCGACCAGCACATGTATCCCTTCTACAGAACGGGGATCGAGTCGGGCGAGCTCACCAGGGAGGCGGCCATGGAACTCCTCGGTTGTTTCTGGGTGAAGTTCAACAACCAGCCCGCTCCGCCAAAGGTGGGAGTCACGGCCGAGGAGAGTGGCACCTACACTGACTTTGCCAACATCAACTCCGGAGGGCTGACGCCTGACGGCGACGACGGCGTAAACGAGTTCACCTACATGGTGCTCGACACCATCGATGACATGCGCCTGCTGCAGCCGAGCTCCAACATCCAGCTGTCGGCCAAGAACCCCGACAGGTTCCTCAAGAGAGCCCTGAAGATAGTGCGCAAAGGCTGGGGGCAGCCATCGATCTTCAACGCCGACATGGTCGTGCAGGAGATGCTCAGGGCGGGCAAGTCGCTGGAGGACGCGCGTCAGGGCGGCACGAGTGGCTGTGTGGAGACCGGAGCCTTCGGAAAGGAAGCCTACATCCTTACAGGCTACTTCAACCTGCCGAAAGTCCTTGAGCTGGCGCTCAACGACGGCGTCGATATGCGCACGGGCAAGCGCATCGGCCTTCCCACCGGGGCGCCGGACGACTTCACCAGCTTTGAGCAGGTCATGGACGCATTCCGTGCCCAGATCAGGCATTTCATTGACATCAAGATCCGGGGCAACGCCGTAGTGGAGAGCTTGTATGCCCGATTCATGTGCGCACCCTTCCTCTCGCTGCTGGTGGACGACTGCATCGAGAACGGACGCGACTACAACGCCGGTGGGGCACGCTACAACACCTCGTACATCCAGGGTGTGGGCATCGGCACCGTCACCGACTCACTTGCCGCCATCAAGACCGGCGTCTTCACTGAACGTGCAGTCAGCCTCGCAGGTCTCGTGGAGGCGATGCGCGAAGATTTCGCCGGAAGTGAGGAACTGCGACACATGTTGAGGGAGCAGTGCCCCAAGTACGGAAACGATGACGATCGTGCTGACTCCATCATGAGGCGGGTGTTCGCCGAGCTGCTTGACGCGGTAGACGGCAGACCCAATGTACGAGGTGGCACGTACCGCCTCGATATGCTGCCCACCACGTGCCACGTCTACTTCGGGTCAGTCACGGCCGCATCAGCCGACGGGCGACACGCCGGCCAGCCCGTGAGTGAGGGCATATCCCCTGTGCAGGGCTGTGACAGGCGAGGCCCCACTGCCGTGCTGCTCTCGGCGGCGAAGATGGACCATGCGGCTACCGGTGGCACGCTGTTGAACCTCAAGTTCACGCCGAAGCTCCTCGAGGGAGATGAGGGTATCGACAACCTTGCTCACCTGGTTCGCACCTACTTCAGCCTTGGAGGGCACCACGTGCAGTTCAACGTGGTCAAGGCCGAGACACTGCTGGAGGC
>DBQN01000076.1:0-13432 GCA_002305255.1 Firmicutes bacterium UBA1393 | reverse complement strand
TTCTGCGACCTCTCCCGCGCCCTGCAGGATGAGATAATCGCCAGAACTGAACACGAGGTGTTCGGCGCATGATCATCGACTACCACGTCCATCTTGAGCGAGCCGGCATCACCCGCGCCAATGCGATGCGCTTCGTACAGCAGGCGACGCAGAGAGGCGTTTGTGAGCTGGCCTTCACCGAACACGCCTTCAACTTCGTGGAGCTCGCGCCGCTGCTGGCGCGGCCGGAGTATGTGGCCCGCTACGGTCACGGATTTCAGCTTGCAGACTACATTCGCATGGTGAGAGACGTTGCCCGCGAGCTGGAGGATGGCGGCAGCCAGCTGAAGGTGAGACTGGGTCTGGAAGTGGACTACGTGCCCGAAACCGGGCAGGCACTGCGCGAAACACTGGCGGAACTGGACTTAGACGTGGTGCTTGGCTCGGTGCACTGGATCGGCCAGTGGGGAATCGACCTGGGCGCCGACACGTGGGAAGGGCGATCCCGCCCACGCGCCTGCCGTGACTACTTCCTGCTGGCGGCCGAGGCAGCGGCCAGTGGCATGTTCGATGCCATCGGCCATCCTGACCTCGTCAAGATTTACGGCTTCACCACGGGCGAAGACTGCCGCAGCGCCATGCAGGAGGGCGGAGCCGAGCTGGTGCGAGCTGCGGCAGAATCAGGCACGTGCCTGGAGGTGTCGTCAGCCGGACTGCGGCGACCTGTGCGAGAAGTCTACCCCGGGCTCGAGTTGCTGAGGGCGGCGCGTGTGGCGGGAATAGGCATCACCTTGGCTTCCGATGCCCACGAGCCCGATGAGTGCGGCTTAGGGCTGACAGATGCTGTTGCGTGGGCCCGACGAGCCGGATACACCGAGGTCACGACGTTCTCGAGGCGTGTGCCAGCTGTTCGCCCGCTCCGACCGGAAGGTGGCGAGACCCCGATCGCTTTGGCCCGATTCTGACAGATAGCGGGCGGCTTTACCACGGTTTCGTCAGTAAAGGGCTCCGCAATCTGTGAGAACCGGGGTAAAGGCCGCGCGCCCGCAGATTTGCCGCCGCCCTGTCGAGAGCCATGCGCCTGGCTCGCCGCAACACCCCAGCTCAGAAGGTTGCGGCTAGAACCCCGTCGCCGAGGTCACCGGCACGGTCAGGAACCCTGGCAGGTTTACGTCGATTCCGACAGATAACGGGCGGCTTTGCCACGGTTTCGTCAGTAAAGGGCTCCGCAATCTGTGAAAACCGGGGTAAAGGCCGCGCGCCCGCAGATTTGTCGCCGCCCTGTCGAGAGCCATGCACCTGGCTGATCGCAACACCCCAGCTCAAGCGGGTACGGCCAAAACGCCGCGGTCGAGGTCACCAGCGGGATCAGGAGCCCCGGCAGGTTTACATCGATTCCGACAGATAACGGGCGGCTTTACCGCGGTTTCGTCAGTAAAGGGCTCCGCAATCTGTGAAAACCGGGGTAAAGGCCGCGCGCCCTCCCCAAACCCCGTCGACCTGACTGGTATCGACCCCTTTTCGCGCCGCCTTCGCCCCCGGCCCCCAGCACTCGGAACCCTTTCGCCTTCCGCCGCCCACAGTCCACGTAGCAGCAGCACACGACCGCCACCGCACGTCTCGAGCTCGCAGCGAGGGGCAGCGAGGAGCGGCGAGGAAGCGAGGATAGGGTAGAGTACGAGTAGGAGAAAGGAAGGCCGGTTCCTCAGGGAACCGGCCACTCCTATTGGTGTCGCTTTCGCTAGTGTTGTGATCAGTTGCAGTCGCGGATGAAGGCGCCGAGCACGGGTCCGGGGAACACGTCGACTGCACCTGAGGTGAAAGCCACCTGAGGCAGGCTGACAGTGACGGTACCTACCCACACGCCCTGCATGCCGGTGGCGGGTGTCAGAGGAATGTTCACCGTCCCGCCGGGCCAGCTCACCAGGGCTCTGTAGGGTTCTGCCCCAATCGCAGGCTCCGGCAGGTTGGCCGCCGCCACCAGAAGCTGGGTCGTTCCGAACTGGTCGGTGCGCAGCCACATGGCACCACCGGCCGCAGGCGCGATCAGCGGCGCTCTGGACAGGAGCGTTACCGAGCAGGTCCTGGGCGTCACAGGGGGAGGAGCCACCTGAGGCACGCAGATCCTCTGACCCACCACTAGCCGGTTGGGATCCACACCGGGGTTGGCGGCGATCAGCGCGGCCACCGATACGCCGAATCGCTGACCGATGAGGAAGAACGTGTCGCCGGGCTGAATCGTGTAGATGAAGCCTGTGCACGGCACAGGGCCCGGAACTGGTATACATATCGCCTGCCCGATCAGCAGGTTGTTCGGGTTGATGCCGGGGTTCGCGGCGATCAAAGCATTTACAGTCGTGCCAAAACGCTGGGCGATCAGAAACAGAGTATCGCCGGCGCGGACGACGTAGATAGTGCCCCCAGGGCAATTCGGGAACTGGAGGGCATACAGATCGTCATAGACCATCGACATATGTCATCACTCCCGTGTTGGTCTGCTACAACCTATGCAGGAGTGACTCACGACGCATTGTGCCGGCAGTACCCTATTGCGCGAGGCACGCTCCGAACGACCCTAGCAAGCGCTGTATCCGCACAGACGACACTCACTGCAGCCTGAGGCGTATATCAGTGAGTAGTTGCCGCATTGTGGGCACAGATCGTGCCGAGTAATGGTGCCATGCACATGGCTGTGACCGTTACTCAGCCTGTTGCCCGCGCCGCTGTATCCGTCTTCGCCGTCCAGGCCGTGTGCGCATGGCTGTTCATCCGTTGCGCCAGCACAGGCGCCTTCGCGCGCGCCGTTGCCCGCCTCAGCCCATTCGACGGGGATGAGTGGCGGCTGAACGGCATCGTCAAGGGCGCCCTCCTGGGTCGGCTGGCCGGCATCGGCCTCTGCGGCCGTCGCTCCGGCCTCCGCGACGAGGGAGGAACCACTTCCCGGCCGGTTGTTATTGGCGCGCTCTGGGGAGAACCATTCGTCCCCTGCGTACCTGGTGGTCGATACCTGATCGAGCATCCTTCCGATGGCGTCAGGCACCGACAGAACCCTATTGGGGCCGAAGCCAATCTGACCTGATCCGCCTATACCCCTCAGCTGCCTGACAACTTCCGACGGGTCTACGCCTGCCCTGAGGGCCAGGGAGATGAGGCGCGCGATACTCTCGGTGAAAGCGTATATGTCAGTTCCCGCCCTGCCGATCTGGCAGAACATCTCGAAGGGCCTGCCCTCGTAGAGGTTGAGAGTAGCCCACAGCGTTCCGGATGGGGTAGCGATGCGCTTGGTGATGCCGTTTAGGGTCTCGGGGCGATCGATGGGTTGCAGACGCCCCCACAGCGTGCAGTCGATTGTGTACGGCTTGCGCCCCCTCGGGGTGGGTTTCTCCTCGGCTTCTTCCTGCGCGGCCACTTGGGGCTTGGCCTTTGATGAGATCACTTCTAGCTCTCGGCTTCCTGAACGGTAGACCGTGATCCCCTTGCATCCCAGGCGATGCGCAAGAAGGAATGCTGACTTCACCTCATCAGGTGTAGCCTCATTCGGCAGGTTGATTGTCTTCGAGACTGCGTTGTCTATGCCGCGCTGCACCGCCGCCTGGATGCGGACATGCCATTCCCAGGGTATCTCGAGGGCGGTGCGGTAGAGCTCCACCATGTCATCGGGGATACCCGGTATGCCCCTGACTGAACCACCGTTCTCGGCGATACGCCTCATCAGATCCTCAGAGTAGATGCCGCGCTTGGTCGCGTCCTCGACGAACAAGGTGTTGACCTGGGTGAGCTGCTTGTCGCCCAGAACGTTCTGCTTTGTAAAGGCCACGCCGAACAGCGGCTCGCAACCGGAGGACGCGTTCGCGACCATGCTGATGGTGCCGGTCGGCGCAACCGTAGTTACCGTGGCGTTGCGCAACTCCGGCCCGCCCGTCCGCGCGAACACGCTGTCAGGCCAGGCCGGGAATGCGCCGCGTTCCTTGGCCAGCGCCTGCGACGCCAGGCGCGCCTGGTGCGTGATGAAGCGCGATATCAGTTCAGCCAGCAGTTCCGCCTTCTCCGACGCGTAGTTCACCCTCAGCTTGATGAACAGGTCAGCCAGGCCCATGAAGCCAAGGCCTATCTTGCGTGTGCGCCTGACCATCTCCGTGATCTCAGGCAGCGGATACTCGCTTACATCGATAATGGAGTCGAGGAAGTCTACGGCTCCCCAGGTGGTGTCCTTGAGCAGTTCCCAGTGGATGTTGGCAATCTCGGGCACGTTTTCACGGCACACGCCCGCGAGGTCACGGCCGCTCCATGTGTCGTCACCCGCCAACTCCAGCACGACCTCGAGTTCAGACCCGGTGTACGCCTGCTCCCTGTACATCTGCTGGAGGTTGATGCTGCCCAGGTGGCATGCTTCATAGGGAAGAAGAGGTTGCTCACCGCAGGGGTTAGTCGCCGAGATCCTGCCCAGGGCAGGCGTGGGGTTGCTTCGCTCTATCGTGTCGAGGAACACCACGCCGGGCTCGCCGTTCTTCCACGCATGCCCGACGATGAGATCAAACACATCGCGAGCGCGTCTGGTAGCTGCGACCTGGTTGTTCCTCGGGTTTATCAACTCGTACTCGGTGTCGTCGATGACGGCCTGCATGAACTTGTCGGTGATGCCCACCGATACGTTGAAGTTGGTCAGCGCGGCGTTGTCTTCCTTGCAGGTCACAAAGGCTTCGATGTCGGGATGGTCGACGCGGAGAATCCCGATGTTCGCACCTCTCCGTTTGCCGCCCTGCTTGATTGTCTCCGTTGCCGCGTTGAACACTGCCATGAAGGACACCGGGCCCGAGGCCACCCCGCCGGTGGACCGGACTACATCGCCCTTGGGCCGAAGGGTAGAGAAGTCAAATCCGGTGCCTCCACCGGACTGATGTATGAGTGCAGCTCCCTTGACGGCATCGAATATCTTCGGCAGGGCATCTTCGACGGGCAGCACGAAACATGCAGCGTTCTGCGAGTTCTCGGTACCTGCGTTCATCCAAGTGGGTGAGTTGGGAGAGAACAGCGATCTGGCGAGAAGCTGGTAGAATCGTTTGATCTTGTTGTCTTGAGACTCTTCATCGCCGCCGCCGGCCCGAGCAGCCTCGGTGGCAAGGCGGAGACACATCTGTTCCGGGGTCTCTATGATCTTCCCAGTCTTGTCACGGAGAAGATAACGATTTTCAAGGATGGTGAGAGCTTCGGGCGTGAGATCCATCTTCTCATTGAACACTGCATCGACTTCCGGTGCCATTCGCGTACCCCCCGACTTTGGTGAGTACCTAGTATCATATCACACGTCCGTTAGCATTCGGAAGTTGGGGAAGGTGCAGGCAGGCACGGATACTCGCGGTAGAAGGCTCGCGATGCACTGAGCCTGAGACTGTGATTGAGAATAGAGGAGGCATGCCCCGCAGGGCATGCCCCACCGATCCGAAGGGGTGTGTCAGACGGTGCGTCAGTTCGAGTATCTCACGGTGTAAGTGATCTTGGCGGTGGAGTTAGCCTCGATCTGGATGGGGAACTCCAGCGTCGTGGCGTCCAGCTTGTTGTAGTTCTTCGTAGACACGCTGGTCAGCTCCCAGTTGGTGCCGCCGTACATCCGCTCGATGATGAGTACCTCAGCCGCAGCGTTCTTGCGGTTCCTCACTTCGACCTGCCACGTCTCTTCCCGCACCTTGTCGGAGATGCGACGGGAGCCGGTCTGAATTCGCTCACCCACCACATCGAAGGCATAGCCCAGCGTTATCCTGAGCTTCTCGTCGACGGGGGTGTGGTCGATACTGTCTTCACCGGCGAACTCCAGCGAGCCATCGACATCAGTCTTGCTCACTCTTATGGTGCCCTTGGGCAGGGGCATTCCGAGTCCGTCGGCAGTCTTGTTCCAGAACTCCAGCATAGACGCTACCTTCGTGCCCGTGCGGCTGCCGTCGAACACAAGGAGCTTCTTGACCTTGACGTCGTCGGCGGACATGAACTCGACCTGCTTAACCTGGCTCTGCTTGAGGGTGGTGGCATAGGGGAGCTGGTAGAGGTGGTAGTCGCCGAACTCGCGCTCTTCCACCGCCGCGTCGGCCATGGCGTACAACACCTTCTCACTCATTGCCCTGGCAGGCACCGGTGCGGCTTCATACACGCGATTCACATCGCCGGCGATCAGCTTCACCCGCGCATCCTTGTAGGTGGCGCCTGACTCATTCGTCAGAGTGATCCAGCCTGTAAGGTCCATTACATCGTCGTTTGGTCCGACCACGGCCACGTAATCAGCCTTCCACGACAGACCGCCTGTTAGATAGGTTATCATCGTGTCGTGCGTCGTGATGTCGGAGGTGTTGTTCACGATCCATGCCAGCGTAGGCCTGGTTATCAAGCCTTCGGGGAGACCGGGATACTCCACCGACTGGATGTCGCCGAGATGGACCGTGGTTACGTTACCGGCGCCGTCGGGCTGCGACGATATCACGATGTTAGAGGCGTTGCCCCAGCGGGTGCCGGAGAGCAGGTAGCCCGTGAACACCTCGCCGCTTCTCGTGCGAACGGTGATCTGCTCGCCTACGTATTTGTCTAGCAGCTTGGCATCTTCAACGAGGTCGTACTCGTAGTTCTGCTCCCTGACGCGGACGGAACCGGGTTTCGTGAGAGACCCGAAGCTCACCGTCGCCGGGTTGATCAGGGCGGAGATATCTCGAAAGAGCAGCGTAGACACGCCCTTCGGTATCTGAAGCGTGCGGCGCTCCTTTACCAGGGCGAGGTCTGAATTGTAGATCGTCACATCTACACTTCCGCCCTCCTGTGTTGCAGGCGCTGCGCCGGCGCCGAAGGATCCGGTCGCCAGACCCATGCATACTATCAGACCTATGGCTATTGCGGCGATCCCGACTCTTTTCAACTCAATACACCTCCGAAGTCCGGTTCAGTCTCAATGCCTTGGGGTTGCACTAATGCAGACGCAGCCGCCCCGGCTTTGTTCCCGGGGCGGCCGCGTGGGGCAGTATGATGCTACTGCATCTGAAGGAAGCGAGAGAGGAGCATCTCTGCGGCTTCCAGCTCAGCCAGGTTCCGGGCTGCGCTCCAATCCCTAGCCATCAAGGCCTCCACAAGCTCCGGGGCTACACCCAGCTCGGATCCGAGGGCCTCGGCAAGGCGTGTTTGCCCGAGTGCCGGCAGACGCGCCCAGTCTTGTGTCAACAACGCCTCGGCTTCCTCGTCGGTAAGCCCCATCTCCACCAGTCTCCCTGCCAGAGCGGGGCTCATGCCCTTCCTGGCCTCGTCCCACTTGCCGCGGCTCAATGCCTCGACCTGCTCAGGCGTGATGATACCGTCAGTGAGGGCACTCACCTTCTTGGTGATGTCTTCCTTAGTGACGGCTCCTTCCGCGATGAGGAAGCGCGACTGACCATAGGGATCGCCAACGGCGTAAACGTTGTCGTTCTTCTTGATCGACTCGATGTCGGCGCCTACACCGTTTCGGTATACGACGACGTCGGGTGCCAGCTGTAGCACCTGGGCATTGCCCGCCACGTTCTTGACGTTGACGATGGCATCTGTCTTGTTCACACCGGTGACCTGGCCGCGGGCGAACTGCGCGTCGGCCATGGCACGCACCATGTAAGCGGTCTCAGCCCTTGTGGCGGCGCGGTCGGGTTCAAATACAAGACCGAAGTGGAGTGGCACGACATCGAGACGGCGCGCTACCTCCACAGGCACATACGCCCAGTGAGTGGCGGTAACGTCGCGGTAGCCGGGCGCCCAGTCGGTGGTCATCTCAGGCTTGATGACGCCCAGGCCGGCCACTCTGGCCAGCACCGCTGCTGCCTCGGCTCGAGTCACGCCCTTCGACGGCCTGAAGGTCCCGTCAGGGTAACCGTTGATGACCTCTGCCTTTGCCAGTCCCGCCACGTACGGCTGTGCCCAGGTGTTCGCCATGTCGGCAAACTGCGAGCTGGCGCCGGGCGCGTATCCGAAGGCCAGCGACACCATCTTCGCGAACTCGGCCCTCGTCACCGGATTCTCAGGCTTGAACGACGCATCGGGGTAGCCCTGAACAACGCCCATGTTGAGCAGGGTGTTGATGGCTTCCTCGGCCCAGTGGCCGGGAACGTCCTTGAGGCCCGTCGCGGCGGCCGCCCCCGGGCTTGCGGCGGCTACCATCGCCATGACGGCCAGCATGGCCAGAATCATATGCAAACGTCGAAACATGTGTCTCATACCTCCATAGCAGTCTAGCCGCTGTATGGTGCGGTTCTCCATACGTAAGGTGCTTACCTTTAAGCAAATGGTGCGCGTGATGGGGATGAAGGTGTGTCGTGCATAAGTGTGGAAAGCTAATACGACACGTGGGAGAGGAGACGAGCACTTTGGAGGATGAATCAAGGAAGAAGATCCTTATCATAGACGGGCACTCTCTAGCTCACCGCGCCTACCATGCGCTTCCTGCCACCTTGAAGCGTCCCGACGGCACGCCGACCAACGCCGTGCTGGGCTTCTGCAACATGCTGCTCAAGCTGTTGGACGAGGAGTGCCCTGACGCTGCAGTGTGCACCTTCGACACACCCCAGCCCACATTCAGGCATAAGAAGTACGAGCAGTACAAAGCCACTCGTAAGCCCATGGACGACGCGCTCCGGGTCCAGATACCCCTCGTGCGCGAGGCGGCGGCTGCCTTTGGCCTGAGCGTGCTGGAGCTGCCTGGATGGGAAGCCGACGACATCATCGGCTCCGTGGCGCGGCGCGCTGAGTCAGAAGGCATGGACGCTATCATCGTCACTGGCGACCGCGACGCCCTGCAGCTCGTCTCCGGCCGGGTGAAGGTGTTGCTCACAAGGAAGGGTATCTCCGAGTTCGACGAGTTCGACAGGGACGAAGTGATAGCCAGGTACGGCTTCGGGCCCGAACTCATTCCCGACCTCAAAGGGCTCATGGGAGACGCATCCGACAACATCCCCGGAGTGCCCGGTGTCGGAGAGAAGACCGCCACGAAGCTCGTCGCCGAGTTCGGCCCTGTGGAGAAGATCATCGCGGCCGCTCACGACATCAAGCAAGAGCGCCTCCGCAACATCCTGCTGGAGAATGCCGATGTGGCGAAGGAGAGCAAAGACCTGGCCACCATAGACACCAATGCCCCCATCGACTTCGACGTCGCTGGGTGCTGCGCCCTGTCTCGCGATCCTGAGAGACTGAGGGTTTTCCTCGAGAGACAGGGCTTCAGGTCTCTCATAGCGAGACTGGGGCTGAGGCCCGGCCGAGCCCCCGAGCAGCAGTCTTTACAGCTTGGAGGCTTGTTCGGGGGAGCGAGCGTTACCACCGCGGAGGCCGCAGATGCTGCTGGCGCAGGTCTCGAGGTATGCAACGTGACCGATGCAGATAGCCTCGCGTCCATCGCCCGCGACATCAGGGCTGCTGGCAGGTTCGCCTTCCACGCGATCGTCGACGGGAGGGCGACGCCGGGCTGCAGCGTCAGGGCCATCGTGTTCCGCGCAGGCCAGGTGTGTGCCTGCGTGCCGGTGGAACAGGTGGGCAAGAACCTTGTGGCTGAGGCCCTCGGTGGCTGCTTCAGCGATGGGAGCCTCGGAAAGCTCTGCCACGACTCAAAGAGACAGGTGCTGGCCCTGAACTCGATAGGCATACAGCTCAGGGGGGTGGAGTTTGACTCGATGATCGGCTCCTACCTGGCGGACCCGGCTGCGCGCAACGCAGACTTCTCCGACGTCGCGGAGAGATGGCTGGGCATGCCTGTAAGCGGCGGCACGGCCGGCGGTGTGCTCGATGACCCGCGCTCGGCTGCCCGGGCCCTAGAGCTCATGCCGCAGGTTGAAGCCAGCGTGATGGGGGCCATCAACAACATGGGCATGCAGCGGCTCTATTCCGAGATCGAACTGCCGCTTGCCGCTGTGCTGGCCGACATGGAACTTGCGGGAGTGGCCATCGACACCCGGCGCCTCCAGCAGTTGTCGGAGGAGATGGCCGTGGTCCTCGCAGGGTTGGTGCGAGAGGTGTACGAGGCTGCGGGTGAGGAGTTCAACATCAACTCCACGAAACAGCTGGGTGTCATCCTCTTTGAGAAGCTGGGGCTGCCCGCCGCGAAGAAGACCAAGACAGGTTACTCTACCGACGCCGAAGTGCTCGAAGCGCTGGCCCCGTTTCACCCCATCGTCGACAAGATACTGCGTTACAGGGCCGTTACGAAGTTGAAGTCCACCTACGTTGACGCACTGCCTCAGCTGGTGAACGCTGCCACGGGCAGGGTGCACACAAGCTTCAATCAGACGGTGACCGTTACCGGGCGGCTTTCGAGTACTGACCCGAATCTGCAGAACATCCCCATCCGTACCGAAGAGGGGCGGAAGATCAGGGACGTGTTCATAGCGGGCGAACCCGGGTGGGTGATGGTCAGCGCAGATTACTCTCAGATAGAACTGCGCGTGCTCGCGCACATCTCAGGCGACCAGGTGCTCATAGACTCCTTTAGGGCGGACGAAGACGTGCACAGGCGCACTGCCTCTGAGGTGTTCGGAGTGGCCTACGATGACGTTACTCCGGCCATGCGTTCCAGCGCCAAGGCGGTGAACTTCGGAATAGTGTATGGAATAAGCGACTACGGATTGTCTCGTAACATCGGCGTGAGCCCGCAGGAGGCCAAGGAGTTCATAGCGAAGTACTTCCAGCGATACAGGGGAGTAAGGAACTACATGGACGGTATAGTGGCGCAGGCCCGCGCCGACGGTTATGTGACGACCATGATGCACAGGCGCCGCGATCTGCCGGAGCTGGCGAGCCCGTCCTTCCAGGTGCGCAAGTTCGCCGAAAGGGCTGCCATGAACACGCCGATACAGGGAACTGCCGCCGACATCATGAAGAAGGCCATGATCGACGTGCAGTATGCGTTGCGCAGTTCCGGTCTGTCGGGCCGGCTCCTGCTCACCGTCCACGACGAACTGGTGTTGGAGAGCCCCAGCGACGAGGCCGAATCCATGGCCGAGTTGGTACGAGGCCGCATGGCAGATGCGGTTGAGCTGCTGGTTCCTCTCAAGGTAGACGTTGGCTGGGGCCGCAGTTGGATGGAGGCCAAGTAATGCAGGGCCCGGCACAGAAAATATCGAAGTTCCGCCACTGTCCTAGCAGGAATTGCAGAAGGGGCGTAGAATTACTCAGCCGATGTATCCCCTGACCATGTAAGCTTTGATTTTGATGAGTTTCCATGTTTCGGTTCCAACAGCGCGAAAGGAGGTGCACCCCCGGTTAGCTATTGGAATCGAGTCCATAGCGGCAGGATCGCGCAACGCGCGGAACGGCCGCAACACGCCTGAATGCAAGCTCGACCTGAGAGGAACCGCATGAGGAAACTAGGATACTCACGCGAATCCCCCTCGGAGAGGCGAAGCGCAGGGCGTGCATCTTACAAATAACCGTAAGGGGGATCTTTAGTTGAAGAAGAACCTCATCATCACCCTGGCAGTGCTCGTCATCGCAGCGATGGCGACCTCCGCGTCGGCAGCCACCGTCACCTATACCGGTGAGTATGGCGCGACCTTTACCCATTCGTTCAGCAGCGGCACTGAGGTGTTCAGCCCCATTAAGTTGGCTGAAGCCGCGTACATCAAGCTGAACCTTACGTTCAAGGAAACCGATAAGATCGTGGCCTACCTGCCGCTGACCATCAAGCCCTTCGCCCCCGCTCCTACGGTGGCAGTGGGCACCAAGTGGTATGCAGCGTTCAACTCCAGCCCGGTCTCGTTCTGGGCGAGCGACAATAACTCCAGCAACACCTACAAGTTCGCATCGCTCGGCGATCCGCTGGGCATCGCCTATGAGATCAGCAGCGGCCTGGTGTTCAACGCCAATGGCACAGTGCTCGGCGCTGGCCTGAACATCTACGCAGCCGATCTCGGCACCACTGACGTGGAAGTGGTCATCACTGAGGCGAGCGACGGAGAAGATGGCATTCCCGACACGGAGGATGACGTTGACGAAGTGGCCGAGACCGTTACCGTCCAGAACGGCAACGTCTTCATGGGCAGGATCACCTATGGTCTTCCCATGGACTTCACCCTCGGCGTGCTCGGCGTTTACACCAACGGCATTGAGTATGCTGAGTCCGACGGAACCGAGGCTGTGATCTATGACGACTCCGATTACCTCACCCTCGGTCTCGACGTAGTCGGCACCATCCCCGGCTTGGGCGCCAAGCTTACGGCCGCCATCGCTGACAGCATCGAGAAGGAGACCGACGGAGACTACTACACCACCGTCGATCACCTCGCTTTCCAGCTCAAGCTGGAAGACATCAACGTTGGTCCCGTGGCCGCTTGGGCTGCGTTCACCGGCGTTGGTTACAACTTCGATGGCAGCTACAGGGATGCGGACGATGACGACGCCATCCTTAACAAGTACTACGGCGCGACGGCAGTCGAAGTCGAAGGCACCGTTGACATCCCTGTGGGCATCCCCGTGAAGCTCACCCTGGGCAATGGCCTTTGGTTCGAGTATCCGTTCACCCTCGACTACAACGAGACCTACGCTGAGGCCGTAGTCGAGCCCCTCGCTGACCTCGCCATCACGGTGAGCGGCGCCTACGCGGCTGACCTCAACGACGACTATGACGGCGGATGGAACGTCCACGGCGACGTGGCCTACACCGTGTTCGGTCTGACCATCAACCCCTACATCGACTACATGGTCGATGTCTACGCCGATTACTCTGATGATGACGTCGACTTCATCGTCGGTCTGGGACTGGAAGGCAGCCCGCTGCAGGGCCTGACCCTCGAGTCCGACACCTACTTCGTCATTGAGGAGAAGGACCTCGTGGCCGAGGCCTACGCCGAGTTCATCACCGAGGAGAACTTCGGTCTGGTGAAGAGCGCGAAGACCGTGGCAGCCGGTATGCTCGACCTCCTCGTTGACTTCGACTACCTGGATCCGGACGTGACCGAGCCGGAGCCTGAGACCGACATCGANNGGTGGCCTCTACAACGACAAGGCCAACACCATCGCCGCCAGCGGCAAGCTGACCTACGCAGCTTCCGACACCATTACCACCAACCTGATCCTGACCTACCGTCAGGACGCAGTCGGTGGCTACGCTGGCTGGATGCCGTTTGAGTTCGACGATCTCTACCTCGAGGCGAACGTAGTCAGCACCATCGGCAAGAGCACCTTCAAGGTTGCTTACGGCGATGATGGTCTGGAGTCTGCTCCTACCTCGGGTACTCACAAGAGCAAGCCGTGGAACTGGCTCTACAACAAGCCTACCTCAGCGATGCCTTGGGATAAGCTGAGCTTCACCATCACGGTGCCGTTCTAGGCTGAAACGCAGTCACAACAAGGGCCCCCACTTGCGGGGGCCCTTTTCCTGTGCGCCCGGCATGATTGTTGTTCAAGGGGTGAGAGTCCCCCACGGTGAAGGCAGCAGTAGCCGTAGCTTAAGGCAAGGGTGTCCGCCGCGAGG
>DBQN01000066.1 GCA_002305255.1 Firmicutes bacterium UBA1393 | reverse complement strand
CCTCCTGAGCCACTGTGGCGGGGGTCTCCATTCCGGGCGTCTCTGTCGCCCAGCGCTCCTGGCTGTCGAGACCCTTGAGGATCGCCGTCGTGAACATGGCCACGGCATCTCGGAAGAGCGGCGCATCGCCTGCAACGAGCTTTCCTTCGGTGAGACCGAGCACACGCTGGAGCATGGTGTATACTTCGCGGGTGCGCTTGAGGCCTGCGATGATCACCTGCCCTCTCGGCACCGATATGGGGGTCTGATCGCTGATCTTGGCGGACATGAAGTAGGGCACTTCAGTGACGAGGGAGAACACCTCGCCCTGTGACTCGGCCCATTCAGCACTGCCTGCGCCTGCCACTATGTACTGGGCAGGGTCACCCTGCGCGTACTTGGCGTAGTACTCGTAGGAATCCACGATCGACGACGACTTGTACACTGCCGGGCTGAGCTCCTCCACCCATGGCATCTCGGGCTCGCCGAGCGAGAGCTCGATACCCCTGGCTGGCGGTATGCGCCGCAGCTCGTCATAGCACTGTTCGGGCAGAGGCCGCGAGATGTAGTAGTACGCGCCGCCGAACCCCGCGTTATGTAGCGAGTACATCACATCAGGCTTTGATGCAAGGATGGCAGCCATGAGGGCCTGGGTCTCAGGCTTGGGCGTGGTCCAGTTGAGGGTCTTGTGCTGCACGGGGAAGGTCCACTCCACCTGGTCTTGCGACCTGGGACGATAGAAGTCCCTCGCGTAGTTGCGGATATTGAACGGACCGCGGAACCAGCCCTCGTTCAGTCTGGTACCGTCAGGGTCAACGCACGGCATGATGTGCCAGGTTCGGCCCTTCCGGAGCGATGGGTCGGCTATGAGTTCTTCCATGAGGAAGTAGGTCATCATGGCTCCGATGGGCTCGTTGGGATGCGGGCAGGCAAACACGAGAATGCTCACTTCTCCACTACCGATAGTGAGCATCGGGATCTCCGATCCCCTGGTAGACTTGCCCATCACTTCAAGTCTCGCAAGGCCGGGGTTATCAGCGGCAAGGGCCGCCGCTTTGGCGTACAGCTCGTCCACGGTGACGAACGCTGAGTAAGCGGGGACTCTATCGAGTAATGCGTCTATGTTAGAGAACATCCCGTCTCGATACCTCCTAGTTCAACTGCCGCGCCAACCGCGGGTCAAGTGCATCGCGCACGGCGTCTCCCACGAAGTTGAAGCTCAGCACCACGAGGAACACACACATTCCCGGCCAGATAATCATGTTGGAGTTGATCAGCATGAAGTCCTTGGCCTCGCTCACCATGGCACCCCACTCAGGGTTGGGGGGCTGAACGCCGAAGCCCAGAAAGCCCAGGGAGGCCGACGACAGGATGGCTCCGGGGATGCCGAGGGTGGCCGAAACGATCACCGGAGTGAGGACGTTAGGCAGGATGTGGCGAAACATGATTCGAGCATCGGAGCAGCCCATGGCGCTGGCCGCCTTCACGAAATCTTCTGACTTGAGTGCCATCACCTGCGCCCTCACGAGCCTCGCATACAGCGGCCAGCTCACTCCGCCCAACACGAGCATGACATTGTATATGCTTGGTCCGAGCACGGCCATGACGCCGATCACAAGGATCAGGAATGGAAAGGCGTAAAACACCTCTACCAGTCGCATCACGATGGCGTCTACCCGGCCGCCATAGTAGCCGGCAAGCAGTCCGAGAATCGTGCCGATGATGCTGGCGATGGTGACGGCGACGATGCCTATGAGCAGGGATATCCTGGAGCCGAATATCAGTCTTGAGAGAATGTCGCGTCCGAAGTTGTCGGTGCCCAGGATGTGACCGGGCGAGCCGGGAGGCGCGAAACTGTTCATGAGGTCCATCTCTAGTGGGTCGTACGGCGCAACGACCGGCGCGAACACAGCTGAGGCTATGAACACGACCAGCATGACAAGGCCTACGACTCCGAGCCTATGGCGGAAGAACACCCTGGCGAGGTGCACCGCCTCCGACCTTACTGTCTCTTTGCGCTTACTCATAGCGGATCCTCGGATCAATCAACACATACACAATGTCCACCACCAGGGTTACCAGCACAAAGCTCAGCGCGAACACCAGCGTTGTGCCTTGTATGAGCGGTATGTCTCTGGCCTTGACAGCGTTCACCGCCAGCATTCCCACGCCCGGCCAGGAGAAGATCGTCTCTATGATCGCGGCACCACCCAAGAGGCCGCCGAACTGCATTCCGAAGGTGGTCGCCACTGGTAGCATCGCATTCCTGAGCGCATGTTTGTACAACACCGTTCGCTGGTGCACTCCCTTGGCCCTGGCAGTACGCACATAATCCTGCGACAGGGCCTCCAGCACCGATGAGCGCGTGAGGCGCGTGAGAATCCCGGCAAGACCACTGCCAAGGGTGACAGACGGCAGGATCAGGTGCCTGATGTACGTGGCCAGGCTGGCGCTTCTAGAAGCCATTCCCCTTATCGGCAACCAGCCAAGGTTCACACCAAACAGGATGATCAAGAGGAGCCCGAGGTAGAAGCCGGGCAACGAAACACCCAGCATGGCCAGGGTAGTGGCTCCGTAGTCGATCCAGCTGCGCCTGCGAGACGCAGCTGCCACGCCAAGAGGAATGGAGATGGCCAGCGCGAAAAGCATGGAGCTGACGGTGAGGATCACGGTGTTGGCGAAGCGTTCGCGGATCATGTCGGCAGCCGGCCGCCGGTACACAATGGAGCGGCCCATATCGCCGGTGAACAGGCCCTTCATGTAGCGCCAGTATTGCTCATACCATGGCTTGTCGAGCCCTAGCTCGGCCCTGAGGCGCTCGATATTGGCTACGTTGGCGCTTTCAGATCCGAGCATGAGGTTGATGGCGTCGCCTGGGGCCAGGCTTACCATTGCGAACACGATGAAAGTTATCCCGAGCAGCACTGGAATGGTCGTGAGGAGCCTGCGTATGATGTATCTCGTCAACTTCCTGCAGCTTCCCTTCTAGTTCACCGGGGAGGACCCTGAGCGAGCCCTCCCCGGTGATACCCATTGCGGGCAAGTCTACTTAGACAGCCATACGTTGTTCTCCAGAGACACCAGATGCAGCCCGCCCCAGGCCGGCACGAAGTCGTTAACCTTCTTGCTGACTACTGAGTAGCCCCACTCGAAGTAGAGCGGTATAGCGGCACGGTCCTCCATTACCTTCTTCTGAGCCTGCTTCCACAGGGACGAGATCTTGGCCGGATCCGTAGTCGAGAGGGCCTGATCCAACAGCGAGTCCACAGTCTTGTCGGAGTACATGTGACCGTTGGTCATGCCTATCGCACTCGAGTGGAAGAGCGAGTGGAACCCGGTGGTGCCGGCGAAGCTGAAGTCAAAGAACACTCCCACATTACCGGCAATGACGTCATCAGCCCACACAGCCGAGTCCTGCTGCAGAATCGTGGCGTCAATGCCGATCTGCCTCAGCTGAGTGGCCAGAATCGTGAGAACGCGAAGCTGCGAACCGGCGATGGTCTTGATCTCAACCTTCAGCGGCTGGCCGTTGCGGTCAAGGATCCCGTCGCCATTGGTATCCCTAAAGCCGGCCTGGTTCAGAATGGCCACTGCCTCCTTGGGATCATACTTCCACACGCTCTTCAGCGAGGGATCATATCCGTGCGGCACCCACGGAGGGCACTGCCCGTAGGCGCGCTCACCGTGAGGAGCTACGACTGCCGCGAAAGCAGAGTCGATATCTATGGCCTTGGAGATCGCATCGCGCACTGCGAACTCATTGAACGGCGGCTGCTTCACGTTGATGCCGAGACCCCTGTAGGATCCACCTCTGCTCAACGTGCTCAGCTTTGTGTTCTTTGCCAGAACGGTCATGGAGTCGAGATTGAATATGTAGGGCACTACATCGATTTCGCCGGCTGTGAGCGACATGGTCTGAACCGTGGGATCCGGGATCACCACGAACTCAACTCCGTCCAGGTAGACCGGCAGCCAGTAGTTGGGGTTGCGCTCAAGCACGGCGCTCTGATCGGGGGCGAAGCTCTTGAGGATGAACGGACCGGAGCCCACGGGCTTCATCGCGAATCCGTCCTCGCCAAGCTTGTCGATGGCCTCCTTCGGCACGATAACCACGCGAGCGAGTCGGTTCGGGTCGTCCACAAGGAACGGACTGGGCGCAGGAGTGGTGATCTGCACTGTGTATCTGTCGAGAGCCTTGACTTCCTTGATCGGGCCGAGGGTGAACGCGGTGCTCACATTCATGAAGCGGTTGACTGAGTACACTACGTCATCCGCGGTGATCTCGCGGCTGGCGCCCTTCTTGAAGATCACGCCGTCTTCCTGGAAGAACACGCCCTTGCGCAGATGGAACACCCATGTGTTGTCATTAGGCCTATCCCAGCTCGTGGCCAGGTGCGGGACGGGTTTGAACCCCTCTTTGCCGATGATAAAGAGTGGTTCGCAAACCAGACTTACCACGTTAATCTCGTCGTTAGCGGCGGTCTTGTAGGGATCGAGCTGCTGCAGCGATGTGGCAGCGATCCGCAGCACCCCGCCCTTCTGTGGAGACTGGACTACCCCAATGGTCGGGAAGAGGATCAACGCCACAAGTAGCGAGACGGCGATGACCAAAGGTACCCTTTTCAACACTGTGATTCCCCCCGTTCCCTGTTTTCACCTGGGCAAGCCAGGTATTTCTCATTATTATACGCGTGGTCATGTGCAGGGTCAAGGCTGCGACCTGCATCTGAGCAATTGAATGTGGCT
>DBQN01000088.1 GCA_002305255.1 Firmicutes bacterium UBA1393 | reverse complement strand
GGCCCGTCGCCCTGGCGGCGGCCATTCATACCCTCCAAGTATACTATAGACGGTCTCCCTTTCCTGCCGGCGAGTGGGAGGTGCAGGCTGGGAATGCCAAGATTGGCCCTGGACCGCCGCGCGCCGCCGGGTGCTGCCGCCCACCGCCGTCCGCCGCCGCCCACCGCCGCCTGCTGCCCAGTGTCGCCGGCGCATACAGCCTGCCTGCGAATTGGGCCAGGTGAGCCCTTTCTAGCTGAACGAGACGTACATGTGTATAATGGGGATGATATGCAAGTCCGCCCATGGCGTGGCAAGTCGGAACCATGTCATAGGATGACATCGGCAGCGAAAGCGGCCGTCGGCATTACGCAAGGCAGTAGAAGGCAGTAGCAGGCGCACCGCGAGGTGCACGCCCTATCGACCAAGTATGCGAGGTGAATACATGTGGGCGAAACCGACGTTCTACGTGATCTCTCAGCCCGCAGGCAGAAGGTGTTGGATGGGGGAGGCCCCAAGGCAGTTGAGAAACAGCACTCGCTGGGCAAGATGACTGCCCGCGAGCGGCTGGAGCGACTGCTGGATCCCGGCACATTCACAGAGCTCGACACATTTGTCGAGCACCGGTGCCACGATTTCGGCATGGCCGACAAGCAGCTTCCCGGTGAAGGAGTAGTCACCGGCTACGGCAACATCGACGGACGCAAGGTCTTCGTGTTCGCTCAGGATTTCACAGTTGTCGGCGGGTCGCTCGGCGAGATGCATGCCAAGAAGATCTGCAAGGTAATGGATCTGGCCGTGAGAGTCGGTGCCCCTCTCATCGGTATCAACGATTCAGGAGGAGCCAGAATCCAGGAGGGTGTAGACGCCCTCTCAGGCTACGGACAGATCTTCTACAGGAACACCGTCGCATCGGGCGTCATCCCGCAGATATCCGTGATCATGGGGCCCTGCGCGGGTGGCGCAGTCTATTCACCCGCCCTCACAGACTTCATATTCATGGTGCAGGGTGCCAACATGTTCATCACCGGTCCGCAGGTGATCAAGGCCGTCACCGGGGAAGACGTGTCAGCCGACGACCTTGGCGGTGCCATCACCCACAACAGCACCAGCGGTGTGGCTCACTTCATGTACGATGACGAGCCCACGTGCCTGGCAGCCATAAGAAAGCTAGTGTCGTTCCTGCCCCCCAACAATCTGCTCGATCCGCCGGCCTCGGAGAGCCCGTTCCCGGCTGTCACCGACGCGGCGCTTCGTGACATCGTGCCAAAGGAAGCCAATCGGCCCTATGACATGCACGACGTCATCTCAAGGCTCGTGGATGGCGGCGATTTCCTGGAGGTGCACGCGCACTACGCGATGAACATCATTGTCGGTTTCGGCCGCGTTGAAGGGAGGCCCATCGGCATCATCGCGAACCAGCCAAGGGTGGCTGCGGGCTGCCTCGACATCAACGCCTCCGACAAAGCAGGCAGGTTCATCAGGTTCTGTGATGCCTTCAATGTGCCTGTGGTCAATCTGGTAGACGTGCCCGGCTTCTTGCCAGGCGTCAACCAAGAGACCGGCGGCATCATCCGCCACGGCGCCAAGCTGCTCTACGCTTACTCCGAGGCCACTGTGCCAAAGATTACCGTAATCGTGCGCAAGGCCTACGGCGGCGCGTACCTCGCCATGTGCTCTCGCGACCTCGGAGCCGACATGGTGTTCGCGTGGCCCGGAGCAGAGATCGCGGTGATGGGGCCCGACGGTGCAGCCAACATCATCTTCCGCAAGGAGATAGAGGCGGCTCCGGATTCGGCCGCAGCCAGGCGCGAGAAGATCGCCGAGTACCGCGACAAGTTCGCCAATCCCTATGTTGCGGCCTCGCGTGGCTACGTCGACGACGTGATCGATCCGGCAGACACGAGGCTACGAGTCGCCGGTGCCCTCTCAATGCTGGAATCCAAGCGTGAAGCACGCCCGTCGAAGAAGCACGGCAACTTCCCTGTGTAATGGAGGTAGCTCAATGACCCTCGCAAGCAATATGAGCCTTGGAGTGCAGACGCTGACGCTGGGGCTAACGGTGACATTCGTGGGGCTCGCCGCTCTCCAGCTGATCGTAAGGGCAATGGCTTTCCTCTCATCGGGCGGCAAGGTGCAGCCACAGCCTGTTGCCGTCGCAGAAGCGGCCGTGCCGACCCCGGAAGTGACGCAAATCATCTCTACGGCCGTCACGTCGAGCAGCACTCTGGACGAGGAAGCCGCAGTCGCCATCGCAGCCGCGACGGCTGCCGCGATGACGCGGAACGACGAGGAGATCGCGGCAATAGGAGCGGTTATGGCGATCATCACAGCAGAGGGTGCGCAGGGAGCACAGATCGGCGCTATACGCCGTGTATCCGGACCCGGCTACGCAGGCACGCCCAACCTCTGGGCGCTGGCCGGCAGGCAAGACATCATGGCCGGCAGGAATAGAAGGCAACGTCAGTAATCCGATTATTAGCTACCCCCAATGTGGAGGAGGACTGTTCAAGTGAGGAAGTTTCGCGTACAAGTCAATGGAAACGTGTATGAGGTGGACGTCGAAGAACTCGGAGTCGCACCGGTCGCAGCACCTGTATACCCCGTCGCACCGGCACCCGCACCCGTAGTCGCGCCGACACCGGTGCCGGCGCCAGCGCCTGCACCAGTCGCGAAGCCAGCACCTGCTCCGGCTCCGGCACCGGCTCCCGCTAAGGCCAAGCCCGCCGGCGCCAACACCGTAACCGCCCCGATGCCCGGCACAATAGTAGATGTCAAGGTCAAACCCGGACAGAAGGTTGAGCCGCGCACCGTCGTCATGCTGCTCGAGGCCATGAAGATGGAGAACGAGATATTCGCCGGCCGCGCGGGAGTGGTAGCTGATATCGCGGTGTCGAAGGGATCGTCTGTAAACACCGGTGACGCTCTGATCACGATAGACCCGGCTTAAAGGAAGGAGGGTTATCGGTGCAGGAGGCCATCGTCGAGCTGGTTCAGACCACGGGTTTCGCAACTATCACTTGGCAGCAACTCGTGATGATGGCGACATCGTGCGTTCTGATCTACCTCGCTATTGCCCGGGGGTTTGAGCCGCTACTGCTGCTACCCATCGCGTTTGGCATGCTGCTGGCTAACCTGCCCCTGGCGGGACTGATGGATCCGCCCAGCGGCTCCGGTGCCGTAGGTGGACTGCTTTATTACCTTTACCAGGGAGTCAAGTTAGGGATCTATCCTCCCCTGATATTCCTAGGGGTCGGAGCGATGACCGACTTCGGCCCTCTGATCGCCAATCCGTCCACGCTTCTGCTCGGCGCCGCCGCTCAATTGGGAATATTCATCGCCTTTCTCGGGGCGCTGCTGCTGGGTTACAACCCGATGCAGGCAGGTTCCATCGGGATCATAGGCGGCGCCGACGGCCCGACCGCCATCTTCGTGACGACAAGACTGGCGCCCGAGCTCCTGGGGCCTATAGCCATAGCGGCCTATTCGTACATGGCTCTGGTGCCCATCATCCAGCCCCCTATCATGCGCGCCCTGACGCGTAAGGCCGATCGCCAGATCGCGATGGCACAACTCAGGCCGGTGTCGAGGCTCGAGAAGATCCTGTTCCCCATCATCGCCACGGTATTCGTCGGACTGATGCTCCCGTCGGCCGTGGCCCTGATAGGATCGTTGATGTTCGGCAACCTGCTGCGTGAGGCAGGAGTGGTTGAACGCCTCTCAAAGACCGCGCAGAACGAACTGATCAACATCATCACGATCTTCCTTGGCCTGACTGTGGGAGCGACCGCAAGGGCGGAAACCTTCCTCACGTGGCAGACCATAGGTATCATCATCCTCGGCCTTGTCGCCTTCGCCGGCGGAACAGCAGGCGGGGTGCTGCTGGGCAACGTGATGTGCTGGCTGTCGGGTGGCAAGGTCAACCCGCTGATAGGGTCGGCCGGAGTGTCGGCGGTGCCAATGGCCGCAAGGGTTGTGCAAGTAGTCGCACAGGAGGAGAAGCCCGGCAACTTCCTGCTCATGCACGCCATGGGTCCGAACGTCGCAGGGGTCATCGGCTCGGCAATTGTTGCGGGAGTACTGCTGAGCAGGTTCGGTTAGTTCCGCACCACCTTCCATGTCGGTGCCTACCGCGCAGGCTGCAGCAGCTATCGGCGACATACATGATGCGCGGATTGGCCAAGTGTGTAAGATGAAGCAACCCCCCGTCACCTGTTGACGGGGGGTTGATCATTCCTCGCAACCTTGAGTTGAGATCCGCTTAGGGCCCCGATCGGCGGCCTGTTTGCGTCTAGTCGTGACTGGTCGCGCCTAGTACCGGGCCTCCTGCGTCTGTGGCAAGCCCGCTGTGCTGAAAGCGATGCCCAGCTGCACGAAGGGCATGCCGATTGTCTTCAGAGGGCCTTCGAAGTGGTCGCGGAAGTTGAACCCATCTATCCACCCTATAGGGCTCCACATGAAGGTGTAGCCGCCTGAGATCGTCACGTTCACCAAAGGCGACGCTGCGAAGCCGATCGACGCCATGGGCTGCACCACCACGTATGGCCTCCACGCGGCGGCGGAGTTTGAGGCATCGAGTAGCTCCCCGAAGTCCGTGATCGTGCCCTGCTTCGTCGACAGAGCTGCGGTACCCAACCCGACGATGCCGCCTACTCCCAGGTGCACCTTATCGCCGACATTCCTGCCGTACTCAATGGCAATTCCGCCGTACCCCAGTTCCAGGCACGCACTGCGCTCTTCTGACTTGCTCCATCCGTAGGAAGTCGCAAACCCGATGCCGGCCGACACCTTCTCCGCCACAGGTACCAGGAGAATGCCTCCGGTTGTGATCATACCTTTCATGGGCTCATACCCTGCCAGATCTAGATCCTCCTCAAAGGACGCACTCTTGAAGAACGACCAGCCAAAGGTGCTGGCAGATCCGGGTGCCGCTGACGCTCCCGGTGCAAGAAGCATCAAGGCTCCAATCGACACGAGTAGTGCCAGCACAAACGCCCGATGTCTCGGTCTGATGGTCATTGGCATCACGCCTCCCTCTCGCTCAGTTCGATCAGTACTCCGCCTGTGGCCTTGGGGTGCAGAAATGCGATGCGGGCTCCACCCGCTCCATATCTGGGTTTCTCATCGATTAGTCTGATTCCCTTGGCCCTCATCTCGTCGAGTGCAGCTTCGATGTTGTCGACTCTAAAGGCCAGATGTTGGACGCCCTCACCACGCTTCTCAATGTGCTTGGCGATGGGCCCTTCCGGGTCCGTCGACTCAAGGAGCTCGACCTCGGTATCGCCCACAGGGAAGAACGCTACTCTGACCTTCTGCTCCTCAACGACCTCCACCCCGGCGCTCTTAAGCCCCAGCACGTCGGTGTACACCTTCATCGCCGCGTCGAGGTCGGCGACGGCGATGCCGATGTGGTCCAGCTTAACTACCATACACTTTACCCCCTTGCACTCTCTGCACTGATCAACAGCTTGTAGAGGTCGATGGCAGCCGAGTACGGGTCTATCCGCCTCTCGGCGATGGCGGCCGCCAGGCGCTCGGCCTCCTGCCTTGCATCAGGCCTCTCCCTCAGACCCCTCCAGATGCGTTGTGACACGATCTCCATGGTCTCCGCTCTGGCACGCCGCAGCCGGCGTTCCATCAGGCCGGCGCCGCCCAGGTGCTCCAGATGCGCGGCGCACGCCTCAACCACTTCGGCGACGCCCTCACCCGATTCAGCCATCGTCATGAGAATCGGCGGTCGCCACTGGCGACGATCAGCGTCGCGGTCAGCGCCGCCCTCGGGATGTCCACCGGGCGCCGACAGGTCGAGCGCCATCTTAATCTCGGCCACTACTCGTTCCACGCCTGGCCGGTCTTTCTTGTTTACGACGAACACATCGCCGATCTCCATGATTCCGGCCTTTATGACCTGGATGTCATCGCCCAGGCCGGGCACTTGTATCAGGATCACCGTGTCGGCTAGTGAAGCTATCTCCACCTCCGACTGACCCACGCCCACGGTCTCGATTAAGACTACATCGAAGCCTGCGGCGTCCAACACGTCTACCGCGCCGCTCGTGGCCGTGGATAGCCCTCCGAGACGACCGCGCGTTCCCATGCTCCGGATGAAAACACCTTCATCAAGGGCGTGGCGCTGCATCCTGAGTCTGTCTCCCAGAAGTGCTCCGCCTGAGAATGGGCTGGTAGGGTCGACGGCGACGACTCCGACGGTACGGCCTGCGGCCCGGTACTCCAACGCCATCTTGTCGACGAAGGTGCTCTTTCCGGATCCGGGCGGACCGGTGACGCCGATGACATGCGCTTTGCCCGTATGGGGATAGATCGATGCGTAGACCTCTTCGAATCCTTCGCGACGGTCTTCCACTATCGAGATAAGCCGTGAGACGGCCCTCACATCGTGGGCAAGGGCGCGGCTCACTAGTTCCTGGACTGCCATGAACCCGCTACCTCTTGACGTGCTCGCGGATGAACTTCACGGTTTCCGCGGTGGAGGTTCCCGGAGTGAACACCTCCGCCACCCCTGCCGCCTTGAGCGCGGGAATGTCCTCATCAGGTATGATGCCGCCACCGATGACGAGCACGTCGTCGACGCCGCGCTCCTTGAGCAGCTGTGTCACTCTGGGGAACAGATGGCCGTGGGCACCCGACAGGATCGACATTGCCACAACGTCTACGTCTTCCTGAATGGCTGCCGCCACGATCTGTTCAGGCGTCTGCCTGAGGCCTGTGTACACTACCTCCATGCCGGCGTCTCTCAAGGCCCTCGCAATGACCTTCGCTCCGCGGTCGTGGCCGTCAAGTCCGGGCTTGGCCACGAGCACTCTGATCTTCCTGTTCTCATCCATAGTGTCGCACCCTCTCCCTATCCTATCGGGCTCCGCCCGGCTTGTACTCGCCGAACACCCCGCGCAGCACTCCGCAGATCTCCCCAAGAGTCGCGTAGGCTCGCACGGCATCAAGTATCAGCGGCATCAAGTTGGCATCGCCACGCGCGGCCTCACCCAGGGCAGCCACGGTAGCCTCCACGCGGGCTGTATCGCGCGATGCGCGCAACTTGGCCAGTTTGGACTTCTGAAGCTCACCGACGGCAGGATCCACTTTGAGCAGGCCCTTGGGCGGCTCCTCAGCTATGGTGAACTCATTGAGACCCACGATGATTCTGCGCTTCTCCTCGATTTCCATCTGGTAGCGGTATGCGCTGTCTTCAATCTCCTTCTGGATGAAGCCGCGTTCGATTGCGGCCGGCGCTCCGCCCATCTCGTCGATGCGCTTGATATAGTCCATCGCTGCCTTCTCGATCTTGTCGGTAAGGGCTTCGATGTAGTAGCACCCGGCCAGAGGATCGATGGTATCAGCGACACCGCTCTCGTAGCCGATGATCTGCTGCGTGCGGAGGGCGATCCTCACGGAGTCCTGGCTCGGCAGAGCCAGCGCCTCGTCGCGGGAGTTGGTGTGGAGCGATTGCGTGCCTCCCAGCACGGCGGCGAGGGCCTGCAGCGTCACGCGCACGATATTGTTGTCAGGCTGCTGTGCGGTGAGGGTGGAACCGGCGGTTTGAGTGTGGAAACGGAGCTGGAGTGACTTTGGATCCTTGGCTCCGAACCTCTCCTTCATGATACGTGCCCAGAGCCTGCGGGCCGCCCTGAACTTGGCGACCTCCTCAAGCAGCTCGTTGTGGCTGTTGAAGAAGAAAGACAGCCTCGGCCCGAAGTCATCGACATCGAGACCGGCAGCTATGGCAGCCTCGACATAGGCGATCCCGTCGGCCAGGGTAAAGGCGACTTCCTGTACTGCGGTGGCGCCCGCCTCTCTGATGTGGTAGCCGCTGATGCTGATGGTGTTCCACTTGGGAACATTGGCTGAGCAGTACTCGAAAATGTTGGTGATCAGCCTCATCGACGGCTTGGGAGGGAAGATGTAAGTTCCCCGGGCCGCGTACTCCTTGAGAATGTCATTCTGGATGGTGCCGTTGAGCTTGTCGGCCGACACACCCTGCTTCTCCGCGACAGCGATGTACATTGCCAAAAGCACCGCTGCAGGAGCGTTGATCGTCATCGACGTCGACACCTTGTCGAGCGGGATCCCGTCAAAAAGGATCTCCATGTCAGCCAGGGAGTCGATGGCAACGCCCACTTTGCCCACTTCGCCCAGGGCCAGCTCATGGTCGGAATCGTAGCCTATCTGCGTCGGAAGGTCGAAGGCCACGGAAAGCCCTGTCTGCCCCTGCTCAAGCAGGTACTTGTATCTGGCGTTAGACTCTTCTGCCGTGGCGAAGCCTGCGTACTGGCGCATAGTCCACAGCTTGCCGCGGTACATCGTAGGCTGCACTCCGCGAGTGTAAGGGTATTCGCCCGGGAAGCCGAGGTCGTTGAGGTAGTCGAGGTGCTCCGTATCAAGCGGTGTGTAGAGCGGCTCGATCTCCATGCCGGAACTGCCCTCAAACCTCTCCATACGCTCGGCGAACCTGGTCTTGGCCTTCGTATACGGCCCTGATTTCCAGCGGTCGTATCCGGCCTTCAGATTCTCCTGATCCAATTTATGTATCCCCCCAGTCATAGCCCAGGCCGACATCCGCACCCGTCGGCCCCAAGCCTTGTGCCACAAGTTACACCTGTGTATTCAACATCCGCCAAGAATCCCCTCCCAGAGCTGCATACATGCCTTACGCGGCAGCTACTTCACACTGTATCCTGCATCCTCCACTGCCTTGACCAGCGCCTCCCTGTCAGTCTGCGTGGGGTCATATACCACCACTGCCTGCCCGGGATTGAGAGTGACCTTCGCCTCTATCACTCCCTTGACTGCCGACAGCCAGCGCTCCACAGCGGCCTTGCAGTGTCCGCAGCTCATGCCTTCGATACTAAGAGTCTCCTGTGCCGGAACCTCAGCCATGATGGGATCCTCCTTCATATTGCGCACGCCCTCAGGCGGCGCTCTACTATACATGCCCAAGTCACGCGAACGTGTGCAGCAGGCCTCCAATATACTGCCATCAGACACCGCCAAATGTAGACCATGAGGTGATGCTTCATGATGCCCATGTGCGACTGGAATCAAATGGCAAGACAGGCTCTCTGCGACGAGCTAGGTGGAGTCGAGTTCTACACAAGGATGGCGCAGTGCGCCCCTACTGAGGCCGAGAGCAGGGCCGTGTTGGAGATAGCCAGAGATGAACTGAGGCATGCTCTGTTCGCCAGCAACATCCTGAATCTTGGGTGCGAGGTGCCGGCAAACCCTACGAACGGTGCGCCGCCCGTGGCAACACCGTTCGGCAGCCCAGTCACATCGCCCATAACACCCATAACGCCCGTAACGCCCGTAACGCCAGTTTGTCCGATGCCTGAGTTGGTGCCCTCCCCCTCTCTGCAGCCCATGCCGATGCAGCCGATCGCGCTTCAGCCCATCCCGTTGATGTCACCCTGGGGATCAGTGGGCACGCCGATGCCCCTAACCGCCCCCATGCCCATGACTGAGCCCACCTCGCCGTGGGGCGGATCGTGTCCTCCCTGGTACTCCCCGATGATGCCGTTCGCGGCACCGTTCGGTAGCCCGGTCGCAACCCCGTTCACCGTGCCCGTCTCCGCACCGATGCCCCGTGTACCGGACTATCCGGAACCTCCACCTACGTCGTAGATCGTCGGCCCCAGCAGAAACTGCCCCACCTGCGGCGGCTCAGACAATCAGCATATAGCACGTCCGGCGGTCTGCAACACTCGCACCACTCGCACCACTCGTAGCAGGCGGCGCGATCCGGCACAGGATCCGCCGCCTGCGCACTACGTCAACGGGCCGGCGGCGCATCGGGCGCGCTCAGCTCCAGCACGCGCAACCTGCCCTCGGCGACAGCACGTCCGATGGTAACGCCAACCATCGCTCCGACAAGCACGTCCGACACCCAGTGCACCCCCAGCGCCACCCTGCTGGCGCCAACCGCCGCAGCTGCAGCGTAAAGAGCAGGCGCTGCAGTGGTGTATCTGTCGGCAAGCACAGTCGCCATCGCGAAGGCATTCGCTGTATGCCCCGAAGGCATTGAGTGATAGGCACCGTCGAGCGAAAAACCTGTGAACCGTCCTCCGGCGCCTTCCACGTAGGGCCTGGCCCGGCCGAGCAGCACCTTCGCCGCCACCACGGCCACGGCAGTGATGAGCGAGGCGTTGGCAAGGTCC
>DBQN01000075.1:14396-16511 GCA_002305255.1 Firmicutes bacterium UBA1393 | reverse complement strand
CCGCGCCCACTCCGCGGCTCCTCTTACCGCTGAATGAACGTCGGCTGCGGGTACAACTTTGAGACTGGCAACTCCCTGCACAGTTAATGCCGCGGCGATGTGATCAAGGGGCGCGCGAAAGAGGTCGAGACTGCGGGCAATGGCCCCGCCAATCACGACGCAGTCAGGGCGGAACGAGACCAGGCTGGGCTTCAGGGCCTCGGCCAGCATCGTTCCCCATTCGCGGAATAGCCTCAGGCATGGGGCATTGCCTGCGTGAGCGGCCGCGGCCAAGTCGACTACGTCAGCCGAGGCCGACGGGAGCACGCCGAGGCTGGCCGCGAGGTCAAGTATACCACGCCGAGAGATGTAGTTGTCGACGATGGACTCTCTAAACCGCTGGCGGTAGACCCCGCCTTCGATTACGTTGCAGCCGTGGCCGGTCACAAAGGCAGATCCGCAGCCAGTGCCAAGGGTGATGGCCATCACCCGATCGAAGCCGCGAGCGGCACCGAACACACCCTCACCAAGGGCGAATGCGCAGGCGTCGTTGAGAAATCGCACCGGAACACCGGCACGCAGCTTCATTCGCGCCCTGATCGCCGCGCCCACGTCGAGCCCGTAGAGCGACTCGTATTTGGCCACTCCCGTGATCAGGCTGATGCCGCGTTCGTAGTCGAAGGGCCCGGGCGTACCGATGCCAACTGCGGCCAGGCCGTGCAGGCCATCCGGGGCGCCGGCGGCGACGCGCAGCAGACCGTCGCAGATAGCCGAGAGGATGGACTCGGCGTCACCGGACGCGTCCACAGGGATCTGTTCCACCGCTCCGATGAAGGCACCCGCGGCGTCGACCAGTGCTGCCTTCACAGACGTGCCGCCGACATCCACTCCAAGCACGACATCAGCTCCCACGCCCATCACCTCTTCAGGTAAACCTTGAGGACCTGGACTTCGCCGCCGGTCTCATTGACTAGGCGGTATGCACCAACAGCGGCCGGGACGACGAAGGCCTCGAGGTAGTCTACACGGATTCGTTGGCCAGTCTTTTCTGATATGACCCACACCTGCTCACCCCTGGCAAGGATGAGGAGGTGAACCGAGCCGCGCGTGTCGTCGGCGATCTCCGAGCGGACGTGCAGGCGGCTCACGGCGTAGAACACCAGGTAGTTGGTGCCNNACGAAGTACTCATCGCCGCCGCACTCGCTTCGCACCAGCACGGGCTCTGCCAGCAGGTGGGCGCGCACCCAGGTCTCGTTGCGTGAGCAATCCAGCACGGCCAGGCCGTGCGCCGAGTTGATGGGGCGAGGCCGGCCGTTCAAGTCGGGGCGCAGGTAGTCGTAGAGCTTGAAGGTGTACCAATACGGGGTTGAGCTGATCTCCAGCACCAGATTGCCCTTGCCGCTGCAGTGCACAGTGCCGGCGGGGATCATGAAGTAGTCACCTGACCGGGCATCCCAGGAGTTCACGAAATCACCGCGGTCGAAGGGGATGGCGTCGGTCTCGGCCGCGTGGATCGCCGCGGCGAAGGCCTCAAGCGTCACGCCGTTCTTGAGTCCGAGGTGGACTTTGGCGCCGGGAGTGGTCTCCACTACGTAATAGCTCTCGTGCTGGCCTATGGTCTCGCCGAAATGCTCGCGGATGTAGAGGTCCTGCGGATGCACCTGGGTGCTGAGGTCCGACCCGCCCATGGTATCGAGGTAGTTGATGCGCACGGGGAAGAAATCGCCGAAGTCACGCTCGGCCTGACGGCCGAGGATCGCCCCTGCCTGCGCCCACATTATTACGTGGAAGGGAATGTCGATGTAATCCGACTCGCCTTCGACGCCAAGGAGGATGCTGTTCTCCGGAGCCACGATCTCGAAGTCCCAGGCCGAGTTGGCAACGGAGTCGGGCAGGCCCGCAGCCTCTTTGAGGCGCTGACCACCCCATACCCCGGGCTGGAAGTAGGGTTTGCAGCGGAACGGCTGCCGCGCGACGGCGGCGAGCAGGCGATCGAGGGCGGCACGCGATACTATCCGCGGTTCCGCGCGCGTGGAGTCGACGTAGTAGTCCACGCCGCCGATGCCGCTGAGCACACTGCGCTTGTGGCGTTCGTGCATCGGCCAGTCGACGTAGAGCGAACGGCGGTACCACTC
>DBQN01000075.1:1292-14378 GCA_002305255.1 Firmicutes bacterium UBA1393 | reverse complement strand
TCGCGAGTGGCATCCCAGTAGAACGAGACGTCGGCCAGGGGCCTGAACTGCGGCAGCAGGGCGCCGGGGCCCATGAGCAAGACGATGTCGGCGTGCGTGGCGCGCGCGGCACGCACCTCATCGACGAGAGCGCTGCATTTGCGATCGTCGAAACACTCCGACAACTCGCGATCGCAGACCCGTCCGAAGACCGGGCCGCCGGCGAGGTATGGGGCGAAGAGTTCGCCCAGTTCTTCGGGAGTGCGGACGGCGCCGGAGACAAAGAGGGTCGCAATAATCGGTCGCTGCAGCGCGTCGGAATTGCTGCAGTGGATGCTCCAACCAGCCTTCACCGCTTCTGCGAGGTGCTCGGCAATCGCCGCCCAGTCATGCCCGGGCATGCCGTCGACGGCGACTGTCAACGCGCGGCCTTCGGCGGCTGCGACGATCAGCCTGGCCACCGCTGCGTAGCCTCTCATGATCTGCTCGCCCGGCGGCATCATGTCCGCGCCTATGGTGTTGACCGGGAACCTCCGCACCTGTCATGTCTCCCTTCACCAGGCCATGGGGCAATTCGCCCGGCGTCCGGCGACCGGGCCTGATCAGCTGAGTAGCTGCCGGGCGATGAGTTCGGTAGAGACATTCGGCCACTTTCCCACGAATACCTGCAGGTTCGCCTTACGCACAGCGCTGGGTTGAGCCCGCATCTGCCGAGGCGGACGTAAGGTGCACCTTGTGGGACACGTCGTGCCTTCGGACTCCCGTGCATCCTCGCCATCGGCAGCAGCACGAGTGGCAGGGCGGGGCAACAAAGGTTGTCCGCATGACAGCGCCGCATCAGAGCCCTCATCCGACATATCTCATATCGAAAAGGTCGAGCATTGTTGTCGCAGCCTTGGTAGTGTATAGATACCGAGAGCGCGGAGGAAAGAGATGCTGGGCAAGTTGAACAAGGTGATCGACTATATCGAAGACCACTTGGCTGACGACCTGTCATCCGAGATGATCTCCGAGTATGCCGGGGTTTCCGACTATCACTTCAGGAAGATATTCTCCTACATCGCCGGGTTGACGCTGAGCGACTACATCAAGAACAGAAGGCTGTCGCAGGCAAACCAGGACCTGCTGCATGGAGAGAGAGTGACAGACGTTGCCCTGAAGTATGGCTACGAGTCGCTGGACGGCTTCACTCGAGCATTCAAGAGGTGGAGCGGATTCTTGCCTTCAGATGTGATGAAGACAGGCATGAGCAAGTCGTTCCCGAGGCTCTCATTCGTGCTTACCATTAAGGGAGGAGTAGCCATGGAGTTCAGGATTGAACACAAACCGGCGTTCAACCTGGTCGGTGTGAGTAGACGAGTCCCCATGCAGTTTGAAGGTGTGAACCAGGCGATCGTGAAGCTGGCACAGAGCATAACAGACGAGCAGAGGGAGGAGATGCATTCCCTTCAAGACATGGAGCCCCGCGAGATTGTGAATGCCTCTTGGGACGCCGATGCCGGTTTCATGAGAGAGGAAGGTCACCTGACCCACCTGATAGGCGTCTTGACCACTCGAGACCGGGTGAGTGGCGCATTGGAGAAGGTGCCCGTTGCGGCCCACACCTGGGCCGTGTTCCCCAACGAAGGGCCATTTCCCGCTACACTCCAGAACACCATGGCCAGGGTGTACTCGGAATGGCTCCCGTCCTCCGACTATCAGGTGATCAATGCCCCGACATTCTCATTCACTAAGATGGACGAGCACAAGAGCGATTACGCCTACAGTGAGATATGGGTTCCCGTTGCCAGGGTGTCGGGTAGCGCCGGGAGTAGCGCCGAGAACTCGTAAGAAGCGCTCGAAAAACTAGCCGAGGGCCAATCGGAGAGTCTGCCCCGCGAGGCAGACTCATCCTTCCCTCCTCACGCCTACGAGCCGGCGAACAGATGACACGCCACCATATGCCCTCCACCGATGTCAACCGCCTCTGGCATCGTCTTCTCGCATACATCCATTCTCCGCGGGCATCTGGGGTGGAACGGGCACCCCGGCGGCGGGTTGATCGGGCTCGGCGGCTCGCCCTCTAGCTTCACGGCCCCGAGCTTTCTGTTCCTCGGATCCCAGCTCGGCACTGCCGACATCAGCGCCTGGGTATACGGATGCATGGGTGCATCGAACAGCGCGTCCGACGGCGCCGACTCCACCACACTCCCGAGGTACATCACCATGATCCTGTCGCTCATGTGGTGCACGACGTCGAGGTTGTGCGATATGAACACCAGCGCCATATTGGTCTCCCGCTGGATGTCTTTGAGCAAGTTGATGACTTGGCTCTGCACCGACACGTCCAGCGCGGATGTTGGCTCGTCACATATGAGCAGTCGGGGCCGCACCGAGATAGACCTGGCTATCGCGATCCTCTGGCGCTGCCCGCCTGAGAACTCGTGCGGATATCGCGCTGCGTACTCCGGATAGAGCCCCACCTTTGTCAGTAGCTCCGCCACGTAGCTATCCACCGCCCCGGCATCAGGCAACAACCTGTGTGTGATGATGGGCTCGCGGACAGTATCGCGTATGGTCATCCTCGGATCCAGCGAGTCGTAAGGGTTCTGGAATATCATCTGAATGTCTTTGCGGAATGTCGGCGCCAGATTGCGACCAAGGGAACGCGATACATCATGCTCCTGGCCGGTCGGGTCGCAGTATGTGATTTTGCCCTCCGTGGGCTCGTGAATCTTCACGAGCGTTCTGCCCAGGGTGCTCTTCCCGCAGCCCGATTCGCCCACGATGCCGATGGTGGCGCCCTCCTCGACATCGATGTCGACTGCCTTAAGGGCGCGCACATACGCGCTCACCTGCAGGAACACTCCTGACCTGATCGGAAAGTACTTCTTCAGGCGCCTCGCACTCAAGATCTTCACTCTGCGTCGCCCCCCTCCCACAGCCAGCACGCCACGGTGCGGCCCGGCATCGACGCCGGTTCGAAGTCAGGGGGTTGCTCCCGCCGACACCTCTCCATTGCCCGCGGGCATCTGGGGTGGAACCTGCAGCCATCGGGGAGCTCGTTGGGGCGCGGCACGTAACCCTCAATGAAGGGCAGATCCTGGCCCTTGTATTCGCGCTTCACGCGCGACGTTAGCAAACCCAGCGTGTAGGGGTGCAGCGGTTCCTCGAAGAGCTCCACCACAGGCCCCTTTTCAACGATCTTCCCTGCGTACATCACATGCACCCTGTGGGCGATCTCGGCCACTGTGCCGAGGTCGTGCGTGATGAAGATGATCGAGCCGCTGTAATCTCGCTGCAAGTCCTGCATGATGTTGAGCACCTGTGCCTGTATGGTCACGTCAAGAGCCGTCGTGGGCTCGTCGGCGATGATGATCTCAGGGCTGGTTATGAGCGCCATGGCGATCATTATGCGCTGCAACATGCCACCGCTCATCTCGTGGGGATACTCGCCGTATCTCTTCTCCGGCTCAGGGATGTGGATGGACCTCAGTGAGTCGATGATCTTCTCCTTCGCCTCACCGTCTGACCACGGCATATGCGCCCTGGCCACCTCCAGCAGCTGATATCCCACGGTATACAGCGGGTCGAAGGCCGACATCGGCTCCTGGAAGATCATGCTTATCTGTTTGCCGCGGATGGTTCGATAATCCTTCGCCGCCATCCCCACAAGCTCGCGCCCTCTGAACCGGATGCTGCCCTCCACCATCGCCGGCGGGGCTTTCACCAGCCCGAGGATGGATGACGCTGTGACGCTCTTGCCGCAGCCCGACTCGCCGACAAGCGCCAGCACCTCGCCTTTGTTCAGCTCAAAGCTGATATCATCGACGGCTTTGACGATGCCCTCGGGCGTACGGAAGTAGGTCTTCAGATTCCGCACAGTGAGAACGCTTTCACAACTCTCCCTCATACCTTCTCAACCGTCCTGTATGGATCGACCGCGTCCCTCAGCGCGTCTCCGACGAAGTTGAACGAGAGCACGGCAATCATGATGAACAGCCCGGGCACCATAAGCCATGGGTGAGACTGCAATTCACTCAACGATTGTGCCTGCTTGAGCAACAATCCCCAGCTGGTCATGGGCTCCTTTATGCCTAAGCCCAGAAAGCTGATGGTGCTCTCGCCGAGGATCATGCCTGGTATCGACAGCGTCGAGACCACGATCAGGTAGCTCAGGGTATTGGGTATCAGGTGCCTGGTGATGATCTTGATCCCAGGTACCCCCGACACCTTAGCCGCCAGCACGAACTCCTTCTCTCTTAAGCTCAGGGTCATGCCGCGCATCACCCGTGCAACCCCCATCCAGCCAATGAGCGAGAGCACCGTGACGATGCCGAAGTACACCCAGGTGCTGGGCCAGCTTGGAGGCACGATCACTGCAAGGGCGAGCCACAGCGGAATCCGAGGGAACGACCTGAGAAGCTCAGTAAGGCGCTGGATGGCGATGTCGGTCCAGCCACCGTAGTAGCCTGAGAGTGAACCCACCACAGCCCCGATGAACACGCTCAGGAAGGTGCCGAGCAGGCCCACTGTAAGCGAAACCTGGCTGCCCACTAACACCCTGGAGAACACGTCTCGCCCGAACCTATCGGCCCCGAACAGCAACACCATGGCGCTGTCAGGCGACTCCTCGACCCCGAAGAGGTGTAGATTGGTCTTGAAGATGCCCAGGAACTTGTATTCCTCGCCCCTGACGAACAGCTTCACGGGCACAACTCGCGATGTGTCTTCCGCGAACACCAGCTGATACGTCACCGGATCCCTGGCCTTCGTGAGGGGATACACGAACGGCGCCCGCCAATTGCCCTCGGCGTCGACTACCCTGATCCTTGTCGGCGGCGCATAGATGAAGTTCCTGTGTGTGGCGGTGAAGTCGTAAGGGGCCAGAAAACTGGCGAACAGCATCACCAGGTAGAGCACGATCAGCACCACGAGGCCGAACATGCCCAGGCGATGTTTGCGAAAGCTCCTGATGATCCTTGCCCTGGTGCCCTCCATTGTTGACACTCCTAGCTCATGCGAATTCTGGGGTCGAGGAACGCGAGCGCGATGTCGGCCAGCAAGTTGCCGGCCTGTGTGATGAGGGCTATGAACATCAGAAACGCCATGACCAGATACTGGTCGTGGTTGAGCAGGGCGTTATAGAAGAACGGGCCCATGGTCGGAAGGTTCAGAACAATGGCGGCGATGATGGTGCCGCTGAACACGTTGGGCAACTCGGCGCCTGCGATGCTGACCATCGGGTTGAGGGCGTTCTTGATGGCATGCCGTCTCACCGTGCGTTCGGTCAGGCCGTGGGCACGGAGGGATGTGATGAAGGGCGAACCCGCGATGTCGAGCATGTTGCCTCTCATGACCCTCATCAACCCGGCAAGACCCCCTACGCCCACGACGATGAGGGGCATCCATATGTGTTTGAACATGTCTATGACCTTCGCCAGGCTCCAAGGCGCGCCTATGAACTCGGTGGAGAACAGCCCGCCAATGGATGTGGAACCCGCCTGTAACATCAGGTACATGAGTATGAGAGCGAGGAAGAAGTCGGGTATCGACACACCCACGAAACCGATGAAGGTCATGCCGTAGTCAGCCGGTGAGTAGGGGTGCAGGGCGGAGTAGATGCCCATCGGCACCGCGAGGACCCATTGGAACAGGATGGTGGCAAGGGCGATGGCGACGGTCCAGCCCATGCGCTCCCAGATCAGCTCGCCCACTGGCCGCTGGTAGGCAAAGGAGTAGCCGAAGTCCCACTTGGTGAGGATGCCTTTCATCCACATCCCGTATCTGACATAGGCCGGCTTGTCGAGGCCAAGGCTCTCTCGAAGCAGCCTGATCTGCTCAGGGGAGATCCTCGGATTATCGAGATACTGGCTCACGAAGTCGCCGGGCTGCAGCTCGGTGATGCCGAAGCAGATGATCGACACCATGAGCATCATGGGGATCATTATCAGGCATCGTCTGGCTATGAATGCCCACATCGCTGCTTTCACTCCTGAACAACCAAACAGATAGGCAGATGTGACGCCGTGTGGTGTTGATGTTAGGGAGGCCGGCGCCGCGATGGACGCCGAACCTCCCCAACTGGGTGCTCCCCAAAGTGAGATGCTCCGTCGTCACCGTTCCGCTACTTGCGGTACGCGGTCCAGGTGGCGAAGTGCACGATGCCTTCCTTGTTCTGAGTGACGTTGCCCAGGGTCTTCGAGGCGCCCCAGAGGTTCATGCCCTTGCACACGAAGAGCACCGGCACCACGTCGTGGTAGATCTCCTGAACTTCGTCGTAGATGGCCTTGCGCTTCGCCACGTCGGTGGTGATGGAACCCAGGTCGAACAGCTCGTATACCCTCTTCTCCCAGTCCAGCATCTGCGACGGGATGGCCGCAAGCTTATCCTTGTCGAGCGCCGAGTAGTGCCAGTAGTAGAGCTGGGTACCCGGCTGCCAGATGGCCTTTCTGAGCTCGAGGTCGGGCTGGTTTCCGAAGGCCCTCACTCCGGCCTCGAAGTTGCCGGCGCCGAACATATTGCCGACGAGGGTGCTGTCGAGGATCTGGAGGTTGACCTTGATGCCGGCCTTCTCCACTTCCTCCTTGAACAGCAGGGCCACGTCTTGATAGTCCTGAGGCGAGTTCTGCACCGTCAGCGTGAACTCGACGTTCTTGCCGTTGGCGAACTCGCGGATGCCGTCGCCGTTCCTGTCTTTCAGGTTGAGGCTGTCGAGGATGGCCTTGGCCTTTGCAGGATCGAACGGGCGCATGATGCTCTCGATCTTCGGGTTGTAGAAGGCCTTGTTGGCCGGCAGCACCAGACCCGCGCCGGGAATCGCGAGGCCGTTGTAGATCTCATCGATGATGCGGTCCCTGTCGAGCAGATACTCCATCGCCCGGCGGAATTCGGTGTTCCGGAATATCTCCTTGAGCTGAGGATTTTCCGCATCGTAGTTGAACGCGATGTGCACAGGGCTGGGCGTGGGCTGCGTCGGCTGGGCCATGTAGATGGTGAACGGCCCGCCTGCCAGCTCCTTCTGCTTAAGCGTCGGGAAGTCGGTGGCGCTCACGGCCATGAAGTCGATCTCGCCAGCCATGAACTTCGCCAGCCTGACCTCGGCGTCTTTGACGATGAGGTATTCAAGCTTGTCGAAGTAGGGGAGCTTGTTGCCGAAACGGTCGACCCTCCAGTAATACGGGTTGCGCTCGAGCACGACCTTCTGATCCATCACATAGCTGGCGATCCTGTACGGACCGTTGGCTACTATCTCAGAGGGCGATACGTTTGTGAGCCACAGCTCGTTTACGGAGTCAGGACGGTTCTTGTCGATCTTGCTCTCCAGCTTGTGCTTGGGATATATGTACGCTGCGGTCAGGTTCATGTAGAACGGGCCGAACGGCGAGGGCAATACCGCCTTTACTGTTCTGTCGTCGATCTTGACCCACTTGACCTCTTTCTTCTCGCCGTCGGTGGTATCAATGATCGTGAACCTGTCGACAGAGTTGCCCTTGGCAACTTTGTTCATAATGAAGTTCTCGAAGGTGAAGATCACGTCGTCAGCAGTGAGAGGGGTACCGTCAGACCATTTTACGTCCCTGAGATGGAATGTGACCTCTTTGCCGTTGGGCGAGGTCTCCCACGACTCGGCCAAACCCGGGCGGATCGCGTTAGTCGCCGGGTGCAGCTCGACCAGACCGGTCATGGTCTGCCCGATGACTGTGTAGGCGTTGTTGTCGAGGGATCCATAGAAGAGGAACGATTGTGGAGATGCTGTCAGCGCCAGATACAGCGTTCCCCCGATGACGGGCTTCGTCGCAGGAGTGAGATCCTCCGTTTCGACGAAGGGCGCGGCCGCGGCTGAGGCGGCAAGGACCACACAGACAAGCAGAGCCAGCAATAGACGTTTCATCAAGAGCCCTCCCTATTGTTCGTGTGTGTCTCACAGAGCAGTTGCGCTCGGATGAGATTTCTCCCCCGACGTGCGGAATCCTTCACTTGCCCGAAGATAAACTTCCGATGCAGCGCAGTGCGTGTCAGAATTCTTTCCTTAGTGGCAGCATTCGACCGCGAATAGAGGTATGCCGCGTTGCGCGCAGAATCCCCGTGTGCAAGGACGCATCTAGGGAGGGGACGAGGGTTGAAGGTCACACTCGGCGTCACCAGGCTGCTGGCCGACCCCGCGAAGTATCTAGGCAGCGCACGGCCGCGCCTGGGCATCGTCGCGAACTACAACGCCGTTGACGAGCGCGCCGAACCCATCATCAAGAGGCTGGCGGCCAATCCCGACATACACCTGGCCGCGCTGTTCTCAGCCGAGCATGGGCTGTGGGGCTGCGAACAGGCCGGGGTCAAGATGTCCGGCACGGTGGACCGGCATACAGGTGCCACGGTCCACAGTCTCTATGGTGAGACCACGAAACCCACGCCCGAGATGTTGTCCGACATCGATGTGATCGTGTTCGACGCCAACGACGTCGGTTCGCGCTACTGGACCTACCTATCTACCATGGCCAAAGTAATTGAGGCCGCCGCCGAAGCCGGAATCACTGTGGTCATCACCGACCGGCCCAACCCCTTAGGCGGGCTGGCCGTTGAGGGCAACATCCTCGACCTTGAGCACCGCTCCTTCGTGGGCTACCTGCCCATACCAATCAGATACAGTATGACCTTCGGCGAACTCGCGCTGATGCACGCGCGCGAATCTGGCCTCGACGTTGATTTGAGGATAGTGGAGACTGAAGGTTGGCGCAGGCAGGCGCTGTTTCCCGACACGGGTCTCTTCTGGACCGCCACCCCGAATATGCCCGACTTCGACACCGCCATGCTCTATCCAGGAACATGCCTGTTCGAGGGCACCAACTGTTCTGAAGGGCGCGGCACCACGAAGCCCTTCAAGCTGATCGGCGCCCCGTGGCTCGACGCGCTTGCCCTGGCTGAGGCGCTGAACGCCGTCGGCATGAACTGGGTGCGGTTCAGGCCGGCGCACTTCAGGCCGGCTTTCTCGAAACATGCCCACTGCGAGTGCGGCGGTGTTGAGGTTTACGTGACTGACCCGAGGCGGGCACAACCCGTGCGCCTGGGCCTGGAGATGCTGGCCGCGGTGCGCGCCCAGTGCCCCGACATGTTCGCCTGGAACGCTTCATTCATCGACCACCTCGCCGGAGGGCCTGGCCTCAGGGAGCACTTCGACGCCGGCAGGCCGGCAGAGGAGCTTCTGAACCTATGGGCTTCGGAGGCGAAGGCGGAGGCGTTCGCGCTGAAGCGCGAACGCTACACTATCTACGAATGAGGGGCACCCCATTGACGGGAGGAGTCGATATGCTTATCCAATGCACCAAAGCGCTTCTTGACAGGGTGGGGATCAACCTGCGCGAGCAGGCTCCGGGTGCGGGGCCGGTGGCTCAGCCGCTGGGCCCGCTGGCGGCCTGGCATGCTCACCTGGTCGACCTCGACATAGGCAATGCCATCGTCCTGATGAATGACGCCACGCGTTTCCCTGTGGTGATATGCGGGCCAGGGCCGGACGACTTCAGTCGGCTGAAGGCGCTCATCCGCGACGCGATAGTTGTCGCGTTAAGCATGGAGGGCGTCAATGAGGCGATCATAGATGCCTACATGACTCAAGCAGGTGAGATCGAGTTTGCGCGAACGGCCAACAGGAGCATGGTTGCCAAACTCAAGAAAGCGGTGTCGGACATCAGCTACGTAAGCAGTTTCGTCGACGAGAACACGTTGATTCAGAGGTACGCTAGCATCGCGGCGGGGCGGCTTGAGCAGCGCTTGCCCGATGGCACTGACCTATGCCCGTTGGACGAAACGTTGAAGCAGCTGGGCAGGGAATTCGGCATGAGCGAGGACGGAACGCCTCGACCGGTCCTCGATGTCGAGCTCTATCAGCTGAAAATTCAGCTCGAGATAGACGGATTCGACATATGGAGAAGGGTGTTGGTGCCGTCGAACTTCTCCTTCAGACACCTCCACCGAGTCATCCAGGCGGTATTCGACTGGCAGAACTATCACCTTCACCTCTTCGAGGCACGTGGACAGGGACCGCGACCGAAGGAAATCGTGATGAACGACGGCGCCGACATCCTCGACTGCTTCGACCCCGACCAGTACGACATCCTGCAGGAAGCCGTCACCGCGCTAGGTGACATCTTTCCCACCCATGATGACGTCATCTACGAGTACGACTTTGGAGATTCGTGGATCCACACGATCACCCTTGAGGGAATAGTGCGCTCAAATGCATTTGAGGCTACGTACCTGGAGGGCAATGGCGAGCGACCCCCTGAGGACATCGGCGGACCCTGGGGCTACATAGACTACGTGAGGGTCATGGCGGACCCTTCGGATCCCGAACATGAGAGCATGAGACTGTGGGCGAAAAGCCAGACGGCGTGGCAGCTCACCCCTGAAGAACTGCAGCGCAAGCTCAGAAACTGCACAAGCGGGTTTGGCGAGTGAGCTGGGATGCTCAATCGTCGCCTGTCACTGTTGAAGCCGGAATCAGAGTCTGTACATGTGAGATGATGGTCTTGGCCGTCATGACGGCCTTCTCAGCATCCCAGGCGTCAAAGGCCTCTGCCGGGATACCTCCTGGCAGGCTATCTGGATACCGCGTAGGTATGTAGTACTTGTCAAGATTGGCTCCCAACTTGATCATAGGCTCAAACGTTGTGTCGAGTGTTGCCGCATCCTTGCACAGCTCAGCCACGGAGTGTCCCCGTACCGCTTCCGCTCCGGACGCAAGAAGGAGTGCCTTGACTGCCTTCAGTGCCGCCTGCTGGCTCAGGAAGCAGGCGAGCCCATGGCGGCCACCTGTGACGACGAAGAGTGCGTCATCTAGGTCATGCTCCGCCTGGCTCAGCCACCGAAGCGCGTCCTCGACGCCTGGCATCGTAGATGACCCTCCCTTCCTCTCGGGCCTGCTTGTGAAAGCCTCGGTTCGCGCTCAGATGCGACCACTCCTCAGGAGTGTACACAAGAAGATCAACGGGAGTGCCCGGCGGAAACAGGTCCACCAGATCGTCGGCTCGGTGCACGAACGGCAGGCTTGTCGGTCGGATCACAATGAGGTCGATGTCGCTGCTGGAGTTCACTGAACCGGCGGCATGCGATCCGAAATGAATCACCTGCTCAACATCGGTGGACACCACACCGCTCAAAAACCTCTGGAGAGCAGCGTCAAGCATCTTCTCTCTCTCTTGCGCGCGGCATCCTGAAACCCATTGCGCACCCCCCTAACAGCTACCCTCATCATATCCCGCACGCCGAGTACCGTCTATCATGCGGAGGAGCGCTTGATCATCGCCGTCGAGTTCGGTCGGCAAGCCCCGAGGGGCATGCCCTTCCTTTCAGCCCCGGTCGCTCCGCCCCCCGAACCGCCGCCCGGGTCGGCGCGACCGGTAACGGCTTCGTTGAGTCAAGTCAGGAGCGCTAGCGGTCTGCAGGCAGAACGTGAGCCGGAAGGAGGAGAAACTAGAGGCACTCGCCGAATACTAGCGCCGGAAGTAGGGTGCCCGCTGCACATGGCGGGTTCAGCAGGAGGTGACTACCGTGGCTGGCAGGATCGGAGCAGCTCTCTTTCAGATCGGCGGCATGATGACTCTGGCCGGGTTCGTGCTGCTCAAGTGGCCGAACGCCTTCGCCTGGTTCGGCAAGCTGCCGGGGGATATCATGACTGAGCACGTCATCGCGCCGTTCGCGTCGATGCTCATTGTCAGTGCGGGCCTGTCGGCGCTATCGTGGATCTTCAGCGCGCTTCTGCGGCTGATCCGCTGATGCCGCAGAGCCCGACGCCACCGACGGGGGCGCCGCCTGCGCCGCCCGGGCCGCCGAGGCCGCAGGAACCGCCCTCACGGCGATGCCCGACTCTACGCCCCCGCGATCGATGCGATGCCCTGCTGGAACGGCGGTCTGGCTACGCCACGCTCCGTGATGATAGCGGCGACCATCCGCGCGGGGGTCACATCGAAGGCCGGATTGTACACTGCCACACCTTCGGGCACGGTCCGGCACCCGAACCCGATGGCTACCTCATCTGAGCTGCGCTGTTCGATGGGAATCTGGTCACCTGACGCCAGTGACAGGTCAATTGTAGACGTTGGGCATGCCACGTAGAGCGGGATGCCGTGCACCCATGCAGCACACGCCAGGCCGTAGGTGCCGATCTTGTTGCACACATCACCGTTGGCGGCCACCCTGTCGGCCCCGACTATCACCAGATCCACCTCGCCCGCGGCCATGAGAGAAGCGGCCATTCCATCGCATATGACGGTCACATCTATACCCGCCTGGCTCAGCTCAAAGGCTGTGAGCCGGGCTCCCTGAAGCAGGGGCCTGGTCTCATCTGCCCACACCTTCACTTTGGCGCCCTGACTGTGGCGCACGTAGATGGGAGCAAGGGCAGTGCCCATCCCGGCAGTCGCGAGCGCCCCGGCGTTGCAGTGCGTTAGCACCCGAGCGCCGTCTGGTATCAGCGACGCTCCGTTGATGCCGATCAGCTCACACGAACGCCTGTCTTCCTCCATTATGCTCAAGGCCTCGGTGAGCATGGCATCGATGGCGGCGGCAGTGTCAGACGTGACGCTCATCACCCGCTCGGCCGCCCTTCGCACCCTTGCGACGGCCCAAGCAAGGTTCACAGCCGTTGGCCGCACTGACGCAACGGTGTCGCAGACTTCGCTCAGCGCAACGACGAAATCGCCATCGCAGCTCGTCGCAGAACTCGCCCGCTCCTTCATCCCGAGATACGCGCCGAAAGCGCCTGCCACACCAATCGCCGGGGCTCCCCTCACCTTGAGCCTGGCGATGGCCTCACACATCTGATTCATCGACGTTATGTGAACGTAACGGAGCTCGCAAGGCAGCAGTGTCTGGTCGATGATCCGCACAGCTCCGGCCTCGCGATCCCAGCCTATCGGAACAAGCACTCTCTCGTCGGCCCCCTTCTATCCCTTGACCGCGCCGGCGGTCAGCCCTTTGGTGAACTGCTTCGACATCAACAGACACAGTCCTAGCAGCGGCAGACTTGCCATCAGCATGCCCGCGAACACCATTCCCCAGTTAGTCTCATACTGCCCGAAGAACACGGTCATGCCAAGGGGAATCGTCTTCAGGGCCTCGTCTCGCAGGGAGAAT
>DBQN01000075.1:0-1210 GCA_002305255.1 Firmicutes bacterium UBA1393 | reverse complement strand
TGCCGATGCCAGTGACCGTAGCTCTGCACCCGGAAGGCACTTGCTTCCGTCTCAGATGAGCTCAATTGGCTCGCCGGCCGCGGCGTGACAGGTTCTATGCGATTGCTGCGACTACTGCATTGATGAACCTCGGCCTGAGATTTATCAGGGCCAGATTCTCCCGGGTCTCATGCACCCTGTTGGTGAGCAGCACCACTGTGAGTTCGCGTACAGGATCCACCCAAACCGCAGTGCCAGTGAAGCCTGTATGGCCATATGCCTTTGGTGAGAGCAGATTGCCGAAGAAAGTTCCGGGTGTATTTACGAACCATCCTAGACCGCGGTTTTCGCCCAGCCCCGCGGTGTGATTGGTCGTGGCCAGCTCAATGACGGCCGGCGACAATACCTGAACGGGGCCGGCCCGCCCATCGAGACCGGGTCTCTCACCAACCGCCCCGCCGGCAAGGTACATCCGCGCGAACTTCGCGATGTCACCGGCCGTGGAGAACAGCCCTGCGTTGCCGCTCACGCCCCCCATGGCCAGGGCGTTCTCATCATGCACCGCGCCGTAGGCTACCGAGTCAGGAGTATGCAGATCGAGATAACGCCCGGAGTCGACCAGCCGCGCCCAGAAATCGCGGCCCAGACTGACCGCGGTGCGCCGCTCAGTGGGCGCCACACGCGCCCGCTCTGCGAACTGGTTCACTGTGTAGAATCCTGTCTGGGTCATCTGCAGCTTGTCGAAGATCTCTCGCCCGACGAAGGAGTCTAGCCCCTCATCTGTCACAGCCTCCACCATCAGGCCAAGCAGTATGAACCCGATACAGCTGTAGCGCACCGCGCTGCCGGGCGCCGATTCGAGGGCCTCCGGTCGTGTCAGCGCCATCGCCGCTGCCGCGCAGTCGGCCCTGCCCCCTTCGCCCGTCTTCCAGAGCGGCGCGTCGGCAACCAGGCCGGATGTGTGGGTGAGCAGCTGCCGCACTGTGATCGCCGCCCCCACCTCGGGCAGGTAGCGTGCTATCGGATCATCCAGGTTGACCTCACCCAGCTCAACGAGGCGCAACACCGCGCTGGCCGTAGCTATGGGCTTAGTCATAGACGCCACATCGTACACAGTATCGACAGTCGTGGGTTGGGCTCCCGGCGCGTACGACGTGAACCCGAACGCCTCATGCACGACCTCGACGCCCCCACGCTCGATCAGCACTACGGCTCCTGGGTACGCGCCCTT
>DBQN01000050.1 GCA_002305255.1 Firmicutes bacterium UBA1393 | reverse complement strand
GCCCCTCACCGCGGGCCGCTCTCCCAGAGAGCGGCCCGCCGGGGAGGCATTGTCAACGGGCGGCCTCGCAGGTGACCATGAACTGATCACCGGGCATACCACATAGTTCGACGAAGTCGCCATCTTCGACGAACACACCGCCTTCATCAATGGCGCTGTCGTACCTGGGTGACCCATCTGATGCGAAGATGATGACCCTGCCGCTGGCTGGGATCTGGACAGTCAGGATGGAATCGTCCTCCACTCTCAGCCACTCACTGTATCCTTCGCCACCGACAGTCACCGCGCTTGCTCCATGTGCGAACGCTACGGCGCAGTCAACTGGGCTGTATAGCATGTCATACACCTGTGCCCATACTTCCCCGCCGATCCTCAGAAGACGCAGGTCGGTTATGTCGCGAGTCGGGCCATCAGGCATCGCTGCATATGTAGACGATTCGATCTTCTTCATTCCGTTGAAACTCACGTAGCCGGGCAGATCCTCAAAGGTATGCGACTGAGACAGATGCCAGGGAAGGAACAATGCACTCTCGAACGGCCTGCCGTTTCGCCGCAGCCATATCCTGTCGTCCATATCCAACTCCATGCCGCGAACGTCCTCAATCACTGGCAGCCTGCGCATGGCGATGGTATCGAATCCAAGGGATGACTGCGCCATGAGTCGCTGCTCGCCATCGATCGTCACCAAGTAGAACCGAGGACCTCCGGAGTCACCGGTATGGAACGTGCCGCCGTCATAGTAGATGCTTGCAGCCGGCACTTCAACGTCTCCATCGAAGTCTGACAGGCAGAGGCAGTCTGCCTCCGAATCGATACTCACTCTCGTCAGAGTTCCGGCGTCAGATATGTAGTATCCGCAGTAGGCTGCATACTCGTCGGGAATGGGCTGAGCTGCCGGGGGAACCGACACCGTCGGCGCTTCAGCCGCAATCAGGCCCTTTGCCACCAGCACAGCATCCAGCACATCAAGGGCTATATGCAGCGAGCTGCCTCCGGGGCCGGTCTCAATGACCGCAACTGAGATCCTCTCGTCTGGGACTGTATACACCATGGAGTTGTAGTGCCCGGTCCCGCCGCTCTTGCCGAGAACTTGTATACCCTGCTTCTGATACCTAGGGATGTATGTCATATCCCAGCCAAGCCCGTAGGGGAGGCCCGGGTTTCTGAGTTCCTCGATGCGCCGTGGGGGCTGGCTCTTCTTCATCTCTGCCAATGCTGACTGCGACATGATCTGCTTGCCCATGCCTGAGAAGCTATCCACGAAGCGAACCAGCTCCACTGCAGTTGAACTGAGCCCGCCCGACCCCAGCAGCGAAACTGCCTCGAGCGGCTCCTTCTGGCCGGTCATGGGTCTGTAGTATGCCGCTGCGGCTCCAGGAGCATCGTCCTGAAGGGCCCTGTCGCCGACACTGGCGGCGGTATCGTCTAGCGCCAACGGTTTGAAGATGTGATCTGCCAGGAAGTCCAGGTATCGCTGCCCGCTCACGCGCGCAACTATCATCTCCGCGAGGGTGAAGCCGTCGTTGCAGTAAGCGGCCGCCGCCCCGGGATCGTGTTTCAGACGTGAGTGAGAGAGGGCAGCCAAGGTGTCATCATACATCGCGTCGTTGTAGCGGAGTCCGAAGCTGCCCGTGTACACTGTGCCAGGCATGCCGGACGTGTGGTTGAGGAGCATTCTGACGGTGATCTGTGTGTACCTCGGATCATCCATGATGAACTCCGGAAGATAGCGGGTCACAGGCGCGTCGAGGTCGACCTTCCCTGCGTCTACCAGCAGCATCACAGCAGTGGCCGCATACACCTTGCTTATCGAGCCGATGTTGAACACCGTTGCCGGGTCCACCGGCACACTCTGCTCCCTGTCGGCCATGGCAAAGCCCTCTGCGTAAACGATTTCACCGCCGTCCAGTATGGCCACGGTGGCACTGCCGGCCTTGCCGGTGTTGATATCGTTCCAGATCGCCGTTCGAGCAACGCTCCGCGCAACCTGATACAGATCGTTCTCGACGCCGACTCCAGGCGACCCGGTGGCAGCGAGCGCGAGCGCAGGTGCTGAAAGCACTACGACGAAGGCAATTAGGACTGCTGCGATGAGTCTGAAGCGGTATTTGTTCACCTGAATCACTCCTTCGCGATGATCAGCATGCTGACAGGTGCCAATCGAGGGCACGGGCCGCCGCTAACAATTCTCAGTTCTCCGTGTTTCCTGGCATTCCTTCGATTTCGCTTCTGAAGCCGGACGTCTGTCAACATTCAACCGCGAATCGTGAATCGTGAATGAGCGGCACGGACAGATCTTGCCGACCTGTCCGTGCCGCTCTGTGTCCGGTGTTCAGTCAACCTGCTATTTGCCGACTGACTCGTTGTACCTCGCAATCGCCGCATCTATCTCCACTGCAGCGGCCTTCAGGGCATCCAGCGACTTGGCCTTGCCCAGCAACACCTGCTCAATGGAGTCTTCTATAGTCTGACGGGCCTGCGAAAACACGCCCAGCAGCGCTCCCTGGGTCGCGCGATTGCGCGGGGTATCGCGCAGTTGCTGCACGGCGGTGGCGAACTGCGGGTACTGCTTGTGATGCTCCTGCAGCTCAGGGAGGTTGTAGGCGAGCTTGGTCACCGGGAAGTATCCGGTATTCATATGCCACCACGCCTGCTGCTTGGGTTCAGATGCCCACTTGATGAACTCCCACGCAGCGGCCTCTTCCTCGGCAGGATGCCCGCCCATCAGCCACAGCGTCCCGCCGCCCGGGACCACGCCGCCCTTGGCGTTCGCGGGCCGAGGCAGGTAACCCGTGCCCACCTCGAACTTGCCGTCGACACCGGTGAGAATCGTGTTAAGCACTGCCGTGGAGTCCAGTGTCATGGCCACCTGTCCTGAGATGAAGGCCTTCTGGGTGTTGGCTGTGCCCTTGCCCAGGTTAAGCGCTATGCCCTCCTTCACCATGCTGTTCCACCAGTCTAAGATGGCGGCGCCCTCCGGCGTTGCGAACGTGGAGGCAGTGGCCACGCTGTCGCGACCGTTGCCGTTGTTGGCGAACAGTATGTTGGAGGTGGCGCAGAACTGTTCGAAGAACCAGCCGTAGATGGCAATCGAGGCACCGTACTGGACTGGCTTGCCCGACTTGTCGAGGATAGTCAGCTTACGGGCACACTCCGCGAACTCATCGAAGGTTCGAGGCGGCTTGTCGGGATCGAGGCCGGCCTTACGGAACATGTCTTTGTTTATGTACAGCAGAGGCGTGGAGATGTTGAACGGCATCGAGTAGAGCTGGTCATTGATGGTGTAGTACGCCAGAATCCCGGGCTCGAAGGAGTTCACGTCAAGCTTGTCGCGGTCGATGTACTTCTGAACCGGCACTGTGGCTTTGGTGTCGATCATGAACTTCGTGCCGATGTCGTAGATCTGCACGATGTGAGGCCTAGTCTTCATGGGGGCATTGGTCAGGATCAGAGTGCGGAGCTTGTTCATGGAGTCGTCATAGGCACCCTGATAGATCCCTTCCACCTCTACGGTATCGTGCGTTCTGTTGAACTCTTCCACCATCTCGCGTATTGATTCCGCAATCTTCCCGCTGAGAGAATACCAGAACGTCACCTTTACCTTCGGTGCCGCCATGCTGATCGCCAGCGGTGACATCAAAAGGGCCGCAACGAGTATGAGCACTACAGTCCTCCTCGACATTGTGTTACCCCTTCCTTCTGTCGTATTTGACGAGCTACGGAATCGAGCGCAATAAACGTCATGCCAGGTGAACCTGCCTGGCCAGGCCTTTTCGGAGGCTTACTGAGTTCAGCATCCCTCCTTGCGGTTCAGTAATGCTAGCCTTTGATGGCGCCTGCCGTGAGTCCCTGAACTAGCTGTCGATAGCCGATGATCAGCACGATAGTGGTCGGGATGAAAGCCATAACAACGCCAGCCATTGTGCTGTTCCAGGCCACTGATTCATCCCATTGGAGCATCGCAAGGCCGATCTGAACTGTTCGCCGGGTATTGGAGTTGGTGATCAGCAACGGCCACAGGTACTGGTTGTAAACAGTGAGAAATCTGCGCACAGCCAACGTGCCGAGGGCAGGGCGGGCCAGTGGGATGACCACCCGTCCAAGAAACCCCAGGTCGCCGCATCCATCGATGCTGGCCGCATCCCTCAGATCGGTAGGGATGGTGAGAAACCACTGACGCAGCAAGAATATGCCGAAGGCGTCGGCCAGGAAGGGCACTATCAGACCCTGGAATGTATCTACCCAGCCCAGCTTGTTGATGAGCATGTAGTTGGGCACCAGGGTGACTTCCCACGGGATCATCATGGTGGACAAGATGACAAAGAACAGCGTATCGCGCCCTCTGAACCTCAGGAATGTGAAGGCGTACGCCGCCAGGCTCGACGTGATCAACTGCCCGACCGTGACGCCCACCGACACCAGAAAGCTGTTGCGGATGAACAGGAACACCGGTGCCCGCCTGAGTGCCTCCTTGTAGCTCGCCCAGTAGGGGCGTGTCGTGAAGAACTTGGGCGGGTACATGAGGGTTTCGGGCGCGGTGAAGAGGCTCGTTACAACTGCGTAGTATATGGGGAACGCGATAGCCACCGCCGCCACAGTGAGCAGAGCGTATCTCAGAGCCGTGTTGAGTCGCTTCTTTGCGGTCCAGGTGAGACTCATTGATAGAAGACACTCCTTTCAAACCGTCTGAACTGCAGGAGCGTCAGAACAAGTACGATCAGGAACAACACTATCGCCTGCGCACTTGCCAGGCCGAAGTTGTAGTTGAAGAAGGCCTCCCGGTAAAGTGAATACACTACTACCCTCGTGGCGCCGGCAGGGCCGCCTTCGGTGAGGATGTTGATGGGGCCAAACGACTGCAGGGCGGCGATGGTCGACGTGATCGTGATGAACATGAGCACCGGCGAGAGCATGGGCAGCGTGATCTTCCAGAACATCGCCCAAGGGCCGGCCCCGTCGAGCCTCGCACTCTCGTGTATCTCATGGGGTATGCTCTGTATTCCGCTAAGCAGGTGCAGCGTGTCATACCCCAGCTGGCGCCAGAGGGTAACGATGGCCACCGACATCAGCGCCCACTTCGGATCAGTGAGCCAGTTGATGCCATCGGCTCCTACGAGCCGCAGAAGGTAGTTGAACACGCCGGCGTTAGGGCTGTAAAGCATCTTGAATATCACTGAACTGCTGGCCACGGCGATCCCTATTGGTGAAGAGAACAGCAGCCTGAAGAGCCTGATCCCGCGCAGGCTCCAACTGGCCATCACTGCCAGGGCCAACGACAGAGCCACTTCAGGCACCACTGTCATCAGCGCATACTTCAGGGTAATCACAAGGCTCTCGCCAAAACCCTGCTTGAAGATCTGCCTGTACTGAGCCGCACCGGCAAACTGGTAGGGGCGCCCGAGCAAGTCAGTCTTGAAGGTACTCAGTACTATGCTGCGCACCAATGGGTAGAAGATGAACACCGTGAACAACACGATAACGGGAGATAGATACGCGATCCCTTGAAGGAAATGAAGGACTTCACGCCGGGTTCTGCTCACACGCCTCGTACTTGCTATCGGCACCGCCATACCACCCCTTCACAACTGAGCCGGCCCGACCACCATGGCTCCCGTCAAGTCCCATCTCTGATGATGGCGCGTGACTCCTGAAGTGACATTATTCGCTCTATGGAGCTGTATGCCCTTGCCTGCGGTATCGTGAAGTTCCGATAATCCCCATAATTATGGAAGAGACCGGTATCTCATACAGGCTTATTCCTATTTCTTAGACTGGGCCGATGGATGGGGACTCCTGGCGTGTACGAGAGGGTAGCCCCCGACCGCGCGTCATCGCGAGACCGGGGGCTGACTGCATGCGTACCTATTGATACCGATGACCCTACCTAACCACGGGGTATCCCGCCTCAACCCAGGCTAGATAGCCGCCGGGCATGTTGTAGACAGTCTCATAACCCATAACCAGCAGGGCCGACGTCGCGAAAGTCGAGCGTACGCCACTGCGGCAGTACACCAGTATCACGGTGGAAGGATCCTCAGGAAGCAGATCAAGATGGTCAGCGATCTCGTGAACAGGGATGTTCACCGCGCCCTCAAGATGCCCTGCCGCGAACTCATCGCGACGGCGCACGTCGAGAACGAAGATCTGTTCGCCCAGATTCTGCTTGGTGCGGAGCACGTCCGGCTTCATCTGGAACCAGTCGGCGGGAAGGTTATGCGTGAAGTTGCGCACGGCGTCTAGGACGGCCGGATCGACCGGCGCCGCGAATGTGGGGATTGCAGCCAGTGCAGCCATCACGACTGCTGCCAGCAGGACGAGAATGAATCGGCTCATGTGTTGTTCCTCCTCGACGTTCAGTGGTTGGTATAGACTACAGTCGGGGCGTCAACGTGTGCACTGCTTTGAGGTCGACCTGAAGTCGACCGTTGGCGCTACTCCTGTGTAGTGGTTACCGTCGGTCTGCGATTGTGAATGGCCCGGCACACGCAGGGCAGGCTACGATAGGAGGCGCGCATCAGCTCATGGAGTCATTCCGAGAGATCTACGAACGCCTGAACCCCTCCGCCGGCGGACGGCGCCTGCCGGAGACCACCCTGCACGATTTGGACTGCCTGTTCTCACCGGAGCGGCGCGACTCCGATCATACCCTGGTGGACTGCGACGACGTACATCGCCCTGCCGATTCCGACGTCGCACGCGTTATCGATGCCGTCTGCGTAGGGCCGAACCCAGTCTATGCCATGATCGCACCCGCGTTCATGGGGCAATTCAGCCAGGCGGTCACCCCGGGTAAGCTGCGCGATGCATTCAAGCGGACTGGCTTCTCGGGCATGATAGAGGTGGCCCTGTTCGCCGACATCCTCACACTGAAGGAAGCGTTCGAATTCGACCGCCACATCCTCACTGAGAAGGATTTCCTGCTCACCAGCTGCTGTTGTCCGCTTTGGATCGCGCTGATCCGAAAGCTCTACTCCCAGCTCGTGCCGCACATTCCGCCCTCGGTATCGCCTATGGTGGCGTGCGGACGCGGGATCAAAACTCTGTGCCCATCGGCTGTCACGGTGTTCATCGGACCGTGCATGGCGAAGAAGGCGGAAGCCCGGGAGGCCGATATCGCCGGCGCGGTGGACCACGTGCTGACCTTCGAGGAGGCCCAGGCACTGTTTGATGCGATGCACATCAAGCCCGAGCGATGCGACGATGATCTCCGCGACCACTCCTCGGCTGCCGGACGCATCTATGCACGGGTCGGAGGCGTAAGCCGCGCCGTGCAGGCCACCCTGAACAGGGTCCGCCCAGATCGCCGAATCCCGCTCCGGGCTGTGCAGGCCGATGGAATGCGCGAGTGCAAGGCGGTGCTCAACGACGTGCTGAGCGGAACGATCACCGCCAACTTCCTCGAGGGCATGGGCTGCCCGGGCGGATGCGTGGGCGGGCCGCGCCGGATTCTCTCTGTCGAGGACGGCACCAGGTACGCCAACGATTACGGCGCCCGCGCCGTGTCCGGCACGCCCATCGACAATCCCTATGTCATAGAACTCCTGCAGCGCTTCGGTTTCGATACCGTTGAAAGCCTGATCGATGGCGAGAACATGTTCACCCGCAGGTTCAGCTGACGGGCAGGGGTTTCAGCTCCCTCTCCATGTGCTCAAGGATCATCTCGCGCACCTCTCCCGGAGTCGGCGACGGCGCGCCCGGCCCGAGGGGCACTATCACATGGCCTGTGTTGGCCATGGTGACCAGCTCCACACGGAATCCGGCGCGTTCGGCCGCATCGCGCATTAGCGTGGCCTGCTCATACGGGACGATATTGTCGCGGTCTCCGTGAATAAGCAACAGCGAAGGCGCGCTGACGCCCGGCGTCGCGCTGTCGCCGCCTCCTTCGCCTGCTGCGGCAACGTGCCGCGCCGGACTGGCTTGTTCGTACAGGTCGGGCCTTTCGC
>DBQN01000020.1 GCA_002305255.1 Firmicutes bacterium UBA1393 | reverse complement strand
GCGAGTTGCGCCGCCCCTGTGTGTGCTGTCTTCTGCTGTTGCCGGATTACCAGGCAACTCCCACGCTCTCAAGCTGATCGTTGGTCCAGTTCACGACGTTCGGAACGAGTGCTTCGCTGAGCGGGGCAGGCTTCACCTCGGTGCCGCGCGCCCCCACGATGTGTCCGTGAACACCGTCGACGAGCAGGTCTACAGCGGCGATGCCGAAGCGAGTGCCCAGAATCACATCGGCCGCGATGGGCGCCTGGCCACGCAGGATGAACCCGACATCGGCGGCACGCACCTTCTCGATGGAGTTGAGTCCGAGTTCTGACACAATGACTCTACGGAGAATCTGCCCTACGCCGCCCAGCTTGGGATTGCCGTGATCATCGAAAGCTACCTCTTCCGAGAGAAGCGATCTCACTACTGCGTTGCCCTCGGCGGCACGCACAATCGCCGGATCAGTAGGGGAGATTCGAATGCCTTCGGCCGCCACGATATTGCAGTAGCCCTGCCGCTCAGTGATCTCACCTATGTGCTTGATGACGCGCGTCAGATCTACAGGGCGCTCGGGAATGAGGATCACATCAGCGCCGCCACCGATACCGGTCTCCATGGCAAGCCAGCCGGCAGCACGCCCCATCGCCTCAACGACTGAGATGCGCCTGTGGGTGCGGGCCGACTCAACCGTTCCGCGCACTGCCTGCGCGCCGAAGTTGACGGCCGTGGCATAGCCCAGCATCACGTCGGTGGCCGACAGGTCATTGTCTATGCCCTTGGGTGCGGCCATCACCGGGATCCCCGCCGCGTCAAGCTCGCGAGCCGACTTCAGCGTGTCGTCGCCGCCTGTGAGTACTACTGCATCAACCCCCAGCAACTCCAGGTTTCGGAGCAGCTTGTCAGGATAGCCTTTGGCGCGATTCTTCGAGGAGAACGGTGCGAACCTGGAAGAGCCCAGGATCGTGCTGGGCTTGTTAGGCAGCTCCGCGAGGGACTCGGGCCCCATCAAGACCACTTCGTTCTCTGGTTGGTCGGAGCAGGCTCCCTCAAAGGCGTTCTTGATACCGATGACGTCAATACCCCATCTGGTCTTGGCTCGGCGCGCCGCGGCAGCTAGGAATGCGTTGAGGCCCGCGCAGTCACCGCCGCCTGTCATAAGTGCGATTCTTCTAATACCCATACTCCATCTTCTCCTGTCTTCACACGAGTCGCCCCGGGAGCCGGTCCCCCTCTCCCGTCGGGCGAATCGATTACTATCGCATTCACGAGCTTGCCGTTGGGTGCCACAGTCACGCGGCACGTTCTCCGCCTCACGCTATGGGCCGTACCGGACACCAGGCCGGCGCGGCACATGGAGCGATTTCGGATACGCGTATGGTAACGGCAAATGTCGTTGTTCGCCCCTTTCGAGATAATTCCTGCTGTGGGCTTGTGGTGCTCAAGGCAACACCTTGATGGCCTGGCATGAATGCCTGCAGTCGCCGCAGCGACTGACGCCGTCGTCGCCTCCGCCCCGGGAGCGCGTGTCACGCGATGGTGTTACGTGAGCACGCCCGTGCAGAACGTAAGCGTCACATTGTGAATCACTGCACGATCGGATCGCCACCCACCACTGGCGCTATGCGGGCGTTCACTGCCTCACCTTGGTGGCACGTTACTTGCTTCAGAATCGGAATGTGACTTGGCATAAGGTGAAGTGCAGTGACGAGGAGGCACGGTCATGGACATGCGGCCGATAGTCGCGATCAGTATGGGTGACCCCGCAGGGATAGGTGCAGAGGTCGCAGTAGGTGCTCTGGACGAGGCAAAGGTGTGGTCGGTCTCAAAGCCACTGCTCGTGGGCGACCTCGACTGTGTCGCCGACGCGATATCCATAGCCCGGTCTGACATAAACATCAACGTTATTGAGCGGCCCTGCCAGGGCCTGTATCGGCCAGGCTCGATTGACCTTATCGATCTCGACAACGTAGCGCAGCAGGACGTGAGCTACGGCCGAGTGTCGGCCGAGGCCGGGGAGGCAGGCTACCAGTATATCGAATACTGCATCAAGCTGGCCCTTGCAGGCGAGGTCGATGCGGTAGTGACCGGCCCCATCAACAAGGAAGCCCTGAACCTCAGTGGTCACGACTATTCCGGCCACACGGAGATCTTCGCCGACCTTACCGGCGCCCGCGACTACTGCATGATGCTTGTCGATGGCAGGCTGCGGGTGTCTCATGTTAGCACACATGTATCGTTGAGGAACGCCTGCGACATGGTGACCCAGGAGAGAGTGGGCACGGTCATCCGTCTCACCCACGACGCCCTGGTTCGCATGGGCATCCCTGCGCCCCGAATTGCCGTTGCTGGGCTTAACCCTCACGCAGGCGAAGGTGGCCTGTTCGGCACCGAGGAGCGCGACGTCATAGCGCCGGCAGTGCGCGAGGCGCAGTCGAAGGGCATAGACGCCAGGGGCCCCATCGCCCCTGACACCGTGTTCGCCCGCACACAGGCCGGCCAATACGATGCAGTCGTCGCGATGTACCACGACCAGGGGCACATTGCTGTGAAGACCTCGGGCTTCAAGTCAGACGACGCTACCGGTCAGTGGACCTCTATGAGCGGAGTCAACGTGACGCTGGGGCTGCCCATAATACGCACATCGGTCGACCACGGAACGGCATTCGAAATCGCCGGCCTGGGCCGTGCCAACCCTCAGAGCATGATCCAAGCCATCGAGCTGGCGGCCATGCTTGCGCGCGGCGCATAGCTCCGGAGTTCCGGCGATGACTGCGTGCAGAATCGTCTGCTCCACAGGCCACAACGTGTGGAGGAACCTCGCCCTGGAGGAACACCTGATAGAACAGGCTGACCCCATGGCGCCGCTCCTCTACCTCTGGCGCAACAGCCCGGCTGTGGTAATCGGCCGGCACCAGAACCCTTGGCTAGAGACTTGCCCTGACCTGCTTGATCACGAGGGCGTGCTCCTGGCAAGGCGCTCGTCGGGCGGTGGTGCTGTCTACCACGACCTCGGCAACCTCTGCTTCACCTTCCTCACCAGCCGCGCCTCGTACGACCTTCGAAGGCAGACGCTACTGGTGCTTGAGGCCCTTCGTTCGTTGGGCCTCGACGCCCAGCTCTCAGAGCGCAACGACCTCCTTGTTGCGGGCAAGAAGGTGTCAGGAAACGCCTCCTGGCTTGGCCGAACCATTGCCTGCCACCACGGCACTCTGCTCGTCGACAGCGACCTCGCCCG
>DBQN01000045.1 GCA_002305255.1 Firmicutes bacterium UBA1393 | reverse complement strand
CGTCAGCACCGCACCCGGCCGACCTACGTCTGCCGCCAGGTCGACCAGGGCGACAAGGTAGTCCCGCGCGGCTGCCCGCGTCTCGGCCGCAGGCGACAGCAGCTGAAGCCCTTCGGGCTTCACCAGCAGCCAGTGGACGCCACAGATCTCCAGACCGGCGTCGGCAGCCGTATCGCGGATGGCAGCGCGGGCGGCGGAATCCAGCGAGCGCACATCGTCACAGAAGGTGAAGGGCGCTATCTCGATTCCGTCATAGCCCGCGGCGCTCACAGCGGCACACGTGTCGCCCCAGCTCCAGCCCTCGAACATCTCGTTGCATGTCGAGAACCTCATGCCATCAGCCCCAACTCGCGCATGATGTCGTTCCACGCCGTCAGGCACTCGATGGACGCTTCCTCGCCACCTTCCGAGAAGGCCGAGCCCGCAGGCCTATGGAGCAGCGCGTCAGAGATCGCGGCGGCCTTCCGATAGTGAGTCTCCAGCGAAGCCCAGCCATCGTAGCCGTCGGCCGCTAGGGCAGCGAAGAGCTCGAGGAAGCCGACCTCACCCTGGCCCACCACTACCGCCTCCGACTTACCGGAGGCACCTTGGCGAACTACGTCCTTGACGTGCACATGCTTTATCCAGGGCTTCAGCCGCTCATACCCGTCAGGTACGGGTGCCTCACCCTCGGAATCGTAGATGTTGTTGCCCGGATCGAACAGGGCCTGAATATGTTCTGAGGCTACCTGCGACAGCACTCTCTCAAGCTTCTGTGTAGTGCTCGCTGAGGTGGCCGGGTCGTACTCGAGAACCAGTACGGCACCGGTCTCGCGCAACACGCTCTCTGCTCCGCGCAACCGCTCCACGATCAATGGGAGACTGTCTTCGAAGTCTCCACTGGCCCAGAAGGTGAACCCCCGCACCAGGCGAGACCCGAACCTCTTGGCCATGGCCGCGCAACGCCTGAGTATGGCGAGGTGGGCGGCGTAGTCAGATTCCGAGTGGAGCTGGCACTTGAACACGGGTGCCGCAACACACGGCATCATCATCCCGTGCTTCTTCAGGAGTGCCTCGATCCTGTCGAGCTCATCATCGGCGAGCTCCTGGGGGTTTCGATCCCACACCGATCGCAGCTCCGCGCCTTCCAGCCCGAACCGGCGCGCCACAGCGAGAGCTCTGTCGAGGTCCTGGCTTATCTCGTCGGTGATGACCGCTCTTCTGAACATCTATCTCATGCCTCCGCACCCTTGCGGCTGAACATGCGGCGCAGCATGCCGGGCACCGGCGTCCGCGACAACACGACCAGCAGGGTCAGCGCCCACAGCACCTGGCAGATAGGCCTGGTGAAGAAAGGCGTGAGCTGGCCGCCGGTGAGCACCANNGCCCTGCGTAAGTTGTCGTCGGCCATTGGCCCGAGTATGAAGCCCAGCACCAGAGGTGCCGCAGGGAAGTTGTTTGTTCTCATGAAGTATCCGATGACCCCGAACAGAACGGTGAGGTAAATGTCGAACAGCCGGCCGTTGATGGCGTAGGCTCCCACTGTACACAGCACCAGCACTATTGGCATGAGCACGGTGCGGGGCACCATGAGCACCTTCACCAGGGGACGCACCCACGAGAGGCCGAGCACGGTCATGGCAATGGTCGCCAACATGAATATGGCGGTCACTGTGCCTATGAAGTGGGGCTGTTCGATGGGGAGCAGGGGGCCGGGCCTGATGCCATGCAGCCACATGGCAGCGAGCAACACGGCTGCAGGGGCCGATCCGGGGATCGCCAGGGTCAGCACTGGGATGATGGCGCCGCCGATACAGGCGTTGTTCCCGGTCTCGGCTGCGATGAGCCCATCGTACGACCCGCGGCCGAACTCCTGAGGATTCTTGCTGCTGCGCTTGGCGGTGTCATACGAGATCCAGGCGGCGGTGTCTTCACCCACTCCCGGAATAGCACCGACGATGACGCCGATGATGCCTGAGCGGATGATGGTCTTCCAGCAGCCGAACAGGTCGGCTGCCCTGGGCAATATGCGGTCGACTTTGGTGCGCACCGTGTAGCCCACAGGCATCTTCATCACGCCGATGATCTCGGATACGCCATAGGTGCCCACTAGCACCGGTATGAGCGACAGCCCTCCCGACAGGGCCACCGTTCCGAAGGTGAAGCGGGGGTATGCCCCGATGGACTCCTGCCCGATCTGCGAGAGCAGCAGTCCGAACAGGCCTGCCACCCATCCCTTCAGGGGATCAGTTGGCGCCGTGAGGTTGCCGCATATCACTATGCCGAAGATGGCCAGTGTGAAAAACTCCCACGACTTGAAACTCAGCGCGATCTTACCCAACATGGGCGAGAGCACGGCAAGGGCCATCAGTCCGATGAAAGTTCCGATGGCAGATGCCGTCGTGGCCAAGCCTATGGCATAGCCTGCCTGGCCTTTCTTGGCCAGGGGGTGACCGTCAAGGCACGTCGCGGCGTTGGCGGCTGTGCCGGGGATGTTGAGCAGGATCGCCGATCTCGAGCCGCCGTAGATGGCGCCGACGTACACGGAGATCAGGATCACCACCACCTGCTCGGCGGGGAAGCGGAAGGTGAGGCCGGTGATAAGAGCCACGCCCATCGTGGCCTGCAATCCCGGCAGCATTCCGATGATTATGCCGAAGCCCGTGGCCCACAGGCAGTTGAATAACGTCGTCGGCGTCAGAAGCCTGGCGAACTCGGTGAAGAAGAGCGAGAAAGACATGGCGTTTCCCTCCTAAACTGCCGGGCTAGGGCAGGAACACGAAGAATATCCTGGCGAAAGCAAACCACACCACTGCCGACGAGATCACGGATATGATCGCTGCCTTCAGATAGTTCTTGCCCTGGAACACGGAGATGAACACGAAGATGTAGAGAGCAGTGGCCAACGCATAGGGGATCCTGCCCAACAGTAGAACGTAGGCCACGGAAAGGCCTACCGTGAGCAGCACCCTCTGCGCTTCGGTGAGAGCTCTTCCCTCTGAGGAGGTCTCTGGGGTCTCAGCTGAGTCATCATCGTCGTCACACGAGGATACCGATGCTACCAAAGCCTCCATCTTCTTGTAGTGAGTGACACCGACTTTCGTTCTCGCCCTTATGATGAGGAACAGGCCACACAGGAGCAGGCAGGATGAGAGAATGAGGGGCACGAGCCCGGGTGCGGCGGATATCCCCCACTCTGAGTCATACCACGGCATCCTGAGGGCCATTATCGCGAAGAAGAGCGCAACTGCGCTCACGGCGATGCCCGATGCAGTATCTGCGTTGCGCACGTTAACACCTCATTACTGTGGACGCGGCAGGCGCCCAGTTGCCTGTATGCGCCCGGCCGCGTCCAGCGTTGACAAGTTGACATCCAGATCAGGTTCGAGTGTACGGTCAGGCTCCGGGCGTCAGCCTACAGCCTGGGGATGCCGAACTGC
>DBQN01000090.1:3139-13263 GCA_002305255.1 Firmicutes bacterium UBA1393 | reverse complement strand
CGGCGCATGGTAGTGTATCGGCCGCTACTCATGCCGTCATGATACAGATAGGCGCCGCCCGCCGCTGGCTTGCCGTCGACGAGGACTCGCAGGCGCACCAGACCATTGCCGCTGAGTTCCAGAGTCCTCTCGACAACGACTCCGCCGGCCACCTCAATGTCACGGATGAACTTGTTCTCAAGCCCTTCGAGCTCGGGATCTACCTCGATGTCATGCAGGCCTGCCGGCACTCTGAGCTCCCATACGCCACTGGCGACCTTGCTCATCGTGAAGTAATTGCCCGAATCGGTGCCGCCGACGTAGATCCATGCCCGCGCGTCAGCGGGTTGGCCGTCGGATACAACTCGCAGGCGCACAAGGCCTGTGCCTCCGAGGTCGAGGGTGCGCTCGACGGTGCTGCCGCCCGGCACCTCCACGCCGCGGAGGAACTGGTTCTCGAAGCCCTGAATCTCAGGGTCGATCTCGATGTCATGTAGGCCCTCCGGCACCCTGAGCTCCCATACGCCGTTGGCGACCCTGCTCATCGAGAAGTAATTGCCCGAATAGGTGCCGCCGACGTAGATCCATGCCCGCGCGTCGGTAGGCTTTCCGTCGGCAATGACGTTCAGGCGCACAAGGCCTGTGCCTCCCAGGTCAAGGGTGCGCTCGACTGTGGCGCCGCCCACGACTTCTATGTCGCGGATGTACCGATTTTCGAAGCCCTCGGTTTCAGGGTCGATTTCGATATCGTGCACGCCTTCGGGCACCTTAAGCTCCCATACGCCGTTGGCGACCCTGTTCATGGAGGCGTAGTCGCCTGTGGCAGTGCCGCCGAAGTACACCCAGGCCCTGGCATCAGCCGGCTTGCCGTCAGCAATGACGCGCAGGCGCACCAGGCCCGCCGGGTCGAAGTCCAGCTTGACCTCGGTGGTCTGGCCGGGGAGCACCTGAATGTCGACTGCCTCGCGCCGCTGCTGGAAGGGGTCGCTGATCTCCCCGACCACGGTGTAGGTGCCTTCAGGAATGCTGATCTCGACGCGACCGTACTGCACAGAAGCGTGGCCCACGGTCTCGCCGCCCAGTTGTGCCCATGCCCTGAGCATGTTGGGCGCCATAGTCTTGCCTTCGATGGTCGGCACAATCACGATGGTGCCGGGCAGTCTTACATCAATGGTCAACTCAGTGAGTTCGCCCGGCTTGACGTACGCTTCATACATGTCACTTTCGATGCCGCGGTAGCTGGCCGTGACAGCGTATACGGCTGGGGGCACCAGGCCTTCGCGCACGCCGTAGACGTAGGGTAGCTCGAGGTTTGTATTGCCCCTGGCGGCTACCACTTTCGCCTCGCTGGTCACATCACGGCCGCCCGCCGTCACGCGCACCCTGAGGTTGCCCAGCACGTCGTCGAGTTTCACCTCGACGGGGGTGGTACGCCCGCCGACGAGCTCAACGCCGGGCACTGCCTTATCCACACTGACGAGGCCCTTGTAGGTTACGTTGAGGTCGACGGTTCCCGGATTCGACGAGTAACGGAAGACCTTTCCGTCGACCGGTGCGCCCACTACCTGAGCCGGCTGCCCGGGCGTTGCCACGGTGAGCTGGCACAGGTTCGACACCACATTGCCTCTGTAGGTAACCGTGACCTCGAGCGATGCCGGGAGCGAACCCAGGTCGACGTCTACAATGGTCTCTTCTCCGGGCCGCACCGTCGCCATGGCTGTCTTGGTAAGCTGCGGATACTGACGGTGGGCGATGATGAATGTGTAGTCACCGGCGGGCAGCTTGGCAGTGGGAGGGATCCCAGTCCAGGCTGCGGTGACGAACTGACCGCTCTTGAGGGCGCTGATGCCGATCAGGCTGCTGACGTCCTGTCCGGACGACCGAGCAATCACACGCACCGTGCCCTCCATCGGGCCGAAGTCCAGTCTCACACCAGACGTTTTACCTGACGTCGCCGTGACCCCTGACACTTCGGCAGTCAATATCTGCGTGCCAACCTGGAACCAGCCGCGCACGGTGTATGTGCCTTCGTCTACCTGCGCGCGTACCGTTGCCGGCTCCTGCGCGGTGATAGACGACGATACCAGCTCACCGGTGGACTTGGTTATCTGGATGTTTGCCTGACGGGTCACGTTGGTGCTGCCTGCCCAGGCCTGCACATCGATGATTGCCGGCGCGATGGCGCGGGCCATGATGGTGGACAGTGCCTGACGCAGTGAGGCTGTGTCGGAAGCGGCGAAGTAGTCGCCGATGCAGCGCACCAGCGATGCCTGCTTCTCGTTGAGGGCGAACCCAACGACGTAGGGCTTGACGAACATGCCCTGAGCCTGCAGACGGGCCGACACCGCACACGGATCGCCGCCGCAGCTCTCTTCGCCGTCAGTGACGAGGACGACGATGTTCCGGGCGTTCTTGTCGGGGAAGTCCTTTGCCGCCTGCTCCAGCGAGAGGGCGATGGGCGTCATGCCCCTGGCCCGCATCGACTTCACCTGGTCTATCATGTTCTGCCGCGCCTGGCCCACAGGAGCGAAGGGCTGGACCAGTATCGTGTCGCTACACGCCGCAAGCGCGGGATCAAGCTCGGCTCCGTAAATACGGAGCGCGACCCTGAGATTCGGGTCATCGGGCAGCTCACGGATGATCTGCTCCATGACCGACTTGGCCACGTCCATTCGGGTCTTGGAACCTTCAACTCTGGCGGTCATGCTGATGGACGAGTCAAGGATGAGTTCTATGTAGGTGGTGGGACTCGATGCCNNAACAGAAGTGCAGTCCTCAGCGTTCGCGACATAGCATGTACCTCCTATTAGCGCAGGAATCGAGAGAAGTCCGCGCGTGCGCACTTGGTACCCCTATTTGACGTACTCAGGCAGATTCCTCCGTGGTCAGCGCGGTTGTGGCAATTACTTAGGGGAGACTGACGGTCGATGGCGAGACCGGGGTTGTGTGGGTGCGCAGGTTCCGTCGGAGGCGGTGGGGGGCCGGCTCGTGGACCGGCGGCCGGGCGCAGCGGAGGCAAGGTGGCGACATGCACAGAATCCGGGCGTTCACGGTCTGAGCTGGTGGTTTTTCGGTTTCTCGCGCTGCGGAGCGCCCAGATCTCGGTGCCTCGTGCCAGCGGGAGCCCTGCAGCTGTGCTCCTGGGCGGATCTGCCGACTAGGCCCGTTGGGAGTTGCCTGGCACTCGCCGTGTTCCTGCAGCTAGACGCAATGAAGGAAGTCTGCCCCGCAGGGCAGACCAATCCATCATACTCCGCGCCTGATAGTCGTCGTCGGGAGGGATCGCGAGATGCACGGAATCCGGGCGTTCGTGGCCTGAGCTGGTGGTTTTTCGGTTTCTCGCGTTGCGAAGCGCCGAGATCTCGGTATCTCGTACACACTGGCCCGACCCGGCGACACCCTGTGGCGAACCGGTCAACAAGGCCTACTGTGAGCCGTCCGGCGCCCAGCACGTTTCCGCAGCTAGACGCAGTAAAAGAAGTCTGCCCCGCAGGGCAGACCAATCTATCATACTCAGCTCTCAATCGGCCCCATCGGGAGGGACCGCGAGATGCACGGAATCCGGGCGTTCGCGGCCTGAACTGGTGGGTTCTCGGCTTCTCGTGCTGCGAAGCGCCGAGATATCGGTATCTCGTGCACACCGGCCGGACCCGGTGACACCGCAAGGCGAACCGGTCAACAAGGCCTACTGTGAGCCGTCCGGCGCCCAGCACGTTTCCGCAGCTAGACGCAGTAAAGGAAGTCTGCCCCGCAGGGCAGACCAATCCATCATACTCCGCCCCTGATGGACATCGTCGGGAGGGATCGCGAGATGCGCGGAATCTGGGCGTTCACGGCCTGAGCTGACGGCTTTTCGGTCTTTCACGCTGTGAAGCGCCGAGATCTCGGTATCTCGTGCCGGCGGGCGAGGCTCAGGGGACGGTACGACGGCTGATACTCAACCCTTCCGATCCTTACGGACCCTGGGACTCACGTCACCGGGCCCCCGGACCGCTGTCGAAGAGGGAGAGCTGAACTCGCGTGTAGGGCCTGCGGCTCGCCTCGATGATCTCGGGCATCCTGTGCATGATCCCGAGGCGGTTGCATTCCGCCGTGAAAACCTTGGAGAGCTGGCGCGCCGCCGGCGAGGGGCAGTGGTAGGCGTCGCCGAACTGGCTGACGTAGCGCTGGCGCAACGCGGGGAACCGCTCGTCGAGGCGGTCGAAGAACCATTTACGCTGGTTCTGCCGCAGGGTGACGCCGAACGACGGGAAGACGAACCTCGCGCCCGCCTCGGCGGCCGCGCGCACGATGCTTACCACGTTGTCGGGGTTATCCTCGATGAACGGCAACAGGGGCATCATCAGGATCCCGGCGCAGATGCCATGTGAGGAGAGCTCCCGCAGGGCGGCCAGCCGCCTGGTCGCAGATGGGGCGTGGGGCTCAAGTAGCCCGCACAGGCTGTCATCAGTGGTGGTGATGGTGATGCACACGAGGGCGGGTGAGTGGCCGGCGATGGCCGACAGCACATCGATGTCGCGGATCACTAGGTCACTCTTGGTGACGATGGACGCGCCGAATCCGGCGGCATCGATGAGCTCGAGCGCGCCGCGGGTGAGCCTGTGTTCACTCTCGTAGGGGTTGTAGGGATCGCTCATGGCTCCAGTGCCAACGACGCCGCGGCGCCGCTTCGACCTGAGCTCGCGCGCGATCAACGCGAGTGCGTCGCGCTTCGCCCGCACGCGGTCGAAGTCTTCCACGCGGTAGCACTCACTGCGGCTGTCGCAGTATATGCAGCCGTGGCAGCAACCTTTGTAGATGTTCATGTTGTAGTTGTTGCCGAACCAATGACTTCCGTCTGAGTAGCCGGACAGGATGGTCTTGGCGTCGATGAGCTCCATGTCACCCGCCTCCGCGGCGAGTGTATCATGCCCCCTTCAGTCTCTCAAGCGCCGCCGCAACTCGCGCATCACGGGAGGACAGCGCGAAGGCCACGGCCCACACCACCATGTTGCGCATGTAGTGGTCGCCAAAGCCGTAGGCACCGGTGACCGAGTCGATGACATCCGGCTGATCCCAAGGGTCAGCAACGCCGTCCGTGATGTTCTCCCAGACCTTTCGGGCGAGCTCGAGCCCCTGGTCTACCATGCCTTCGTATATGGCAAGCGAGGCGAGGGCGTAGGTCTCGCCCGGCCAGACGTTGCCGGAGTGGGGGTTGCGCCGGTCGGCGGTTCCGTCGGGAAGCACGGCGTTGACTGCGCCGTGGGGAGACGCCGAACCTGTAAGGGAGACTGTGGTTCTCACCGCTTGAGCCACGCGTTCGGGAGGCAGGGTGTGGCCGAGACCGAGTAGAGTGGCGTACCACTGCCCGTTCAGCTGCCCGGCTGTGCAGGCGTCATCGTTTGTTGCGGCGCGGTAGTAGCTGCCGGTCCAGAGCTGGTCGTCGAAGGAGCGCTGGGCCAGTTCGAACTCGCACCGGCACGTGCGCGCGAAGTCGGAATCCTCCGCCATCGTGGCCATGCGCTCGGCGGCCAGCAGCGCCGCGAGGTAGATGCCGGATGTGTAGGAGCTGGCGCCGCGGATGTGCCAGTTGTCGAAGGTCTGATCGGCGCCTTCGTTGTCGGGCAGGTGGTCGCCGTCGAGGTCGGACGCCATGGCCCAGGCCATGGCCTTTTTCACCGAAGGGTACATCTCCTTGAGCAGGGGCTGTCCGCCCCACCACAGCACGTCTCTGCACGCCATGAGTACGTATTTCGGGCAGAGGTCTTTCCAGAGAGGCGGGGCGGTCGTGCCGTCGCTGGGGTAGTCCACGCGCCCCCGGCCCAGGTCATGCGGGATGTAGCCGCTCGGCCGCTGGGCCGCGGCAAGCTGCCTCAGGCAAGACTCGCTCAAGGAGGGGTAGAACCATGACAGCGGAACGGAGGCATAGTAGAGGACGTCCACGGTGTTCATGAGCTGGCACGCGCGCGACGCCTCGAACAGGGCGAAGCGCCCCGCCCTATCCCACCACGAGCCCGACGACAGCACGTAAAGGTTGTTTAGCAGCGCATCTTCCAGCCAGTCAGGAAACACGCCGGCTAGCGCATTGCGCCAGCCCTTCGCACCTTCGAACAGTTCGCGCCACCGTGACAGCACGTCGGCGGCAACGTCGGCGGCGTTTGCGTAGCTTCCTTCATATACGTGGCCGAAATGTGAGTTCGGCATGTGCCAGGTGAGGGCAATGGGAATGACCCCGGTCTCGCCCGGGCCCAGCTCGACGCGGACGGCCAGGGCTCCTGCCAACTCGATGGCTTCGCCCTGCACGAGGCCGCAGTCTATCGGGGGCACAGTCCCGTCTACCGAGAATGACTCCCATGGGAGTATGTTTACATTCGAGAGGTCGACATTGAACGGGTCGGCGGTCTTGAGATTCCACGCGACAGTAGAAGTGGCGTGGCCGGCCGCCTTCGGAGCGGCGAGGCACATCGTGCCGGCGGTGGCGTCGGTGGGGAGGGGGCCGTCTACACTGAACACGACCCCCTTGATTCCTCTCTCTGAAAGCGCCTGGTTGTAGCGCCCGACGTTCCATGCGCCCACGGTGTTGCGCGCCGTCGCCATGATGGCGGCTTCGACTCGCTCGCTGGAGGACGTGTTGGTCACGCTGAACAGAAATACCGCTGCCGGGACCGCCGAGTCATCAACGCGACCAGGGGAGACGGGGGAGAAGGCATCCAGCCGCACGTTCACAGGCAGTTCGGCGTCGACGTATGCCAGGTGCGAGATGGGGTAGGCCCCCGTGTATTCGATTGCCTGCACACGGGGCAACCCTGCCACGTCCACGGTGTGCAGCATGCGGGCGATGGTTCGGCAGGNNTCGCCGCGCGCCCTTGCCCACACGGCGAAGTGGTTTCCCACGCGCGCGTCGATACCGTTAAGGCCGGTTGCGGGACCGAGGGGTCGGTCCCAGTTGTTCTGGTGTGTGAAGTTGGTCAGGCATCCGTCAGGCAGTATCTCGACTTTCCCGGCGCCGATGCCGCCAAGAGGCACTCCAGAACGTGGCCAGGGGCTCGGTCTGGCTCCCGGTCTATCGCCTGTGGCGTAGCGAGGCATGTGTGTTCTCCCCCTCTCCTTGCGGCCTGTGGTGCTTACTTCTCAGTCTTCAAGGCTGCGTCGACGCGCTGAGCTGCTGCGTCTAGGTGCTTCTTCACTCCGTCGTCAGCCAGTTTGCCTGTGACGTAGTCGGTGAAGATGGCCTTGAACTCCACGGTGATGTCGTTCTCGATGGTCCCCCATACGCCGAGGGGCGGGTAGGCCGTGGCGTAACGCAGGGCGGCCTTGAACGGCGCGAACATGGGAGTTGCGAACGCGGGATCCTCAAACGCCTCTACCGTCGCGGGCAGCATGTTGGTGAGGTTGCTGGTATACGGCACGAGGTTCTCCTTGGCGATGAGGAACTTGATCCACGCCTTTGCGTCGGCCTGAGCTTTGCTGCCGGCGAGTATCGCCAGGTTGCTGCCGCCTGAGAACGCGGCCCTGGTGCCCTTCGGGCCCTTGGGAGGCTCGACCACGCCATAGTTGAGACTGGGGTTATCGTGTCTGATGTCTGCGATGTTCCACGGGCCCATGAAGGCCATGGACACATTGCCGTTGATGAACGCGGCGTCGCAATCGGGCTGGTTGTACTCGGCACATGCCTTCGAGGCGAGACCGGTGCGCACCAGGTCGATGTACCAAGTCATCGCCTCAATGCCCTCAGGGCTGTTGAAGGTGGCCTTCTTGAAGTCAGGGCTCACGAGATCGCCGCCCCACGCCCAGAGCAGGATGGCCCAGTTGTGAAGAAGGTCCCACGCCTGGTTTCCGGCAACGGCGATGGCTGTGCCGGCTCCGCGAATCTTCACGATTTCCTTGGCAGCCGCGATCAGCTCGTCAAGGGTCGTGGGCGGCTGCAGCTTGGCCTGGGCGAAGTGGTCCTTGTTGTAGAACAGGCAGCGGGTTTCGGCGAACCACGGCACACCGTAGCAGACACCCTTATAGGTGGTAGACTCGTAGTTCGCCGGCATGAATGCAGCCGTGCCGCCGAACTCGGCCGGATCCAGCCTGACCAGGCCATTCATCGCCGCAAGCTGCGGGTTCCAGGTGGTGCCTACCTGTACAACGTCGGCGCCCTCACCGCTCGTGACGGCAGTGACCAGCCTTGTCCAGGCATCACCCCATCCGATGATCTCGTAGTTGACGGTGATACCGGTCTTCTTGCGGAACTCCTCCGCCGCCGCGTCGAGCCATACTACGTGCACATCATCGGGCGCGTTAGGCATGAGCCAGAAGGTGAGCTCACGGGGTGCGCTTGATGTCATCGATGTCATCAAACCCAATAATAGAACAACCAACGCGATCAGACTGATTAACCGTTTCATTGTTCAGGTTTCCTCCTCTCGCTACTTGGGTATTTGGGTCGCACGCAATCGATGAGACGAGTATCGTGTCGGTCGTCATCACCTCCACCACACGATCAAGACACGCTCAGTCAGTGCTTATCAGCCCTTTGTGGCTCCCGCTATGAGACCTTCAACTATGTATCGCTGCATTGCAGTGAACAACACCAGCACAGGGATGCTTATCACCACGCACGCGGCCATCATCCCGCCCCAGTTGGCTCTGGACGTGGTGACGAAGTCCATGATGCCCACGGCCACTGTGCGCGTGGCGCGGCCGGTGAGCACCGATGCGAACAGCACTTCGTTCCAGGCCATTATGAACGAGTAGATTGCCACGGCGACGATGCCCGGCGTCGCCAGGGGGACTACCACCCTCCAGAGGGCTCCGCCGCGAGTGCAGCCGTCTATCATCGCCTGCTCGTCGATTTCGAGTGGAATTCCGTTGAGGTAACTGCGCAGCATCACGATGGAGAACGGCAGCGCGAACGAGGTATAGGTGAAGATCATGCCCCAGTAAGTGTCGCGCAGCGGCAATCCGGTGCTGCGGCTTATCGTGGTGAACACCAGGTAGTAGGGGATGAGGAACAGGATCCCGGGGAGCATCTGTGTGGCCAGCACCGACACGGTGTACACCTCACGGCCCCTGAACCTGAAGCGCGACAGCGCGTATGCTGCCATCAGAGACAGCAGAGACGAGACTATCATGCTGCCCACGCTTATCACAATGGAGTGTTTGAAGTAGCGGAACATCGGCACCACGCGGTTCACGTCGCGGTAATTGCGCAGCGTTGGGTTTCGCGGAATCCAGGTGGGCACCTGCTCCGGAACGGTCACGTCAGATGCCTGGAGCTCCAGTATCTCCTTGAAGGACCCCGACACCATCCACCCGTATGGCGCTAGCACGCAGAACACCACCAACGCCACCGCCAGATACACCAGCACCTGCTGCACGATTCTGCCCCGGCGTCGCCTGGCCCTGGCCGTGGCTGCTGCCACCGGCGTCGTTGCCGTCACCGCCGCCGTCGCCGCTGCCGCATTCCTCGCCTGCTCGCCCGCCATCTGCTACACCTCCTCCGCGCCTGCGGCGCCGCGAGTCACGCGAAGGTAGACGATGGTGATAACGAGCAGCACCAGCATTAGCACGATGGATAGGGCCGAACCCAGACCATATTTCAGATTGGTGAAGGCCTCGCGGAGTATCAGCGTCGAGGGCACCTCTGCCGCGACGCCCGGATCGCGGCCCAGCATGATGTAGAAGGAGTTGAAAGAGTTGAAGCTCCACAGAGATGTCATGAGTATGAGACTGGTGGACACGCTCTTCAGCTGCGGCATGGTGATCTTGGTGAACTGCTGCCACGGCGATGCCCCGTCGACGCGGGCGGCCTCGTACAGCTCTTGCGGGATCTTCTGCAGCGCCGCAAGGAGGATCAGCGCCGTGAAAGGCCAGCCTTTCCAGATCGCCGCAATAGTGACCGCCCAGAGCGCCGGCGGGCCCACGAGCCAGATCGGCGGCTCCGTCACAAGCCCCCACTGCACGAGGTAACGGTTGAGGATGCCGATCCTGCTCTGGAAGATGAACCTCCACACGTTGTAGGCCACCGAGTCGGGGGTGATGTAGGGCAGCAGGATGAGGCCCCTTACGAGTGTCCTGCCGACGAACTGCCGATTGAGCAGCAGCGCCACTGCAAGGCCCACGATGTAGCCGATCCCGATCGTCACGATGGTATACAGCGTGATGTTGCCCATCGCCCT
>DBQN01000090.1:0-3128 GCA_002305255.1 Firmicutes bacterium UBA1393 | reverse complement strand
GCTGATGTAGAACCCCCACAGCATCGGTATGTAGTGGACCAACAGCATCGCAACGACCGCCGGGAGAATGAGCCAGTATGCCAGGGCATTGGCGCGAACACCCTTTCGCGCGAGCCTCACGCGCGACTCGGCTGACTGCGGCATATCGCTTCACCCTTCGCTTACTTTCTACACCTCACAGACTGACGTACTATCAGCTCTCCCTGAAGCACTCTGCCAGGTATCTCTTTGCCAGACTGAATGTAGTCGACGATCATCGCCCCTGCCAGGTAGCCCTGCTCAGTGAGGGGCGTCCTTATGGATGTGAGACCGGGCCACATCGCCCTGGTCGTCGGGAAGTCATCACCCGCCACAAAATCGATATCTACCCCCGGTTCGAGACCGAGTTCTCTGAAGGCCCTCAGCGTGCCCAGGGCCATGGGATCACTGACACAGAGTATGCCATCGATGGCATGGTTAGAATGCAGGAGCTTGAGGGCGCATTCGTAGCCCGATTCGATGGAGTAATCGCCTGCGACGATCAGTGAATCGTCGACATCGACGCCTGAGTCGAGGTGCGCCTGGCGAAATCCCTGCTCAGTGCTGGCCTTGCCGGCCTCGAAGAATCGCATCGGCTCGCGGATGAGACCGATCCGTCGGGCACCCTGGTCTAGCATGTAGCGAGCTGCGATCCTGCCCACATGGGCGGAGTCAGTATCGATGAAGTTGTTCTTCTGCCCACGGTAGCAGGTGGACAGAGACACATACCTGATATGCAGGCGCTCGAACTCCTTGATCAGCACGTCGACGCCTTCCATGGCGTAGAGGATGACCCCATCGACGGTGCGGTTCTTAGTCAGCCTGCTCAGCTCGTGCAACACAAGCTCAGGCGTTTGCGGGACCGCCAGCACCAGGTCATAGCCTCGTTCGGCCAGGGCTCGATGGGCACCGCTGGCCTGAGCCCACATGCCGGGATCCTGGAACACAAAGTCACTGCCGTACGGAATGACTAGGCCAACCGACCTTCGACTTCGCTGGCGAAGGCCCTTCGCCGCGGAGTCGGGATGAAAGTCGAGCTCAGCGATGGCAGCCATGACCTTGCGGCGTGTCTCCGGCGCCACCAGCGGGGAGTTGTTTATCACTCGCGACACCGTTTTCGCGGATACAGCTGCTTTGTTGGCTACGTCGTATATGGTGCTGTGCAACTGCGGCACCTCCGTGACTGCTATGACACCGATGTCATGCCCACTCGATGCAGACGTTCGCCATCAATTCGGCGATTCCTTCTTCTGTGGAAGATCACGATCAACGAATGGGTTGACAGTTGGGACAGTAGTACACGCTCCCACCCAGATAAGCCTCTTTGGTGATGGCACCGCCGCAGCCGGGGCAGGGCAGGCTCGCGGTGTTCTTGCTCATCTGGGTGATGTAGCCGCCGGTCTCGCCGAAGAGATTCTTCTCGGTGTCGCGGCCGCCGAGCTCAGTCATGGCTCGCAAAGTGGTCTTCACTGAGTTGAACAAATTGTCTAGCTGAGAATTCGACAGCGAACTCATGCTGCGCCGCGGGTTGATTCGGGCGTTCCAGAGGATGTCTTGGAGCACGCCGTTGCCGAGCCCAGGCACGCGCTGCTCCGTGGCGAGGAACGCCTTGGCGCTCTTCGAGGCGGCGCCGTCAGTATTCAGCAGCCCGGCGAAGTAGTCAGAGTCGAACTCGTCGGTGAGGGGAGACGGCTTCTCACATGCCACGTCGAAGTAGGGGTTGTGGAAGTCGCCCTCGCGGTAAGCCCACAGGCCGCCATACATCTGTACTGACGCAGCCAGGGCCGTGCCGTCATCGAACTCCACAAGTAGCTGATGTTTCGCCGGTCGGCGCTCGCCCGCTGGGACGAACCTCAAGGCTACCCCATCCGTGAACAGCAGTCGGATGTCACCTGCCATGATCTGGACCATACCGCCGCGCGGCACGGCTTGTTCAATGCGGGCGCCGGGGAGCAGGGCAGCGTACGCCGCCGGATCGCCGTGATACCACGCGAACTTGTGCGGCGAAGAGTTTGCCACGGCCGATGCGATGAGCTTGCCTGCGAGAGTGTCGGTGATCTGTCGTGCGAGGGTGTTGGCTTCAGGTAGTTCGATCATCGCGGATTCCTCCTCAACTCTGTATCCCGGAGTATTCCGCTTCGGCGGAGCGTATCCTTTTCGGGCAGGTTGAGAGGGTGGGACTGGAGAGCGTAACACCGATCTGCCGCGCCAGTTCGGTGAATCAGGCGCCTGAATAGCCTTTGCTCAGGTCGACCAGTGTCCTCACGATGGGTCCTTCTGGGTTGAAGATGGCGGTGGGGAGATGGCCCTTGATCTTGTCAGTCATGGTCTTGAGCGAGAGATCCGTCTTGCAGACCTCAATGAGGGTGTACGAGTTGCGAGCGCAAACGCCTGCCTTTATGTTGTCGCGCCGTATCTGCTCGTCGAGCTTGTCCCTGTTCGTGCTGAAGGGTCCGCCTTCCTGGTAGTGTTGCTGTCCTTGAAACTCGAACCCGACGCGGTACCCCGGGTAATCCCTGTCCAGCTCCATATAGCCCATTCCAGGTGACTTAAGCCAAGACGGCCTGGAGTTGTCAATGCATTCTGTCTCCTCAACTATGACGTCAAGCCAGTTCCGCATGAGCCACTGACCCAGCCAGTCCACTCTCTCCTTGACCGCCACGAGCCGGGCAGCGACGATTTCCTCAACATACGAGGGAAGACAGGCGTAAGAGAGAGGCTGCCGCTTGCGGGGGCCTTCGATCTCTGCCACCCAGCCGCATTCCTTGAGTCGCTTCAAGGAACGGCGGGCGGTTTCGATATCAACGTCGGCCGCCTTCGCGATGCGCCCGCATGTCATGGGTGGCAGCCCGGCCATCATGAGTCGAATGCGGACATCCCTGTCGAGTAGGCGCTTGTCTATCGGTAGCTCGGCAATAACAACTTGCCGCGATAGCTGCTCGATCAGCATGCAGACTCACTCCAAACGGACGTCGATAGTGCTCGGGCAAATGGTAGCATTGAGCGAGGCGCACAGGAATCGCCTGTCTGGGTGATTACGGTGGTTGATTCTTGAGGGTAGTGGGCGGGCGACGGCACCCGATATGTACCAGTCGCTCAGTTCCGACGAT
>DBQN01000021.1 GCA_002305255.1 Firmicutes bacterium UBA1393 | reverse complement strand
GGGTTGGGAGCCGATGGTGGGTTCCCGGTACTTGTGCAGCCCAAGGGCTGAAGCGGTGAAAAGTATGCAGTTCATAGCGCGAACGCCCAGAATCCTGCCACCCCAAATCGCTCACCCGTCAGCGAGTCGTCGACGACACATTGCGCCACCTCGCGCCCCCGCATCTCCCCGCGCCCACTCCCACAAAAAGGAACAGGGCATACGCCCTGTTCTCACTACCATGTTCAACGTATTGTATGGCTGGGGCGGGAGGATTCGAACCTCCGGAATGCAGGATCCAAAGTCCCGTGCCTTACCGCTTGGCTACGCCCCAACGCAATGCGGATGATGCGAACGTCGTAGACACCATTCTAGCATACGTGGGTACGAGCGGCAACTGCCTGCAAGTATGCGCGCAGCACCGCAGCCTCGATCATGTCGCGCAGTTCCTGGGTGACGGGATGCGCCACGTCACGGAAACGCCCATCGAAACCCCGCTTACTGGGCATCGCCACGAACAGGCCCTTCTCACCTTCGATCACTCTCAGGTCATGGACCACGAACGTGTCATCGAGGGTTATGGTCGCCAGTGCCTTCATCCTGCCAGGCACGTCCACGGCGTGCACCTTCACGCTTGTGACGGTCAAGCTGCAACCACCTTTCGGGCGTATTCGCGATCCTTTCATGCATTACCTATTCTACGCTCGAGAGGGAATACCTCCATAACACGGGGTCACGCTGCGGCTGGGCCGATTGACATTTAATGGCGGGTTACCTCAGGGCCAGCTTTGCGAGCTCGTAGTCGCTGGGTTTGTCGACGTCCACCCCTATCTCCGGATAGTTCACGATGATGCCGCGACCCTCGATGCCCAGCCACCTTCTGGCCTTATCCTCGACATCAACGATTTTCAGCCGGCCTGTGACGAACTTCAGTATGAACCCCAGCCCGAGCATGGACACCAGCGCCAGCGGCTTCTTCCTCATATCAAGGAGCTTGTGTATGAGTTCTGCATTGTCAGTAATGCACTTCGGCTCCACCATGAACACGTTCCCACCGGTAACCACGCCATCTGCGAGCTTGAAGTATGTGCGCTTCACACCTGGGAATCTGGACTCGTTGACGGATTTCGGCACGAGTGAGTAGTAGACTTGAGCGGGTTTCTTGGCGCAGGCGTCCACGAATCCATCGAGGGCCTCGCCTGTGATGAACGGTATGTCGGATGACATGGCCAACGCAAGCTTGCTGGAGTCCAGCTGCTCGAGACCGGCAAGCAGGTTGTCGAACATGCCACCTCGCCGTTCCACAAGCGTCACTCTGTCGGTGGCCCCCTCCGACCTGACTATGGGTGCTAAGGCCTCAACGGGGCCGACAATGATGATCCTATCTATGTATGCAGACGTCAGCACGCCCTTCAATACCCAACCCAGCATGGTTCTGCCGTTTATGTCGATAGTCGCCTCATAGGGCGAATCTGATACCTCACCGAGACGGCCGCCGTTATCTGCTCCGGCCATGATCAGGGCATCAACCCTGTGTGTCACGGTCATCCCAACCTCCTCCCGCTCGTTCCGGGCTGCACCCCAGTAGATCCGATCGCCGCCGGTGGCGCCGCCGCAGCCGCCACTATCGTCACCGGATCCTGCTCCGGGAAAGCGCCTCTGCTCTCACTCAACGCCCTCTGCAGCTCATTACTTTGCGAAGCCGCCGTGGCCTCGCCCTCCGATCCAAACACTCCGAACACCGCCGACCCGCTTCCGGTAAGGAGCGAACATAGGGCTCCGTTCTCCATCAGGGCGCGGGCAACTCGGCCTATCTCCGGCCTCTGTTCCGCGGCCAGCGAATGGAAATCGTTCGTCATCAGCCCGCACAGATGCTCGATTCTCTCGCCGCGTATCATCGCATCAGCCAGCGCCCGCGCGCACGGCCGCTTTGCATCGCGGTCCCCATTTCCAATGATATGCCCGTCGAATCTCGCATCCCACAGCCCATACATGTCCCTGGTGGATAGGCCGAAGGCCGGAACGGCAATGACGAACCACGAACCTGCCAGTCCTGGCACAGGCTGAATAACCTCGCCGACACCCCTCGCAAAGGCCGCGCCGGTAGTCTCGCGTTCCAAGGCGTAGATAGCGAACGGCACGTCGGCACCGATTCGTTCGCCCACGGCCCTGAGCCTGTCACGCGTCATCACTTCGCCCGCCAGGCGATTAAGCGCGACGAGCACGGCGCCGGCATCGGCGCTGCCCCCGCCCAACCCTGCCTCGGTGGGGATACTCTTATGTATTCGCACGTCCACGTCGATCCGGCAGCCGCCACAGCGGCCCCCGCCACCGCCCTGCAACTCGGCCAGGAACCGCGACGCGGCTTTGTGGGCGATGTTATGCTCTCCCTCGGGAACGCGCGCCACAAGGCCAGGCCTTGTGGCGCCCACCTGCACACTGATGCGACCTTGTCCGGGTCGTACGGTAACCTCCACATCATCGGCGAGGTTTACCGACTGCATCACCGTCTCAATATTGTGGCGACCATCGGCTCGGCGGCCTACGATATCGAGGGCCAGATTCAGCTTGGCCCCGGCCCTCAGTCTCAAAGATCTCTCAGTCTCCCGAAAGCCGCTGCTCACCTCGACTTGCCTCTTCCAAACAGGCCTCTGAAGAAGTTGGCTATTGCCCTGAATGCTCTGACGAACACGTTGGCCCGTCTTGCATCTTTGGCAGCCACGATGCCGACGGCTGCGATGTCTTCACCGTTGGGGCCGACTGCCGCAACGGTCCCGAGCAGCTGTCCCTCTGACACAGGAGCGGTCGGCGCAGGGCTCACGGGCCTCACTTCCAGCCTTACCTGGTCGGCAGAGCCTCGCGGGACCATGGCGATGAGATTCCGTTCCGCCCTCACCGGCACGTCCATCGTCGCGGCGGTGGGCACCTTCACCGTGCCAACCTCGGAACCTTCCTCGGCCAGCTGCACCTTTTCGAAGCTCCTAAAGCCGTAGTCCAGCAGCTTGGCCGTTTCAGTTGTGCGCGCGGCCTCGCTCGCCGTGCCCAGCACCACGCTGATCATGCGCACGCCGTTTCGTATGGCCGTACCTGCAAGGCAGTAGCCTGCCTTCTCGGTATGACCTGTCTTGAGGCCATCAGCGCCCGGGTAGTCGTGGATGAGCCGGTTGGTGTTGAACAGCTCGTATGTTCCATTGCGCATGCTGCCTATCCACGTGCTGGTCCATTCCAGCACCTTGGGATGGCGCACGAGCTCGCGCGACATGGTGAGGATGTCGCGGGCGGTGGTGTAGTGGTTTGCATCGTCGAGGCCCTCGGGGTTGCTGAAGTGGGTGCCTGTCATGCCGAGTTCGCGCGCCCGCGCGTTCATGAGGCTCACGAAATCGTAGTCGGTGCCTGCCACATACTCGGCCAGAGCATAGCTTGCGTCATTGGCCGAGCGTATCGCGGTGGCGGCCAGAAGATCGCCCACCGTCGCGATTTCCTTCTCCTTGAGGTATACCTGGGATCCTCCCATCTGCGAGGCGGCACGGCTCACCGTGACCTTGTCGTCCAGCGAGATCGTGCCGGCATCCACGCGCTCCATCACCAGGAGCATCGTCATGATCTTAGTGATAGATGCAGGTGCCATTCGCTCGTCCGCGTTCATCTGGTAAAGGATCTGGCCTGTTTCAGCTTCTGCAATGATCGCCGAACGTGCGGCCAACTGCGGCGGCGGGTCCACGGGCATCCCGGCGAAGTCAACGGGGGGCCTTGCCTGCGCGACGACTCTGACGCCGCCACCCGTGAACAACATCGCAACGAGGGCTGCCATGGCCGCGAAGGCGACCGCAATGGCCTTGACACGTACCAGCATACTGCGCATGATGACACATCTCTCCTAAACACTGCACACTTCGGTCACAGTGGAATTGTATCCTAAACTCCGGCGCATATGAAGAGCGGCCCGACGGATCGGTTGTCCGCAGGCCGCTTTTTGCACTCTGTGAAGCCTCTGCAGTCCCTATCGCCCCTGTCGCGCCGCAATCAGTCGAACAGGTGGCAGGCGACGGAGTGCCCGTCGTTATGTTTCATCTCAGGATCCTGCTCGGCGCAGATCGGCATCGCTTGGCTGCACCTGGCTCTAAATCTGCAGCCCGCAGGCGGGTCGATGGGGCTGGGCACGTCTCCCTGCAGGATTATGCGCTGTCGGGTCCGCTCCACCTCCGGGTCGGGTATGGGGATGGCCGACAGCAGCGCCTTTGTGTAGGGATGCATCGGGTTGCGATACAGCTCTGCACTGGGCGCAAGCTCCACGATCTTGCCGAGGTACATCACAGCCACTCTCCGGCTGGTGTGCTTCACCATCGACAGGTCATGGGCTATGAAGAGATATGAGAGACCCCGCTTCTCCTGCAGGTCTTCCAGCATGTTGATGACCTGCGCCTGGATCGACACGTCCAGGGCGGAGATGGGCTCGTCGCAGATGATGAAACTGGGGCTGACAGCGAGGGCCCGGGCGACGCCGATCCTCTGCCGCTGCCCGCCGCTGAACTCGTGCGGAAACCTGGTTGCATGCTCAGGGCTGAGCCCCACTGTGTGCAGCAGGTCATGCACCATGTGCAGACGCTCGTGCTTGTTGGCTGCCAGACCATGAATGTCGATGGGCTCGCCAACGATGTCGCCCACGGTCATCCTGGAGTTCAGTGATGCATACGGGTCTTGGAAGATCATCTGCATCTTGCGCCTGATGCCCAGCATCTGCTTGGCGTCGAGATCAAACACCTTCTGCCCGTCAAACACCACTTCGCCTGCGGTGGGCTCATACAGCCTGCATATCGTGCGCCCAGCGGTGGTCTTGCCGCAACCCGACTCGCCCACGAGGCCGAGGGTCTCGCCGCGGTCTATGGTGAAGCTGATGTCATCGATGGCCTTGAGCCAGCTTGTGGGGGTGCCGAAGGGGTTACTCCCGACGACAAAGTACTTCTTCAGGTTCTTTACTTCGATCAACGGAGCCATTAGGCCACTCCCCCTCTCTTCACCCTCAAATTGGCCGGAGCCATCGGATGCTGCAGCCAGCATGCCACCTGATGGCTGTCGCTCATCGTGGTGTATTCGGGCGGCGTGTTCTTGCATATGGCCATCGCATAGTCGCACCTGGGCGCAAACGGGCAGCCCTGGGGCGGACTGATGAGGTCGGGGGGTTGACCATAAATCGGCACAAGCTTGTCTTTAGTCGAAGCATCCAACCGCGGCACTGACTTGAGCAGTCCCCATGTGTAAGGATGTTGCGCCTTCGCGAAGATCTCGCCTACTCTGCCCTGCTCCACAATCTTGCCGGCGTACATCACCACGACCCGCTCCGCCAGACCGGCCACGACGCCCAGGTCATGAGTGATGAGGATGATCGACATCCCCAGCTTGTCTCTGAGGCTCTTCATCAGATCCAGGATCTGTGCCTGTATCGTCACGTCAAGGGCGGTTGTGGGCTCATCGGCGATCAGGAGCCTCGGGTTGCACGCCAGCGCCATGGCGATCATGACGCGCTGCCGCATTCCACCGCTGAACTGGTGGGGGTATGCACCCAGGCGCCGCTCGGGCGATGGGATGCCCACCATGTGGAGCAGCTCAATGGCGCGCTTTGTTGCCGCCTCGCCCGACAAGTTCTGGTGAAGCTTGAGCGACTCCAGTATCTGCGTCTTGATTGTGAGAACAGGGTTGAGCGAAGTCATCGGGTCCTGAAATATCATCCCGATGGAATTGCCCCTGATGCCCTGCATGGACTTCTCGCCCACGCCAAGGAGGTCTTTGCCCTCGAACACGATCTGCCCGGCTGTCACTCTACCGGGCGGCGGCACTAACTGCATGATAGACAGCGCCGTGACGCTCTTTCCGCATCCCGATTCGCCCACTATGGCTACGGCCTCACCCTTGTCGAGATGGAAGCTGACGCCTCTGACAGCCTGGACCTCCCCGGCATAGGTTCGAAACGATGTATGGAGGTTGGTGACTTCAAGCAGCCTACTCAACGATAATTCCCCCTTAGTCTCGGTGACCGTTACTTGCGCTGCTTGGGGTCTAGCGCGTCTCTGAGGCCGTCGCCGAGGAAGTTGAACGCGAACATTGTGACGCTGATGGCGACTGCGGGGTAGAACAGCTGCGCCGGATGCGACCTGAACACCTGAAGCGCGTCTGACGCGAGCGCCCCCCAGCTGGCCATTGGCGCGTTGACGCCGAGACCGATGAAGCTCAGGAACGCCTCCGTAAATATGGCCGACGGGATGTTCAGCGTGGCCGTAACGATGATTGGCCCCATGGCGTTGGGCACCAGGTGCCTGAGGATTATCCGCCAGTTATTCGCCCCGATGGTGCGCGCCGCGAGCACGAAGTCCTGTTCTTTCAGGCTGAGGACCTGCCCTCTGACGATGCGGGCCATGCTCAGCCAGTAGACCAGCCCTAGAGCGATCAGAATGTTCTGCAAGCCGGGTTCGAGGATAACCATCAATAAGATGACATACAACAGCATGGGTATCGCCGTGAGTATCTCGACGATACGCATCATGATGTTGTCAACACGTCCGCCATAGAAACCGGAGATGCCGCCGTACACGACGCCCACCGTCAGGTTCAGAACGCTTGCCAGCACCCCCACTGTGAGCGATATGCGAGCGCCGTACATTAGGCGCGTCAGGATATCGCGGCCGAGGTCATCTGTGCCCAGCCAGTACTTGGCGCTGGGCCCCTGGTTCTGCGCTACGAGCTCCTGGTCGGCGTAGCTGTAAGGCGATATCATCGGGCCGAACACCGCGATCAACAGGATCACGACTATTGTCCACAGGCCCACCATTGCCATTCTGTTCTGCTTCAGACGTCGCCAGGCATCCTGCCAGTAGGTTACTGATGGCCTGACGATGGCCTCGGCTGCTTCGATGTCTTTCGCCACGGGCTTGAACAGATTCGGAGAGTACTCCATTTCCCTCACTCCTTCGCTGCGGTGAGCTTGATCCTGGGGTCGATCCATCTGTAGGCGATGTCGACCACGAAGTTCAGCAGCACCAGCAACACAGCATAGAAAATGGTCACTCCCAGAATTGTCGTGTAGTCCCTGTTATAGATGCTTGTCACGTAATACCTGCCCAGGCCGGGAATGGCGAAGATGTTCTCCACGACGAAGCTTCCCGTCGTGATGGCGGCCACCTGCGGCCCGAGATATGTGACGAGCGGAAGGATCGCGTTCTTGAGCACGTGCTTGTACACGACAGCGGTCCACGAAAGCCCCTTGGAGCGGGCAGTACGGATGTAGTCCTGTGATAGCACGTCAAGCGTGCTGGATCGCATGAGCCGCGCGAAGAACGCCGCCGGGAAAGCCGCGAGGGCGAGCATTGGTAGTATCGCGTGCTTGGGAGTGCCCCACATTGCAGCCGGCAGCCAGCGTAGCTTGACAGCAAACACGTACATCAAGAGTGTGGCCATGACGAAACTTGGCACCGACACGCCGATGATGGCGATGCCCATGGCTACGTTGTCTTGCCACTTGTTCTGATTCAGCGCGGAGATGATTCCGGCCGGCACCCCGACTATGATGGCGAAGGCTATCGCAAGCAGGCCCAGTACGGCACTGACCGGGAAGCCATCGCGGATTATATCGTTCACGGAACGGCCGAGGTACTTGTATGACGGTCCGAAATCACCCTTAAGCAGGTTCTTCATATAGTCGGCGTACTGCTTGATCAGTGGATCGTTCAGCTTGTACCTGGCCTCGATATTTCTCTGAATTGCCGGAGGGAGCGCCTTCTCTCTTCTGAAGGGCCCTCCCGGGATGGCCCGCATCAGGGCGAACGTGGCGGTGGACACGACGAACACCACGAGCACCACGGATACGAACCTCTTAAGGATATACGATCCCAAGCATATCAGCTCCCGTCAGTACCATAGCCGGGGGCATGCAGCGGCGACCCGCATACATGCCCCTCGACATCGGATTCCGTCTGCTAGATTGGTTTTACTCTGTCATTACCTACTACTCGATGACGTAGGCGTTGGTGAAGTCAACGAAGCCGAGCGGCGAGTAGCTTACGCCCTTGATGGTCGGCTTGTAAACGTTGAGATTCACGTAGAAGTATATTGGCATTACGACCATTTCGTCCATGAGAATCTTCTCAGCGTCATGGAGCATCTTGGCACGCTTTGCCTGATCGGTGGTTTTGGCTGCGCCGAAGATGAGCTCGTCATACTTGGCGTTCTTCCAGCCGGAGTCGTTGTTTCCGTTGTTCGATGTCCACATGTCGAGGAAGGTGTTCGGGTCGACATAGTCACCGATCCAGCCTGCGCGGGCTACCTGGTAATCCAGGGCGTCGCGGGAGTCGAGGTACACCTGCCACTCCTGGTTGGTCAGCCTGACGTCGATTCCGAGGTTCTTCTTCCACATCTCCTGGATGGCCTCGGCGATCTTCTTGTGGTTATCGCTGGTGTTGTAGAGGATTGAGATCGTCGGGAAGCCCTTGCCGTCGGGATAACCCGCCTCGGCGAGGAGCTTCTTGGCAGCAGCCACATCTTCGGTGAAGTAGTTGCCGCCCTCATCGCGGAACTCTACGCCAGCCTTGCTGCCAGGCAGGCCGCCGGGCACGTAAGCGAGGGCAGGCAGCTGGCCACCACGCACGACGCGGTCGATGAGCTGCTGGCGGTCGATGGCCATGGCCAGGGCCCTACGTACGCGAGCGTCGTTCACGGGCTTCGCCGTGGTGTTGAACATGTAGTAGTAGGTGCCGACGTAAGGCGACTTGTGCAGGAATCCCTGCTGGATGAGGCGGTCAATCTCAGCCGCCGGCGGCGCATCAAACGCGTCGAGCTGACCGGTCTCGAACATCGACAGAGCGGTCTGCACATCGTCGATGAGGTAGAAGGTCAAGTTCGTGAGCTTGATGGCTGAACGGTTCCAGTAATGCGGGTTAGGCACGAGCTCGATCTTGGAGTTGTGCTCCCACTTGGTGATTTTGAACGGGCCGTTTCCGATGTAGTTGTTGACGTTCTGGAACCAGCCCTCGGGATTAGCCTCAACTACCTTGCGGTATACGGGCATGAGGGTTGGGAACGCGCACAGCTGCAGGAAGAAGGGAGTCGGCGCCTCGAGAGTCACCTGGAGGGTGTACTGGTCGAGAGCTTTGACGCCAACGAGATTCTCATCAGTGATCGTGCCCTCATTGAAGGCCTGACCGTTCTTGAGGTAGTACAGCTGGTAGGCGTACTCGGAAGCCGTTTCGGGCCTCAGGGCGCGCTTCCATGCCCACTCAAAGTCAGCCGCGGTGACGGGCTGACCATTCGACCAGCTCGACCTGCGGAGCTTGAAGGTGTACACGAGACCGTCAGGACTGATGGTCCAGCTGGTCGCGATGGCAGGCTGGGGTATGTTGTTCTCGTCCATACGGGTCAGTCCCTCAAAGCAGCTCAGCTCGATAACGGCCTCGGGGATTCCCGTCGAAAGCGCGGGGTCAAGGGTTGCCGGTTCGGCGCCCACGTTGTAGCTCATCTTCTGTTGACGAGCCAGCTTCTCCGGGGCGGCGAACGCGCTGGTCGCCAGCACCATGATGATGACGGCGCTGGCCAGGATTGCTGCGAATCTGCGCATTCCTCATAACCTCCTCAAAATGATGTTTGGGATCGTGGAGTTACGGGGCCTGACATGTGGCACAGCCACTCCGTACGGTCCGCTAAGGGTATATATCGGATAGATATTTCGCGCCCCAGGTTGAATCTCCTGCATTGTGCAGGCTGTAACATCCTGTTGAACGTTGGGAATGATGAGACGTAAGCGGTCAACTCCAGAGGGCAAACGTGGAAAGCAGGTGTGGAATGCAGGTTCTTGCCATTCTGATCGCGGCGGTCAGCGGCATCGCCATGGCGTATCAGGGATCCGTGAATGCGGCCGCGGTCTCATCCATAGGGCTAGTCCCCACTACATTCACAGTGATGGTAATCGGAGCCGTTCTCTCAGGTGCGTACATGCTCATCGAAGGAACCGCCGCAAACCTCGGGATCCCCAGTCTCACAAGCGCGCCCTGGTGGGCCTACACCGGGGGAGTGGTGGGGCCCGTCATCACCGCCGCCGTTGCGTACGCCATCGGCAAGGCCGGAATGGTGAACGCCACCACCGGCATCATCCTCGGCCAGCTGGGCTTCGCCGCTCTCATAGACCACCTGGGCTGGTTCGGCGCAGAACCACTCCACTTCAGCCCCATCAAGATCGCCGGCATCATCCTGATGGCAGTCGGAGGCAGGATTCTCCTATCTAGGTAGACCGCAGGTAGACTGCATGTGTGACGCGTCAGCGCGCCCCGCGCCTCGACACTGCCAGGGCCCCCAGCTCATTGCCGCGCCGCAGTGCCTGTGCGAGACCGGTACCCCTCAAGTACTCAACTACGAAACCGGCATTGAAGGCATCGCCGGCGCCGTTCGTGTCGACCTGGATCGTGTCGACCGGTTCGGCCGACACCAGGTTGGAGGTGCGGGCTGATGCCACGCCTAAGCTGCCCCTCGCACCGAGCTTCAGGGCCACCACCGGGAAGCGGTTGGACAGTCTGCTCACGATCTGCTCGGGATCGTCGGTACCGGTAAGCACTATGCCCTCATCGAGGTTGGGCAGGATCACCGAGGCGCCGCGGCACATCTCGAGGAACGCTTCGGCACCCACGCCACGTATGAAGCCGTAGGAAGACGGATCTACTGACACCGGCACCCCAGCCCGCACCGCAACGTCGATGGCCCGGCGGGCCGCGGCCCTGGGGGCCGCTTCGAACAGCGCATATCCAGATATGTGCACCCACGACGCCAACGCAACGATATCATCGCAAGGAATGTCGGCCTCGCACAGCGTGGCGTTGGCACGCCTGTCGCAGACCATGTCGCGCTCGCCGGTTTCAGATACGAGCACTCCAACCCTGCCCGTGCCGAGACTTGGATCGCGGGCGAGGTATGGCTTCACGCCCTCCTTCACCAGGTCATCTTTGAGGCCTGAGCCGAGAAAGTCATCGCCCACCCGTCCGACAAAGGCTGACTGAGCCCCCAGTCTCGATACCCACACCGCGAAGTTGGCTGCTGAGCCGCCCGGCACCAGCTCGATGCATCCCCTGGTATCGGTGCGCGGGTTGAGGGGACCGGGCAGGCTGAAGTAGGCGTCTATCATGATGTCTCCGATGCTAAATATCAAGAAGGGGCCTCCCTCCGTACTGGGCTCAACTGTGCATTTTAGGAGTTTTCCACGCCGATATCGGCTTTACCTTCGCGAGGGGAACAGGATGTGCCCGTAGAATTCCTGAGGAACTGATCAAAACGCAGCGGAGGTGGCGTGAATGGTGTGGGGTCCTGAGGTGTTTGAGGCGTTGAGAGGCATCTCGTCACCGGCGCTCGACAGGATAGCGAAGATCCTGACAGACCTGGGTTCGGCCGAATTCTATACTTCGGTGGTGCCCATTGTGTACTGGTGCGTAAGCAAGTCGCTTGGCTTTTCGCTTGGCGTCGCCACGGTGCTGTCGGGGGCAGTCAACTCGGCCATCAAAGACGTGTTCCGCGTGCCGCGCCCACACATGCTCTATCCCCACCTCGGCGCGCCTCAGTTTCTGCTTGATACCGGACCGGGCTGGTCGTTTCCCAGCGGGCATACTCAGAACACTGCGATGTTCTGGTCTTACCTGGCCATGCGCACCAAGGCGAAGTGGGCGTTGACGGCTGCCGTGATCCTGACGGTGGTTGTGGGCTTCACCCGGGTGTATGCCACGGTACACTCACCCACCGACGTGATCGCCGGGGCCCTCATCGGGATCACCCTCGCAGCCGTCTTCACGGGCGTGGAGAGGAGCCGACGTAGAACCAGGCCTGCCGGCACAGGTGCCCTGGTGGCGGTGGGTATAGTCGTTCCTGCGGGAGTACTTGCTCTGGCATCCGTGCTGGGCAGTAGTGTTGCCACGCACGAGCTTGCTCCGTTGATGGGCTTCGCGGCAGGCGCCATAGTCGGTCGTCGAATCGAGGAGCTGCACATCGGCTACCGTGAGCAGGCCCCTATTGGAGCGCAGGTGGTCAAGGCCATAGCGGGCGTGGCAGGCATCCTTGCCCTGAGATACGGACTCAAGGCTGCGTTTCCGTCGGGCAACGCGTTCATCATGGTTAGGTACGCATGCATCGCGTTGTGGGTCACAGCAGGAGCGCCGTGGGTGTTCAAGGCTGTTATGGGTGGTGTGGCCGGAGGGGCGGACGACGCGGCGGACGGCGGAGCGCGGAGCGACCGCGGCGCCACCGCCCGTGCCAGGGTCAGTCCGCGGGCCCGCCGGCAGAGCCTGGAGAACTGGAAGAACCGTCGGCGGCAGAGCGGCCGGAAGCCCCGGAAACGCAGCTAGTCGGCGGATAGTCGGCGAATGGTCTGCGGCTAGCGACCGCCGGCCGCGCGCCTGATCGCCGCCGTAAGCTCGTCGTAGCCTACTGTGCCAACGCGCAGCCAGTCGACGATGCCATCTGCCCTCACTATGAAGGTGGTGGGTGCGGCCGTGACCTGCCAGCGCCTGGCCTCTGAACCGCCGGGATCGGGCACGGCGCGCGCGGCCAGGCGCTCGTGCACACCCCGTGATTCCAGCCATGCCGACAACGTAGCCTCCTTATCGCCCACTGCCACGATGAGCACCTCGGTCTCAGGAAAGTCGTCGGCCACCCGCCCCAGGATAGGAAGCTGCGCTATGCTGGGGCCTGATGACGCGCTGAGAAAGCAGAGCACCACCGTGCGATCGCTCATCACCGTTTCCGACCGCGACCGTCGGGGCAGTTCCAGCGCAGTATAGCCCGGCGAAGGCGCGACCGGTGGCGCCGAGGGCACAGTCCGCGAAGGTGTCTGCGAGGGTGTCTGCGGCGATGCGGGCGAACCCCGCCTCGACTCTTGAGGTTCAGGAGTGGGGAGTATCTTTTCCAAGTACATCGCGCCGAAGGCGCCGACTGCGCCAACCACCACAAGTATCGCCACGAGCGCCGCAACCCGTCTCCATGGCAGCATCGGCGTACCCATCCTACCCGCTATGCTGCTTTCCGCCTGGCTCCTGGTCCCTAAGTGCATGCGACCGCCTCCCGCCCTAGTGCCTATTGTATGCGTCAATCGGCAGCCGCATGGGTGCCGGCGACTTTACGTGGCACATGCCTTGCACCCTTCGCAGGTCATTGGCGCAGGTTGTTTCGCCCAGGCAGCCGGCCTGGGCAGGATGGCAAGGAACTTGTGTTCCTCTCGCGGCCCTGGCGGCCCGTGCTGCGATTGCCGGGCGCCGTGCGGTCGTCGGCAGGATGCGACACGCCAGTGACGTGGTGGTCGGGGTTGGGGCCAGGTGACGGGTTCCCGGTATCTGTGCACTCCAGGGGCCGAAGCGGTG
>DBQN01000038.1:1453-4906 GCA_002305255.1 Firmicutes bacterium UBA1393 | reverse complement strand
TCGGCGAGTCGATAGTCGATGCTGAAGAACACGAAGCCCCGGTTCACGTAGGCCTGCACGTCGGTCAGGGTGAACTGCAGTTCGGAGCGCTTATCGCCGCTCACCCACGCTCCCCCGTGGATGTACACCACTGCGGGCGCGTTGTGAAGGTCGGGGTTGCGGTACACGTCCATGCTGATCCCCTGTTGGCCGACTCGCTTGTACACGATCTCCTCGGCGCCCTCCGGCAGCGCCAGCTCGGCCGAGACCTGGACCGCCGGAGAAGTGGTGCTGTCAATCACTATCTCTGTTCTAGTCGGCACGGCCACCGACGTCAGCCCCAGCACAACAGTGAGCGTTGTGGCAAGCAATGCCCTGAAGAACACAGTTTATCCCTCCTCATACCTCCGGCACTTGAGCCGGGTTCACCGCACCGGCTCGCCCCAGCAAGAAGCGGGCCGCCTCCCACGGGGCATCCTGGCTTCCGTTCCAGTCGGAGTCATGGTATCGGTAGTCGTGCTTCTGGATGAACCAGTCAAGCTTCAGCCCCAGTTCCGCAGCGGTCGTGTTCAGGACGCCGGTGACATCGTCGACAAGGGCTGAATGCAGCTCTGGGCGGAGCACACGGGTTGTCGCCGCTGAGGCGGCAAGCTGCCTGCCGTGTGGCACGCAGAGCGCGCGCGACGCCGCAAACTCCCGGCGGAACTCGTCGCTCTCGGCATACAGACGCATGAAGGTGTCAGTGCGCCGGCGCGCCCTTGCCTCCAGGGCGCGACAGAACACGCAACTCTGCCCGAACCTGGGCATCGCCTCCGCAGGTACCCTCAGGCCCCCGAGCGCGCGCGGGCCGCCGAGTCGACCTCGCCTGCCCGCACCGGTCGCGTATGGATCGTGGCCGCACAGCCCGGCGTTGATGCCCGCTCTTAGCAGGGCGCCTATGGTGATGGCCGAACCCAGCACATCGCCGGCTGCGAGCATCTGGTAGACGTGGCTGTTGCACAGGCCGACGGTCTCGATCTCGGAGCGGTGCTCGGGATCCATCACCGACTCGCGCAGGTAGTCTTCGATGATCCGTCTCTCATCGTCAGCTTCGAGCTCGCAGAAGATGCACCCGCGTGCTGCGTTCAGCGCATCCAGAATCGGAAGCTTGTCCAATGAAGGGGCACGTCTCAAGCAAAACACCTCGGCACATCTCGCCTTGCGCGACGCCGGCGCAAGTTCACGAACTTTCGCTCTCGGTGATGGATTATCCGCGCACCGGCAAATGTCCTGCAGTGCGAGGGCGTCACCATAAATCCTGCTGGCTGTGGAAGAATAGCTCCACAACGAGGAGGTGCGACCCATGCTAGATGATTTCGTGCCGGGCTGTCAACGGCCACCCATGACCGCGCAGAAGGCGCCTGCGATTGAGGCCCCCGTGGCCGAAAAAGCACCGGTATCGTCACGTGGATTGCCATCCGCAACTGCGCCTGAGGCCATAGCGACGACAAGGTGCCCGCACGTGGGCGAGCCGGCCCCGCAGTTCACCGCATCGGCCTATCTTGGAGGTAAGTTCGTAGAGGCCAGCCTGTCTGAGTACATGGGCAAGTGGGTTCTGCTCTGCTTCTACCCAGGCGACTTCACGTTCGTGTGAGCGACGGAAGTCTCAGCAGTTGCTGAGAAGTACGACGAACTCAAGGCCATGGGTGTTGAGGTACTGTCGGTCAGTGTAGACAGCGTGTTCGCTCACAAGATGTGGGACGATCACGAGCTCTCGAAGATGGTCACAGCCGGCGCGATCCCGTACGCGATGCTTTCAGACCAGGACGGCAGAATTGGACGGATGTATGGCGTGTTCGACGAGCGCTCCGGCACCAACGCGCGGGGAAGATTCATCATCGATCCTGACGGGACGATACAGGCCATCGAGGTGCTGACCCCTGCCGTGGGCCGCAACATCCACGAGACCATCCGACAGATCCGCGCATTCCAGAAGGTGCGGGAGGCTGGCGGCGCGCAGGTCATGCCGGCAGGCTGGAAGCCAGGCAAGACCACGCTCACTCCCGGCCCCGAGCTTGTGGGCAATGTATGGAGAGTGTGGAAGGTATCTGAGGCCTTCGAGGACTGAACCCCGCCTTCCTGCGGCATACTTGTGTGAGACTCTCTTGCAGCGTTGGCGAAGGAAGGTGGCCCTGTGCGTAGACCGGAGAAACTGAAGAGCCAGCCTGTGCTGACTGTGGACGAAGCGGTCGAGGTCGCTGCCGCCGAACGCAGCAAGAGGTTTCGCGCCCGCATAGATGCCCTCTCTCAGGAGTTGGGCGGCACCGCGGATCTGTGCGTGAGGGACATTTCTGACGGTATCACCGCGGTGTTCTTCACGACCATGACAGACCAGGAGGCCTTGCGGGATTCTGTGATCAGCCGGCTTTCCGCCGTGACGCCTGACAAGATCGCCACCCGAGATGACTTGCTCAAGCTCGTGACGGCAACTGCCATTCAGGAACCGTCGACCACGGCCGAAGTAGCCGACGGAGTAGCCAGCGGACACACAGCTCTCTTCGTCGCCGATAGGCCTCAGCCATACCTCATCGACTTGCTGAGCTATGTCGGTCGAAAGGTGACGGCCCCCACCACTGAGCCAACCATCATGGGGCCGAATGATGCGTTCAGCGAGTCACTGATGGACAACATATCACTCATACGCTACAGAATTCACAGCCCCAAACTGACCATTCGGGAGCTGGTGGTCGGATCCGAAACCCGCACTCGGGTGATGGTTGTGTATCTGAAAGACAAGGCAACGCAGGCCATGGTGGACGAGGTGGTACACAGGATCGAGGGCGTCGACATCGACGGAATAGTCGATAGCTCCTACTTGCGCTCATATATCGCCGGTCGTGGATGGTCGCCTTTCCCGCTGATCACAGCGACCGAAAGACCTGATCGCGTGTGCTCAGAGGTGCTGCAGGGCAGGTTGGCTGTGTTGTGCGACAGTTCTCCCTTCGCGCTCATCGCACCAACGCAGTTTATCATGTTGTTTCAGTCGGGCGAAGACGCCTACAGCCTGCCGCTGCAATCGCTGCTGGTGAGGATTGCGCGAGTCATCGGATGGCTCGCGGCGACTATGGCGCCGGCGCTCTACATCGCAGTGTCGTCATTCAACCCGGGTCTGCTCCCTTCCGCCGCGGTGCTTAGCATACAGGGAGCCAGGCGTGGTGTTCCGTATCCGCCGCTCATCGAGGTGTTGATCATGGACGTCGCCCTCGAACTTCTGGCAGAGGCGAGTGTGCGGTTGCCCACCAACGTGAGCGGCGCGGCCACCGTTGTGGGAGGTCTCATTCTGGGCACCGCGGCGTCGCAGGCCAGGCTTGTGAGCAACGTCATGATCATAGTCGTGGCGCTGACGGCCATAGGCACTTTTTCGCTGCCCGGCTACCAGAACCAGATGTCGTGGCGGCTGATCAGATACGTATTCACCTTGTCAGCTGCGTTCCT
>DBQN01000038.1:0-1354 GCA_002305255.1 Firmicutes bacterium UBA1393 | reverse complement strand
GGCAGCAGCAAGCGCAGGGACAGGGCCAATCACAGGGGCAAGCACAGGAGCAGGGGCAGCAGCAAGGGCCTGCACAACCCCAGGATCAACAACAGGCGACGGCGCAGGCACAGGCACAGGTCGAACCACGGCGACAGGCACAACCGCAACCACAGCCACAGGCGCCGGATGACGAATCGGCTAAGGCACCGTCGGAGGGGCAATAGAGTGAGAGATAGGTACATCACCTGGCCTGAGATGACATGGCACGTGATGCAGTTCACGATATGTGCCAACTACCTGTTCATGCCCCAGGTTCTGTACGATCTTGCGGGAAGGTCGTCGTGGTTGATCGTTATCGTCGCATTGCTTCCCGCCTGCCTTGGCATATGGTCAGCGTGCGCGCTATACTCAAGGTTCCCCGACCAGCGCATTGGGGAGTTCATGCCAAAGATAGTCGGGCGCCCCCTGGCCATACTGCTCGGGCTGCTGCTCGCGGGCTACTGGTACGGAGGGAGTGTCATCGATGTCGCAGTCTTCGTGTTGTATTCATCGACCACTGTGGTGACTTCCACGCCCACCCTCGTGCTGCTGCTGCTCCATGCGTCGGTTGTTACGTTCATCGGGCTTCTGGGCATCAAGACGCTGGTGAGGGTGGTGGACCTGCTGCTCTACACGATCCTGCCGTTCCTGGTGTTCATGTACTTCTGGCCATTGTTCTCAACCAAGCTCGAGCTCGATCAGATGTTGCCGCTGCGCGTATCGGACTTCAGGCCCGACACCCTGCAGGTTGCCTTGGGCATGATCGGCATGTACCATGGCTACCATGTTCTTTTCCTTACCGGCCCGGCACTCAGCTCAGGCCGCAGGGGCGCTGCGCTTGCCACCGTCATAGGCACGCTGCTTGCGGGTTTCTCGTTCCTGGTGTTCACCGTGTACCCGCTGATTGCTTTCGGATGGCCAGCGGTGGCTGATCTCACCTTTCCCATGGGATCCTTCCTGGCGATCATGGCGCCTCCGTCAGCGAGCTTTCCCATCAGGAGGCTTGACTTCTTTGTCCTCGGGTTCCTGCGCCTCATAATGACCATCGCTGCGATGACCTACTTCTGGCTCTCCATTCAGGTTATCACCGACGTGATCTGGCCGGGTCGCTACAGGCGCCCTCCTGCCGCGCTCACGCTCGCGCTCGGTATCGGAATCGTAGTTCTCGGTCGCTACATACTGGGAATGCCGACACTGCTTGCTCTCGTGCAGGTCTGGATGCCGATGAGCACGGCCACTGTTGCCGTAGTCATCACTCTAGCTGTCGTGGCCTGGCTTCGAAACGTCAACAGCACCACCAGAAGCGGCAAGCGAGGTGCGAGCCATGGCTAAG
>DBQN01000009.1:16443-17548 GCA_002305255.1 Firmicutes bacterium UBA1393 | reverse complement strand
CGATCGGCATCGGCATCCAGAACTTTCCCGAGGGCATCGCGGTATCGGTGCCGCTGAGGAGAGTCGGCCTGTCGCCATGGGCGAGCTTCATGTGGGGGCAGATGTCCGCCATCGTAGAGATCATCGCCGGAGTGCTTGGAGCGGTGTTGGCTGCGCAAGTGATACCGATCCTGCCATATGCGCTTGCCTTCGCGGCTGGAGCCATGGTATTCGTCGTGGCTGAGGAGCTCATACCGGAGGCGCATGCGGGAGGCAACACTGACCTGGCAACCATGGGCGTGATAGTCGGTTTTGTCGTCATGATGGTGCTGGACGTGGCGCTCGGGTAGGCGGGGCAAGTGGCGGCAGCGCCCCCCTCGTTGTCAGAGCCGGTAGTGCTTAGTGGAGGCTGCAGTCATGAAGCCGAGGCTGACGCCGGCGACCGCAAGGCCGGAGAACAGCCACAGCACTAGGGCGCGAGTGGCGAGTATCGCGCAGGCCGACACGAGGAGAGCCCAGCCCGTGATCGAGTAGCATGCACGCATGAGCCTCCTCAGACCAGCGGCGTCCTTCACCTTTTCCGGCTCGTAACCGTTGATGAGCTGGAACTTGCCCTTCCCCAGGGCGTGTGCGAACCACAATGACAGGCCTCCGACGACGGCAAGCGCCACCACGGCCACTGCCATGCCCGCATCGATCTGCATTCACGGTCCACCTCTCTGCCCACGTTCGCGTTCTCCGGCGGTTCTTCGCTGGTCGCCTGGATCCTCAAGTCAAGTGTAGCATACGAGGAGTCGAGTTCGGGTCGGAGATCCGCTGAGGCAGACTCGTTGTTGAAGCTCGTCGCGATCTGTTCGTTCGCAACCACATTCGCATGGCGAGACGTCATATCAAGTGAGTGTCCAACGGGGCGTATTCCTCATCTTGATCCCGGGCCGAACGAGCGCCGTGCTCGCCGTCCTCGCGGTCGGCGAAACCCACCCGACATGGCAGCTTTTCGGGCGCTCGCGTCACGAGCTGAGTGTTTTTCACCGCCTCAAGCCGTGGAGTGCACAGAAACCGGTAGTCGATGATCCCACGCCCTGGGGACGTGGCCACACCTCATCCCGCCTCCTACTGCGGCAGC
>DBQN01000009.1:16197-16343 GCA_002305255.1 Firmicutes bacterium UBA1393 | reverse complement strand
CCCGACATGGCAGCTTTTCGGGCGCTCGCGTCATGAGCTGAGTGTTTTTCACCGTTTCGAGGCGTGGAGTGCACGGAAACCAGCAATCGATGATCCCACGCCCTGGGGACGTGGCCACACTCCATCCCGCCTCCTACTGCGGCAGC
>DBQN01000009.1:0-16151 GCA_002305255.1 Firmicutes bacterium UBA1393 | reverse complement strand
TCGTCGTCGGCCGAGCCCGCCTGGAATGGCAGCTTCTCGGGCGCTCGCGCCACGAGCTGAGCACTTTTCACCGCTTCAGGCTGTGGAGTGCACAGAAACCGGTATTCCGCCACTACCACGATCCCACATCGCCCACACCCGCACCCGCGCGGCTCGGGGTGGGCCCATCGGTCGAAGTCACTGCGCCCTACATCGTCGATGTCATAGTTGACAACCACTCAGTTGAGAAGTATATTCGAGTTGAAATCATACCAATTTGGTCGGATTTACCCCGAGGCCGTCATCCCAGGCCTCGGACACCGAGCACCGGATACCGAGCGCCGGGCCGGGACTGCTGACAGGGCCGAGAGTCCTGACAGCTCCAGGACGCTGACCGGGCTGGGGACCCTGAGAGGAGCGGTGAGAATGCGTCTGAGCTCAAGGTGTGAATACGGAGTGCGGGCCATGGTGGAACTCGCTGTCTCGCATGGCGGGGGCCCGATCTCCATCCGTGAGGTGGCTGAGAGAGAGGGCATTCCAGAGAAATACCTGGAGCAGCTCTTCTCCAAGCTGCGTCGGGCGGGCCTGGTGAAAGGGTGCCGAGGAACGGGTGGCGGCTACATGTTAACCCGCGAGCCACACACAATAAGCGTTGGTGATGTCATGCGGGCGGTAGACGGTCCGATATCGGTATGCGGATGCACAGGCGAAGGCGTGGCTGATGGCGCCAACGGCGGATGCGCGAAGAAGGCTTCGTGTGCGGCCCACCCCGTCTGGGACAAACTTCAGAAGGGCATCGTGTCGATTCTTGACTCGACGACTCTGAGCGATCTGGCCGGCGGCGGCGCGGCGTGCGCACACCGCGACTGACCACGCAACACGCATGTGTTCGGAGGGAATTAAGGCATGAGAAGGGTATATCTTGATCACGCAGCGACGACTCCGGTCAGGCCGGAAGTGTTCGAGGCGATGATACCATACCTCACAGAACGATTCGGCAACCCGTCGAGCATTCACTCTTTCGGGCGTGAAGCGAGGATGGAGCTAGACAGGGCAAGGGAGCGCACTGCTGCTCTCATCGGGGCGCAGCCGGAGGAGATCGTGTTCACAGGCGGTGGCTCTGAGGCCGACAACCATGCAATACGCGGCGCAGCCATGACGGCCCTGGGCAAACGCAACCACATCATCACATCTGCCATAGAGCATCACGCCGTACTGGACACAGTGAACAGTCTGAAGGCTCTCGGTTTCGACGTCACTGTGCTGCCGGTGAACGGTTACGGCCTGGTGGACCCAGCTGATGTACGAGCCTCTATGACCGATCGGACATTCATGGTCAGCATCATGCACGCCAATAACGAGGTAGGCACCGTTCAGCCGATCAGAGAGATCGCCGCCATCGCCCACGAGCGCGGTGCACTGATGCATACAGATGCTGTTCAGTCCGTCGGACACCTCGACATAGATGTGAACGAGCTCGGCGTCGACCTGCTGTCTATGGCTGCGCACAAGTTCTATGGCCCGAAGGGTGTGGGCGCACTCTACATCAGGAAGGGCGTCAGGATCTCGCCGTTGATCACCGGCGGCGGGCAGGAACGCAAGCGCAGAGCTGGCACTGAGAACACGGCCGGCATAGTCGGCATGGGCGTGGCTGCTGAACTCGCCATGGCAGAGCTTGACCTTGAGCGAGCCAGGGAGACTGCCCTCAGAGACCGCCTGATAGCCGGGCTCTTGAGCACGATTCCCCACACGATGCTGAACGGGCACCCGACGATGAGACTGCCGAACAACGTGAACATCAGCTACATGTATGTTGAAGGTGAGTCATTGCTGCTCAACCTCGACATGGCTGGCATTGCGGCGTCCAGTGGCTCAGCATGCACGTCTGGCTCGCTTGAGCCGTCACACGTGTTGATGGCGATGGGCATCTCCCATGAGGTAGCCCACGGTTCGGTGAGGATGTCGATAGGCCGGGGGACCACAGAGGAGGATGTCGACTACGTGCTGGGCGTTATGCCGCGCATCGTGGAGAAGCTCAGGTCCATGTCGCCTACTTACGACAAGAAGGGCGAATGCTGCATAAAGGATCTGTGTGCCAACCCTCAAGACTGCATGCGGGCAGGGGGAGCGTCAGCGCCCAATGCACCCGCCAGCGTTTCAGCAAGCATGGGTCAGGCGATGAGGTAGCCTGCGGGCTTCCAAGGAGGTGGACTAGTTGTACAGCGACAAGGTAATGGATCATTTCAGCAATCCACGGAACGTGGGTGACCTCGACAATCCTGACGGCGTGGGTCAGGTAGGGAATCCCGTGTGCGGCGATATCATGCGCATGGCCATCGCCGTGAAGGATGGCGTGATAACAGACATCAAGTTCAAGACCTTCGGGTGCGGCGCGGCCATTGCCACATCGAGCATGGTGACGGAGCTGGCCAGGGGGAAGACTCTTCAAGAGGCGCTCGAGCTGTCGAACAAAGCGGTCGCGGAGGCCCTGGGAGGGCTGCCTCCGGTAAAGATGCATTGTTCGAATCTTGCGGCTGATGCGCTTCATCTGGCCATAAAGGACTATCTCGAGCGGAACGCTGGAGCTGCAGATGGTGCGGGCATTGACCCTGCATCCATCAAGGTCGAGGACGACGACCACCATCACGACGCCGACACCGCTGAGTGATACATCCTCTTTCCGCGGGGATAATACCTCTGCGGAAGGAGGGACGCGAGATAAACAGGTTTTGGAGAACACTGATCACCGGCAGTCTCATCGGGGCAGGGCTGAGTGTGCTGATGATGTCGAGATCGTCCAGCTCAGGCCGGCAAGTCATCCGTGAAGAGGCTGTGAGAACCACCCCGCTGGGTTCGACACGCCGGGTAACCCGCGCGGCAACGAGGGCAAGGGCCACCGTGAACCCGGCGGCAACGGCGGTGCGGTCTGCTGTCCGCCGATTAGGGATGGGCCATGAGTGATCCCGGCGATACCCGGTACCAGAGGCCGGCCGGCAGCCCTAGGGGCCACGGCCGGCCAGTTTCTTTGAGGGCACTCTTCTCTCGTGTTGCCTGGGCCGCCATCATCATGGCTGTTCTGTATGTAGTGATCAGGCTTGGACACGTGTTCGTGCCGTTCGGTCTGGCAGTGGTGATCTCGTACGTCATCAGCCCGATGGTGGCCGCGGCTCAACGACGCGGAGCCCCGCGCACAGCAGCCATTGCCACGGCCTACATCATCGTCGTGCTCGTTCTCGGTGCGACGCTTGCGTTTGTGCTGCCGCCGCTGCTCAAGGGCCTAGAGGGAATAGTGACGGCCTATCTCAGCGGCTCTGGTGGAGCCGGCGCCGCCGCCGGCATAGAAGATCTCGCCGGCGGGTGGCTGAGCCACTTGAGCTTCGTGTCAGATGGCGCGGCGCCCCGTCTCGCGCGACTGCTGGTGGACAAAGTCGAAGGCTACATTGGAGAGCTGGCGGGCCAGTCTGCCAGGGCACTGTCGGCTGCCGCCGCGCAGATCGGGAACTTCTTCATCGCCCCGGTCATCGCATTCTACCTCACCCGCGATGTCGACTGTCTTCGTGAAAGCTTCGCTTCATGGCTGCCTCCGGGTAGCCGCGAGAAGGTTATGCAGACGGTGTCGGACATCGATGCTGCGCTGGCCGGTTGGGTGAGGGGTATCGCAATCGTAACGGCCTTTGTTGGGGTGTTCTCAGGCACTGCTCTGGCGCTTCTCAAAGTGGAATATGCGCTTCCTCTTGCGTTCATCGCTGCCATGATGGAGGTCATTCCTTATTTCGGCCCTATCCTTGGCCTGCTGCCGGCGGTGCTGATGGCGTTTCGCAGATCCGTGGTCACCGCGTTCCTCGTTGTGCTGGCGTTCACGGCCATCCAGCAGATCGAGTCGGCAGTGCTCAGCCCGAGGATCATGGGAGACCGCGTGGGCCTCCACCCGCTGGCGGTGATCTCGTCGGTGATAGTGGGCGGCGGTCTCTTTGGAGTGGCCGGAATGCTGATTGCGGTGCCTGCGACAGCGGTTCTGTCTATCATAGCGAAGAGTCTCTTCTCTCCCATTGAGTGAGCCGCTTCAGCCTGCCCCGATGGGCGATATTGTGTGAGCTATCTGAGTGTGATAAGGTACTCCAAGAATCTCTGCCACACAAGTGGGGTGTAGGAACTTGCTTACAGACGAGCTGCGACAGACATACCTCAAGTTCTTTGAATCCAAAGGGCACCATATCCTGCCTTCTGCGTCGTTGATCCCCACAGGCGATCCGACGTTGTTACTCACTGCGGCCGGCATGGTGCCGTTCAAGCCATACTTCCTTGGAACGGCAAAACCCGAGCATCTGAGGGTTACGACATGCCAGAAGTGCGTTCGCACCGGCGACATCGACAATGTGGGCAGAACCACCAGGCATGGCACTTTCTTTGAGATGCTGGGCAACTTCTCCTTCGGCGATTACTTCAAAGACGAAGCGATCACCTGGGCGTGGGAGTTTGTCACGGAGCGTCTGGGCTTCACTAAGGACCAGCTCTGGATAACGATCTACCTCGATGACGACGAGGCGTTTGAGATATGGAATAAGAAGATCGGCGTCGATGCCTCGCGCATCGTGCGCAAGGGCAAGGCCGACAATTTCTGGGAGATTGGAGTCGGGCCGTGCGGCCCGTGCTCAGAGATCCACGTCGACCGAGGTTCCCACGTTGGCTGTGGCAGAGCCGATTGCGGAATCGACTGCGACTGCGGCAGGTTCATAGAGATATGGAATCTGGTGTTCATCCAGTTCCAGTGCCTTGAGACCGGCGAGTATGTTCCGCTGGAGCGAAAGGGCATTGATACCGGGATGGGGCTTGACCGTGTTGCGGCAGTGCTGCAGGGTGTGCCCACGATCTTTGATACCAATGAGACCAAGATGATCCGCGATCGCGTTGCAGAGCTCACGTCGGTCAACTACGGACAGGGGGGCCTGCCTGACGTGGCAGTCCGCCTCATTACCGACCACGCCAGGGCCACCACGTTCATGGTGGGCGACGGCATTCTGCCCACTAACGAGGGCCGAGGCTACGTGCTCCGCCGTCTGCTCAGGAGGGCAGTGCGCTACGGACGGCTCATGGGCGTCACCGACGTGTTCATGCCTGAGGCGGTGGCCGCTGTGATCGACACTATGAAGGGCGCCTATCCGGAGCTCGAAAAGGAGCGCGACCGAATACTCCTCACTGTCAGGCTCGAGGAAGAGCGCTTCCTGTCAGCGCTTGAGCAGGGCTCGAGCATGCTGGATGGTGTGATCTCGCGGGTGCTGGCAGAGGGCGGCAGTGTGGTTCCGGGTGATGATGTGTTCAGGCTCTACGATACCTTTGGCTTCCCGTATGAACTCACTCAAGAGATCGCGGCCGAGCGTGGCCTCACAGTCGACAAAGACGGATTCGACATGGCTATGGAGCGCCAGCGGGAGAAGGCTCGCTCGGCGCGGGGCTCGTCTTCGTACCTCGACGACAAGTCGGAGCGGTATCATGACGCCATTGGCGACGCTACTACTGAGTTCACGGGCTACGAGAGAACTGAGGGCGCGGCAGCGATCCAGTGCATTATTGGCCCGTCCCGGTCTTCGGCGACGGTGCTCGAGGCGGGCGAGAAGGGCGAGATCGTCCTCGACTCAACGCCTTTCTACGCAGCTTCGGGTGGACAGGCTGCCGACACCGGCAGGATCACGTCGCCGGCGGGAGCCATAGCTCGCGTGGTTGGCGTGAGTAAGCCGTTGGGCGATGCCGTAGTGCATGAGGTAGTTGTTGAGAAGGGCAGCTTCACTGTGGGCGAACAGGTTCTGGCAGAGGTTGATGATGAGATCCGCGCCGCCACTGCCGCCAACCATTCGGCAACGCACCTGCTCCACGCTGCGCTCCGCGCCGTGCTGGGCAGCCATGTGCAGCAGGCCGGCTCAGCTGTCGACAGCGAGCGCCTGCGATTCGACTTCTCGCACCATACGGCACTCACCCGTCAGCAGCTCGACGAGGTCGAGGCGATGGTGAACCGATGGGTGCTGCGCAATCTGCCGGTGAACGTATCTTACGGGTCGATCGATGAAGCCAAGAAGCAGGGCGCCATGGCGCTGTTTGACGAGAAGTACGGTCACACGGTGCGCATGGTGCGAATGGGCGATGTCAGCTTCGAGCTGTGCGGCGGCACCCATGTGAGCAAGACGGGCGATATCGGCATGGTGAAGATCGTGGCCGAGGGCGGTATCGCGGCAGGTGTGCGTAGAATAGAGGCCGTCACGGGTATGGGTGCCCTCGAATATGTGAGGCACAGCAGGAACATCATAGAGCAGCTGGCAGAGATGCTCAAGTCGTCAGAAGACGAGCTCGCAGCCAAGGTTGAGAGGCTTCTCTCGGAGCTGCACTCCGGCGAGAAGGAGATCGCGAAGCTCAGGGCCAGGCTGGCTCAGAGCAGCCTTGACAACCTGGTGACGGGGGCCTCGAACGTCGGAGGCGTGAAGTTCGTAGCGGCCGAGGTAGAGGCTGTCGACGTGGACGAGCTCAGGGGAATTGCCGACATGGTCCGCGACAAGCTTGGATCCGGCATCGTGCTGCTCGCAGCGGGCATTGGTGGCAAGGCCTCCTTTGTTGCCACCATCACCCGTGATCTACTGGGGCTTGGCTACAACGCCGGCGCCATCGTGAAGCAGGCCGCAGTGGCGGCAGGCGGCGGTGGCGGTGGCCGTGCAGATATGGCCCAGGCAGGCGGCAAAGACGCTTCCCTGATCGGCGCCGCGCTGGATGCCGGCGTCAAGGCTATCGAGAGTCAGAGAGCGAAGACCAATGGGTAAGATCCAAGTTCGGCCCGAGGTGGTGTGAGCAATGACTGGCCATGGCGATGAGACTGTCCGCTACTCCGCTGTTGACGCTGATGCTGAGATCACTCCTGTTCGGCGTGTTCTCAACGAGGTCATAGCGGCTCTGGCTGAGAAGGGGTACAACCCGGTGAACCAGCTCGTGGGCTATCTGCTGTCGGGCGACCCAACCTTCATAACGAGCCACAGGAACGCCCGGAACACCATTCGCAGAGTGGAGCGCGACGAGATCATTGAGGAACTGGTCAAGAGCTACTTGGGCAAGTAGCATGGGCAGGGCGAGCGCGAGGGCGTCAGTCCTCGCGCTCTGCGTTGTTCTGTGTGCATTGCTCCCGAACGCCTCTGCCGCGGGCGCTGGCGCCGGCGCGGCGCACCGCACCGCGATTGTGATTATCGCGGGAGGCCTGGAACCTGAACCAATCGACCGCACAGGCACGGGGCTGATGGCGAGTCTCGGATCGTTCGCGTTGGTGTCGTTGAGGGCCGCGGCAAGCGGCGACCCGGCGTCGTACGCCCTTACCGCAGCATCGGGCGTGCCCATGACCGCGCAGGGCATCGATCTGAGATTCGGCAGCATTGGCCTCGCGTACGAAGGCGAGACGGTGGGTTCGGCCTATGCACGACGGTCGGGGCGCGACTTGGCCGCAGAACCCCTCTCCGACAGCGCCGCAGTTGCGCCTGGGTGGTTCGAGCTGGTGTCGGCGAACGCGTCGTCGCCATACGGCGGTCATCCGGGGCTGATCGGTGAATCCTTGAGACTGGCGGGGCTCAAGACTGCGGTCATCTCCGCCGCCGGAGTCGGTGCCGCTACCGGAGCCGCGATCGCAAACGTGGCTGCCGGTGCGGGTGGTGCTGAAGCCGGCGAGACCGGGGTGCCCGCCGATGCGAACCTGGCGTTATTGCTCGCCGCCGATGCCGCCGGTATCGTTGACCGCTTGTATACACACCCAGAGCTCGTGACGGAGGATCCCGAAGGACCCGGTGGGTTGCGCACCGATGCCCGCGCCGTAGCCGGTGCTGTGCGGCAGGCGCTGATGGATCCTGACGTTGGCCTCATCGTCATGGAGTTCGACGATGTGGCGCGGGCGCTCGATGAGGCCGAGTCCGTCGTATCGGAACTGCGACGGGCCAGGCTGGAATGGGCGTACCGCAACCTCGACGCAGTGGTTGATGCCGTGTTGGAGTCAGTGGAGGCCGTGAAGCCCGGCGAGGTCGAGCTGTTCGTGCTCTCGCTGTGGAATCGCGACGGCTATGGCTTGCTCTTTGAGGGAGGCGGCGCCGCCCTTCCGGGGTTGATCTCGTCGGCCACGACGCGCCGCTCAGGCCTGATAGCGCTGGTGGATGTGGCCCCAACGGTGCTGCAAGCAATCGGCGTCGGCCCCGCGTGGAGTGGGCTTGGCTCTCCTGCCTATGCCCGGGCATCGGGAGGCGGCGCCGCAGATGACGACTGGGCAGCGCTCATCGGGCTCAAGCGTGCCATTGTGGCGCAAGACGGTGCAAGGCTGGCTGTGCTCAACACATTCACCGGGAGTCTGGTGGTGGCCGTGGCGTTGTGCATAGCAGCGCTCGCACATCCGCGGCGACCACGCAGTCTCATGAAGCTGGCCGTTGTCGTTCTGGTGGCATCGTGCGTCAGTCCGGTGGTGCTGATCCTAGCGCCGCTAGCGGGCGTCACCGGGGCCTCGGCTATTCTGGCGCTGATCTTCACAGTCTCACTGTCAGTAGGAGTGTTCAGCCTCTGGCGCCACTCGGGCCGACCGCCCGCCCTCACGGCGACAGTCGAGGGATGGGCCACGATCTGGGCGGCCCTTATCCTCTTCGACGTGCTGAGCGGGGGATTCCTGGCGCGCTCATCGGTTCTCGGCCACTCTGCCATTATCGGCGCGAGGTTCTACGGGCTTGGCAATGAGCTGATGGGGGTCTTGCTTGGGGCTGGAATCGTGTCTGCCTCAGCGCTGTGGCGGCGGGCAGGGTTTGTGCGCGGTCGTCAATGGGGATGGATGCTGGTTGCGGGTGCGGCCGCGTTGCTGGCGGTCGTGCTCGGCAGTCCATCTGCCGGCAGCAACTTCGGGGGCATGGTTGCGGCTGCGGCGGCCGCTGCCGCGGCTCTGTGGCTTGGCGTGCCGAGAAGGCGCGTTGCCCTCGTGGCCGGCGCCGTGGTGGCCGTCGTTATGGCCGTGGTCATTGTCGGGATGATCCTCTGGGTCAATACAAGAAGCGGCAGCACGCACATAGCCAGGGCCGTTTCGCTCGCGCGCTCAGCAACCGGCCGCAGGGAGCTTGTGGAGATCGCCCAGCGCAAGATGGCCATGAACATCAGGCTGATGAGGTATACCGGGTGGACCAGGCTACTGTGGGCGCTTATCGCGTCAGTGTTGTACCTAGTGGGTGGCGGATTCAAGTTGCCCCATGAGCACAGGCTGGCCGTGCTCGCGGCGATCACGGGCGCCCTTGCGGCGCTGGTTGCCAATGATTCGGGCGTCGTGGCCTGCGCCACCGCTGCAATGGCGCCCGGGTTCCTGTTGATAGCCCACGGACTTGACGAAGCGTGGGCCGGGAGGTGACCCGGAGTGGAGCAGAGACCCCTGGGAAACACGGGCATACAGGTTTCGCGGATGTGCATGGGAACGCTGACCATGGGCCCGCTGCAGGCCGGACTGAGCCCTGAGGAAGGCGCCGAGCTGATCGTTCGCGCCCACTCCATGGGAGTGACCTTCTTCGACACCGCAGAGCTCTACGACACATATGACCACATAGCCGTGGCACTGCAGACAATACCTCGGCACGACATAGTTATTGCCTCAAGGTGTTACGAATACACCTACGATGGCATGAAGGCGAGCATCGAACGGGCTCTGCGTGCCATGCGCACTGACTACATAGATGTCTTCGGCCTGCACGAGCAAGAGAACTCGCTTACGCTGGCCGGCCATGCCGAGGCACTCAGGTGCGCGGTCGATGCCAAGAGGGCGGGCGTCATCCGGGCGGTGAGTATCTCGACTCACGCGATTGCGGCGGTTGAGGCCGCGCGTACGATCACCGAGATCGATGTGATTCATCCCATTTTCAACTTGCGCGGGATTGGTATAATAGATGGGCAAACAGAGCAGATGGCCGAGGCCATCGCGGCTGCCCGTGCCGCCGGGACAGGGGTATACAGCATGAAACCCCTCGGAGGCGGGCACCTTCTCAAACAGGCACGTGAGGCCGTGTCATGGGTGCTTGCTCACCAGTTCGTCGACTCCATGGCCATTGGCGTGCGTGACGTGAGGGAACTCGAGGCCGATGTGGCCCTGGTAGAGGGCAGGCCTGTTGACGCCGACGAGCTGGCAGGCATCGCGCGTGATAAGAGGCTGTTCATCGAGGACTGGTGCGTGCAGTGTGGCGCGTGCGTTGAGGCCTGTCGGCAGGGTGCGCTCAGCATGGGGCAATCGCGACCCGTGGTAGACTATTCCCGATGCGTGCTCTGCGGATACTGCGTCGCCCGCTGCAGGGACTTCTGCATTAAGGTGCTGTAGGGAGGGGCAGATTGGTCAGAGTAGGTATCGACCTTGGCGACGTCAGAATAGGCGTGGCGGTCTCCGATGAACTGGGCATTGTGGCCTCACCGCACAGTGTGATAACATCAGCCGGATGGAATCGCGACGTGGCCCGAATCTCAGAGATAGTTGATGAGGTCGGTGCAGGTGAGGTCATTGTGGGGCTGCCTGTCAATATGGACGGGACGCGCGGCCCGAGGGCGCAGAAGGCTACCGACTTCGCCCAGAGGCTGAAGGAGGCCCTCGATGTGCCGGTGCTGCTGTGGGATGAGAGGCTCTCTACGGCACAGGCCAACAGGGCGCTACTTGAGGCGGATCTTTCTCGGCGGAGAAGGCGAGAGGTGGTAGACAAGGCTGCCGCATCGCTGATCCTCCAGAACTATCTCGAATTTGTATCGAGATAGGCACGGTTTCCATGACTCGCCGAGGGCGATATACCAGATACATAGGATTGGAGTGAATAACATGTCAGATCCCGAGGGCATTGTCACACTGGTTGACGAAGACGGGCATGAGCAGGACTTCGCCATCGATGAGATAGTGGAGATCGATGAAGTGAGGTACGCGGTGCTGATTCCTGTCGAGTGCTATGAGAATGAGGACGAAGAGGTCTGCGAAGACGCAGTCATCATGAGGGTTGAAGTCGACGACGATGGCGAGGAGTACCTTGCTGACATCGAGGACGAGGAAGAGTTCGAGAGAGTTGTCGAAGTGCTGGAGTCGTTTGATGATGACGAGGCCGGCGAGGGCGACGACGACGATGATGACGATGACGAGGACGAAGAGTCCGACGAATACTAGGCTCTAGGTTGTGCGGCGTGCGAAAGGCCCCCGAGGGGGCCTTTCTTGCTTGAGTAGCCCGAAGTCTGTATGATATCTGTAGTGGCTCAGGTCAGCGCGTTCTGCTGGGCAGAAGGGGGAAGCAGATGCACACGCAGGCGGGAACATCGAACACATCGGCGGCGCCTCAGGCATCGGCGTTAACCTTGCCTGGTCGGCAGCAGGGTCATCGGAGGCCAGGTCGGCGGCAGGGACGTGCGGCGGGTCCTGTCAGGTGCCTGCTTGTGCTGGCTGTTGTCACGATCGTGTTCACAACTGCCGCAATCTGGGCATGGAACGCTGCCCAGGCCGTTCCCGCCGACGGTGAGTCGGTGCGTGTAGTGGTGGGGCCGGGCTGGAGCGCCCGTCGGATTGGCAACATGCTCGAGCTTGAGGGGCTGGTAGCTGACGGCTGGCTGTTCGATGCCACTGCAAGGATCATGGGCATGGCGCAAGAGCTCAAGGCAGGCGAGTATGTGTTCAGGCGGGGCACGGGCATTGCCCGCATAGTCGACGCCATTGCCAGGGGTAAGGTCGCACAGGTCAGGGTGACACTGGCCGAAGGGCTTACTGCCCGACAGATGGGTGGGCTGCTCGAAGAGGCCGGTGTGACTGGCGCCACGCAGTTCTTGGCCCTGGTTGAGGCGCCTCCGGCGTGGGTACAGCAGGAGTTCGGCTTCGTGCAGCCGGGCACTTCCCTCGAAGGCTACCTGTTTCCCGACACCTACTCCTTCGCGAAGGGAGTGTCGGCGGCCACGGTAGTCCGGACTATGCTCACGCGCTTTGAGTCAGTGGCGCTCGCCGAGTACGAGCAGGCATCCACGGCGCTGAGCCTCAGAGATGCGGTGATCCTCGCATCTATCGTTGAGCGCGAGGCCGTGATAGCCGATGAGCGGCCCGTGATCGCAGGCGTGTTTCTGCGCAGGCTTGAGATCGGCATGCCCCTTCAGAGTTGCGCGACTGTTCAGTATCTGTTGCCGGAGCCGAAGGAGCATCTGTCGGTTGCCGACACGCAAATAGACTCACCGTACAATACCTACCTGGTCAAGGGATTGCCCCCCGGGCCCATAGGCAATCCCGGCGCCAGTTCGATTAAGGCCGTATTGGCCCCCACAGGCGGCAACTTGCTCTACTTCGTCGCGCGGCCCGACGGAAGCCATGTGTTCTCCTCCAGCTACTCTGATCACCTGAAGGCCAAGGCTCAGATAGAGCGCGCGGCCAGAAGTTAGGCGGTGCTGTTTGACGATGTCGAAACCAGCCCTCGTGTTGGGCGTGGCCGGTGGCTCAGGCTCCGGCAAGACCACTGTCGTGCGCGAGCTGTCGCGCGCAGTCGGCGATGCTGTTGCAGTGCTTGAGCACGACGCCTACTACCGCGATCAGAGTCACATGAGTCTTGAAGACAGGCTGCTTACCAACTACGACCATCCGTTCGCGTTTGACACCGACCTCTACATCGAACACGCCCAGCAGCTGATGAACGGGATTCCCGTTGATAAGCCTGTATACTCCTTTGAGACATACACCAGAACCAGCGAGACCGTGCGCGTGCAGCCCGCGGCGGTGCTCGTGCTCGAGGGCATTCTAGTGCTTGAAGACGTCAGGCTAAGGCAGCTCATGGACATCAAGGTGTATGTCGACACCGATCCCGACGTGAGGTTCATCAGAAGACTCACCAGAGACGTGGAGAACAGAGGCAGGAGCCTTCAGTCGGTGGTAGACCAGTACCTCAATGTGGTGCGCCCCATGCATCTTCAGTTCGTAGAGCCCACCAAGAGGTATGCCGACATCATCATCCCCGAAGGCGGGTTCAACAGGGTGGCGATCGATCTGCTCACCGCAAGGTTGTCGGCGGCCGTAGGCTCTTAGCCCGGCGCAGCCGCCGGCGCGAGGGCGTGATGGCGCGANNGGCGCGATGGCGCGACGCGCAGATAGAGCTTGCCACCTCGGGGCATAATACCCCGGGGAGGCAGGGGGATGTCACCTATCCATCGTGGCAGCGACGGCGGACGCGTAGCCGGCAGAAGCGCGGAGTCATCCAGACTCCGTCTTGTTCTGTTGGCGACACTGTTCGCCTTTCTCATGCTGCTAGGGCGTTGTGCGTACATCTGCTTCGTGAACGGACCGACATTCGCCGCTATGGCTGTGTCGCAGCGCTCGTCATCGGCGGCCCTCCCGCCGGCCAGAGGCGACATCACTGCCAGAAGCGGTGAGCTCCTCGCACATGGTTCAGGTCAGCTGCAGCCCGGACCTCCCTTCACTCACGCCGCGGTATTCCCGACAGCCATCAGGGGAAGCGACGAGGCCATCCAAACGATTGAGGCAGCACTGGGGCACGTGCGCAACGGCTACGCCAGGGTCGTGCGAATCCCCCCCGAGCTCGCTGACGAGGTAGTGGAGGCTGGACGCGCCGTTGTCGGCGTGGTGCCGTTCCAGCTGACGCCACGAACGGTAGTCGCCGCCCAGCATGTTGTGGGTTACGTGAGCAGAGGCGCCGAGGGAGCCACGCACAGCGGCGAAGTAGGTGTCGATGGGCTGGAGGCAACGTTCGACTGGGCTCTGGGCTCAGGCGACGCCGGCGAGGTGATGCTCAGTGTGGATGGCCGAGGCGAGTGTATGGCAGGCCTGGGCGCGTGGGCAAGCCATCAGTCGGCGCGCGGCAGTGTGAGCACCACCATTGACCTGCCACTTCAGCAGGTGGCCGAAGCCGCCCTGAAGGCTGCAGGGAAGGGCACGACCGCCGGGGCTGCAGGAGCGGTGGTGGTGCTCGACGTGGCCACCGGGCAGGTGCTGGCGATGGCCAGCACACCCACGTACGATGCTCAGAACCTGACAGGGGCCATGTCATCGCCGGGAGCGCCTCTGCTGAACAGGGCAGTCAGGCCCTACTACCCGGGTTCCGTATTCAAGGTGGTGGTGGCGGCTGCGGCGCTTGAGGCCGGGATAAGCGCCTACACCTGGGAGTACATCGACGAAGGTTTCATCGACGTGGGCGACAACATAGTCCGGTGCGCTGCGTACGAGCGAGGTGGGCACGGCAGAGTGGGCATGGCAGAGATGCTGGCCCACTCATGCAACACAGCTGCCATCGTCCTTGCGGCCCAGACCGGTGGAGGTGCCGTAAGAGCTCAGGCCAAGGCCTTCGGCGTCGGTGATCCAACTCTGGCAGGCAGGCTCCACCTGCAGGGAGCCTCATCCGGACGGGTGGCGCCGCTGAGTGACCTATCCTCCGAAGCCGGCCTGGCGAACTTGGCGCTTGGTCAGCTACACGTCGAGATGACGCCGGTGGAGGCCGCCGCGATGATGGCCTGCATTGCCGGCGACGGGCAAATGGTGATCCCCAGTCTCGTGCTGGAAGCGGAGGACGCATCAGGAAGGCGTATGATGTATCCTCGGTCTCTCAAAGGCGACAGGGCCATATCGCCGGGCACGGCCGCCACGCTCAGGCGCATGCTCGAGACAGCAGCTACGGAGGGCACGGCCAGCGCTGTTCTGGCGGGGCTGAGCTGTGCCGGCAAGACCGGAACCGCGCAAACAGGAAGGCTCGATTCCGCAGGTTCCCCTGTCTACAACGCATGGTTCGCGGGTTACGCGCCGGCGCAGAAGCCGTCCATCGCCGTGGCAGTGGTGCTCGAGTCCGGACGATCAGGAGCCGATGTTGCAGCCCCTGTGTTCCGCGAGATTGTGCAGTTCTGGACACGCACGGAGGGCGCAGCCTCTTCATAGGCTAGGGTGAATTAGTCTGTGCGGAGGTGTTGCCATTGCTGGCAGGCGCCCTTATGGCCGTAATCGCCCTCTTCGCAAGGGGTATCTGGCTCCTTCACGCTTACACATCCGGGAACGGAGCCTTTCCGCCACCACTCTCGGAAACCGAAGAAGCCGAAATGCTTGAGCGCAAGGAGAGTGGGGATGAGCAAGCCAGAAATGTGTTGGTGGAGAGGAACCTGAGACTGGTGGCCCATGTAGTCAAGAAATACGACATCGCCGGTGAGGACGTCGACGATCTGATATCCATCGGTGCCATCGGCCTGATAAAGGCAGTCAACACCTTCGACCGGACCAAGCGGACTAGGCTGGCTACCTACGCGGCGCGGTGCATCGAGAACGAGATCCTGATGCACCTGAGGTCAGGCCGGCGGAACCGCGGTGAGCTCAGTCTCAACGATCCCATCGGCTCTGACAGAGAGGGCAATGAGATCGTGCTGATGGACGTCTTGACACAGGAAGGAGACAGCGTGGACGAAGCAGTTGAGCAGAGGCTTGAGCAGCAGAGACTCCTGGACAGGCTGCGGGTGCTGTCGGCCAGGGAGCGTCGGGTCATCGAGATGAGGTTCGGTGTGGGCTCGGCCGTGAGGGTGACCCAGCGCGAGATCAGCAAGGCCCTGGGGATATCAAGATCGTACGTGTCGAGAATAGAGAAGCGGGCCCTCGCCAAGCTCGAGAGGGAGATGTCCAGGTAGGCGGCACTGACATTGACCTGTTCACCCGGACGTTTCGGCCCCGACCATTTCCCGGCGGGCGGTCGGACGGAGCCGGAACGCTGGCGTGAATCCGGAGGGCGGGGGGCGTGCGAGGGCGTTTCCCGCGAGCCTGTTAGAGCAGATGTGAGCGACGCTTCTCGCAGAGGACACCGATCCTGGGCGAGCGGGCATCGCCGAAGAGGTGGTTTACCCCGATTCTGACAGATAAGGCGGGGCTTTATGTCGATCTAGACAGCAAAGGGCGCTGTTATCTTGAGAAACGGGTGTAAAGGCTCCGCGCCAGCCGACCGGCTGCGGTTCGGTCGAACTCGGTCAGGTCGTCCGGGCGCGGAGCCTCAGCTCAAGCGGTTGCGGTTCGCGGGCGTGACTCGAGGTTGGCGACCCGGTCGGGAGCCGCAAACGCTTTACCCTGATTTCGACAGATAGGACGGACGTTTAGGTCGATTTAGACAGTAAAGGGCGCCGCTATCTTTCGAGACGGATGTAAAGGCCCTGTGCCCGCCGACTGA
>DBQN01000041.1:2246-20017 GCA_002305255.1 Firmicutes bacterium UBA1393 | reverse complement strand
TCGTCGCTCGCCCCACAACGCCAGCCTTCCATCGCGGCGCCCACCAGCCGCCGCCGCACCCTAAGCGCCGATGCCTACCGCCAGCTACTCCCGTTGGCGCAGATCTGATGCAATGAACATCACGCCTGACACCACCGGCGGCACGCCGATGACCAGCCCAGCGGGTGTCAGAAGCCTTTCGGGAATGTAGCGGAAGATCCAGAGTGCAGCCACTGCCACCGCTATGAGTGCGATCCCCCCTGGCACATGCCACTTGCGCGCGCTCAGGGCAGCCGCTGCGAACGCGATACCCGGAACAGTGTGCATGATCACGCCGAGTACGTTGAGTCCTTCGCCGATTCCGGACGCTATGCCGAACCACACCCAGAATCCGGCCCAAAGTGCCGCGATGATAAAGGCAAGCCCCGCCAGAGACCGTGAACGCATGTGTATGCGCCTCCTCATGTTTCCCGCCGTATCGTGGCGGGATGGCTTGTTGGTGGGCCGAGCCCACGTCTCAGCGGGCCGTTTCCAGAGCGTTCTCAACTGCCTTGAGCGATGCCTTGAGCGTCAGAGATGCGCCGCTCACCGCGTCTATCTCGAGTGATTGCGAATCGACTACTCTTTCGACGATCTTTCGCTCTGTGCCCGCCTGGCCCAGAATCGCCTTCAGTACCTTGATGGTGATCACTCGTCCCGATTGAACCACGACCTCCACGCTATTGGACCATCGAAGGCCCCCGTCGTAGCGTCCGGCGTACACTCCGTCTGTGAGGGCAGAGAAGTCTACAGGCCTGATCTTGAGCGACGCCACAGTCCGCCTCCCCGCGCCGTCTAGCGCTCGAGTAATTCCGCTGACAGCCACCAGGGCGACTACGATCCACAACACTATCTTAAGCAACTGGTGTCCTCCTCTTGCCTCCCGGGTGTCACACCGTGCCCCGGAGTCTCGGAAGATAATTCCACTCGGCGTGCGAATCACCTGCAGAGGCCTGCGGAGACATAGCAATGAGAGACCGGCCCCCGGACAGAAGCCCAGGGGCCGGTCATCATAGACTGGCAGCCCTACACTGGTTCGCTGCTCACAACGTCTCCGTCTACCAACCAGTCGGTATGGAACCAACCCGGCGCGTCGACGCGCTCGTAGGTGTGGGCGCCGAAGTAGTCGCGCTGCGCCTGGATCAGGTTCGCCGGCAGCTGGCACCTGCGGTAAGAGTCGTAATACGCCAGGCTCGAGCTGAGGGCGGGCACCGGTATGCCCGTCTGCGCCGCCGCGGCCACGACCCGCCTCCACGCCTCCTGCCCGCCTACCACCACTTGCCGGAAGTAGGGGTCGAGGATGAGGTTGTCGAGCTGTGGATTGCGCGTATATGCCTCTTTGATGCGCTCGAGGAACTGGGCACGTATGATGCACCCTCCCCGCCACAGCAGCGCGATGCCGCCCAGATCGAGCTCCCAGCCGTATTCGCGCGAGGCAAGCTTCATGAGCTCAAAGCCCTGCGCATACGCGCAGATTTTCGCCGCATAGAGCGCCTGCTTCAAGTCGTCGGCGCTTACGCCATGGCCACCCACTGACTCGGGCTTCGGCCCCGGCAGCTGCGCCGCCGCGGCGCAACGCTCGTCCCTTGCAGCCGACATGGCCCTCGCAAACACCGCCTCTGCCATGGTCGGAGCGGCGGCGCCCAGGTCAAGTGCCTCCTGAGCAGTCCACTTGCCGGTGCCCTTCTGCCCTGCCCGGTCCATAATCATGTCGACCATGGGCTTACCGGTGGCGGCGTCAGTCTTGCCCAGGATCTCGGCTGTGATCTCTATGAGATACGACTCAAGCTCGCCCTGGTTCCACTGGGCGAACAGCTGCTGCATCTGGCGGACGTCCATTCCGAGCGTCTCACGCATGAAGAAGTAGGTCTCCGCGATGAGCTGCATGTCGACGTATTCGACGCCGTTATGCACCATCTTCACGAAATGCCCGGCGCCGCCCGGCCCAAGGTACGCGCAGCACGGCTCGCCCGACGGCGCCTTGGCCGCTATGTCGGTAAGCAGTGAGCTCACAGCTTCCCACGCGTCGCGCGAACCTCCCGGCATGATGCTCGGACCCTTCAGCGCGCCTTCCTCGCCTCCCGACACGCCGACGCCCAGGTAGCGCAGGCCTTTCGCCTCCAGAGCTGCGGCACGCCTGGCCGTGTCTTTGAAGAGAGAGTTTCCGCCGTCAATGATGATGTCCCCAGCGTTCAGGTAAGGTTCGAGCTGGGCGATGACTGCATCCACAGCGCTGCCGGCCTTGACCATCAGCATGATCCTGCGCGGCGTCGCGAGCGCTGACACGAGCTGCTCGATGCTGGTCGCACCGATGATGTTGTCAACACCCCGCGCCGGCCCGGCCATGAAGTCCTGCACCACGCTGGTTGTCCTGTTGAAAACAGCTACCCTGTAGCCATTACGGGCCATATTGAGCACTAGGTTCTGCCCCATGACTCCAAGGCCGATCAATCCTATGTGTGCTCCTGCTCCTGCTACTGCTCCTACTCCGGCGCTTTCTGTCACTCGCGCCCCTCCCTCCGCTGCCGCGGCCTTATGCACGCTATGCACTGTCTCAATGGCGTCTACTGTTGTGTACTATCGAAACCGCTCAGCCAACGACCACAACCCGAGCGCCGGGTTGCTCACGTAGAATACCTTCTCGCCGCCGACGTCGTTGAACCCATCAACCAGGGTAGCCGGGTTATACCTACTCAGCGCCTCGTCCAGCGGCATGTAGTCGAATCCGACGCCCTCTACCTCTTCGCGGGTGAGGTGCCCCGGGGCGTAGATGATCTTGAACCGCCCTTCCGACGAGCCGTGGATCAGGTGTGCCGCCGCCGAGAGGCTGCCGCGCAGGTCTTCATTGGCCTTCACGGCCTCCAGCACGCGCGGTGTGCCGACGTAACCGTACTTGCGTATGAGCACATCCACCGCTGCGTCCTCGCCGAAATGCTTCACGCCTGGAGCGATGATGATCAGCTCACCATCGTCGGCAATGGCCATCCGAGTACGGTATGTCGCCTTGTTCCCCAGCCACGTGCTCTTGAAGTGCGATGGATCGAGGTAGACAACTACCTTGTGCAGCGGCTCCTCGAGGAGGTCGAAGTTGTGGCGCTGGCTTAGCGCTACCGCCTCCTCGAACAGACTGCGCTCTCTCCCCGCGAACAGCGCCTTGATAGCTGTGTGCCCTGACTCAGCTGCCGTGACCGTGAGGATATAATGCAGCGGCAGCGGGCGCAGGAAGTGAGTCTCGGCATAATCAAACACCTGTCTCACAGGGGAATGATCGCGCCCCATCAAACGCTCGAGGCCGAACACGGCGCCGAGGAAGTGCGTTTTGTCTATCATGCTCTTGCCGCCACAGCCAACGAGCACGTTCTTGGTATAGTTGGCCATCCCAACTACCTCGTGCGGCACCACCTGGCCGATGGATATGATGAGATCGTAAGCGGGATCCAGCAGCCGCCGGTTTACTTCGACGTCGATGCTGTAGTCCACCATCCCGCCTGACACTTCGCTCACGAAGCTGCCGGGCACCTCACCGATCTTCACCACATCCGTGCGCCAGTTGTGCACGAGGAACCGGTCGGTCGGGATCTTGTCGCCAAACATAGCGACGCGCTCTTCGTCGCTCACCGGGGCGTGGGTGCCCAGAGCCGGCATCACCTCGACGCGCGTTTCCGGCTCGAGCATGGCGTAGAGCAACTGCACCACGTCGCCGGCACGCGAGTGGCCCCGGGTGAAATCGGGCGGGAGCAGGAGCACCTTGCGCGGCGCGCGCCCCGCCCGCGCCGACAGGGCTGCGAGCCACTCGCGCAGGGCACGCTCAACCTCGCCAAGGCCGACGTCGTCGCCTACCAGCCTCACGCAATCAGACGATCCCATGGCTCTATACTCCGGCGTAAGCCGAGAACGCGCCGTCCACCGGCACCACGATGCCGGTGACGAACTTGGCGGCGTCTGACACCAGCCATATCAGCGTGCCGATGAGATCAGCCGGAACACCGTAGCGGCCCACAGGGGTGTGATCCAGGATCTGCTGCCCTCTTGCAGTGCGCTCGCCTGTGTTCTTGTCGATAAGCAAGTACTCATTCTGCGTTGTGAGGAAGAAGCCAGGCGCCAGCGCGTTCACGCGGATGTTAGGCGAGTAGTTCTGGGCGAAGTGCACTGCCATCCACTGCGTGAAGTTGCTCACTCCGGCCTTCGCAGCCGAGTATGCCACTGTGCGGGTCAACGGCTTGAACGCCGCCATAGACGACAGGTTGATGACTACTCCCTCGCCGCGGTCGGCCATGATCTTACCGAACACCTGGGTGGGCAGTATCGTGCCGATGATGTTGAGGTTGAACACCCACTGTATCGCCTCTGCGGGAATGTCGAAGAATGACATGGTGTCGCTGGCAGTAGCCTCGGGCTTGTTGCCGCCGGCTCCGTTGATCAAGATGTCCACGGTGCCGAAGGCTTTGAGTACCTCGTCTCTGGCATTCTCCAGCGACTTCTTGTCGAGCACATCGACGGGAACAGCGATGGCCGTGCCCTTCCTGCGGGTGATGTCGGCCACGACCGCCCTGGCTGCGGCCTCATTCCTGTCTAGCACCGCAACCTTCACACCGCGCTCGGCCAGCGCTATCGACATCTCGCTGCACAGCACTCCGCCGCCTCCGGTGACCACCGCAACCTTGCCCTTCAAGTCGAACATATTATCCATGGCCGTTCCTCCTCTCCTGCATCTGCCTGTGCTAGTCTACTTGCTCCGCGCCCTCTTCGCCTCTGCCACGAACTGCTCTGCCCTGGCCGTCAACTCGTCCCACTTGCCCTGAGCGACCAGGTTCTTGTCGACCAGCGACGAACCTACGCCGACGAACACGGCACCCGCCTTCAGGAACTCGCCCATGTTCTGAAGGTCGACACCACCGGTGGGAGTCAGCTTCACCTGCGGCAGCGGGCCCAACACGTCTTTGAAGAAAGACGGGCCCAGCTTGGTTGCGGGGAACACTTTCACCACGTCGGCCCCTGCCTGCCAGGCAGTGATTATCTCAGTCGGACTGAAGGCTCCGGGTATCACTATCTTGCTGTATCTGCGGCACACCTGCACCATCTCGTAGTTGAAGGCGGGGCCAACGATGAAGTCGGCACCGGCCAGGATGCACTGCCTCGCAGTCTCGGCGTCTAGCACGGAGCCTGCGCCGATGATGGCCTTGCCGTTAAGCACCGACGCGGCCTCTTTGATGGCATCGAGCGCGCCGGGCGACGTCATTGTGATCTCGACGCCGACGATGCCTCCCTTAGCCACGGCGGTACAGATGTTGATAAGCTCGTCTGCACTGCTGGTTCTGATGACGGCCACGACGCCGGATTCGCCGATTGCCGCGAGCTGCTGCTCTTTCGTCATTTTCATCTGCTTATTCCCCCTACTACCCTACTAATTGGTTACAACATTGGCCGGGGTAGCGCCACTCAGGCACATGATCAGGTTCTGCGCGGCCATTCGGCCCATGTTCTCGACGGCTTCCTGAGTGTGGGCGCCGATGTGCGATGTGAGAACCACGTTATCCATCGCGAGCAGCGGCGAGCCCGACGGCGGCTCGGTCTCGAACACGTCCAGCGCCGCTCCGGCGATCCTGCCGCTTGCCAGCGCCTCGCACAGGGCGGTCTCGTCTATGATGCCACCCCTGGCGGTATTCACTACTATGGCAGACTGCTTCATCGACGCGAACTGCTCACTCGATATGAGGTGGTGAGTGTCTTCGTTGTACGGCACATGAACGCTCACGTAATCGGACTCGCGTATGAGCCGCTCAAGCTCCACATACTCGGCGCCAATTGCCGAAGCCCAGTCTCTGTTGGGCATTATATCATTGCACAGCACCTTCATGCGAAGGCCCCTCGCCAGCTCCGCCGTCTCCCTGCCAATCTGCCCTGTTCCGACTATCCCGATGGTCTTACCTGAGAGCTGCATTCCATGGTACTGCTTCCAAACGCCCTGGCGTATGGCCCGGTCGGAGCAGCACACCTTCCGCGCCGCCGCCATGATCAGGGCTATGGCAAGCTCCGCCACGGCGGCGCTGTTAGCACCGGGGGTGTTTGTCACCATGATGCCGCGGGCGGAGGCATACTCCAGGTCAACGTTGTTCACGCCCACGCCATACCGGGAGATAGCCTTCAGATTGCGGCAGTTCTCCATCACTCTTCTGGTGAACGGGTCGAGACCGCCGATGATGCCATCCACGTCGCCGCCAAGGCTGATCAGCTCATCCTCAGTAAGCATCCTCCCGAAGGGGTTTGGAACCACTTCGCAGCCTGCCTTTATCAGCATCTCTCTGGGAACAGGATCGGTCTTGCCGAAGGTCCTCGGCGTCACCAGTACTTTCCAAGTCATTCTGGCCCCTCCAACTAGTCGCGTCCATCCTCAAGGACGCGAACACTGCCACGCACAGCGGCTGCGGGCCTGCCTAAGCCCTAGAACCGCTTTGGCGCTATGGCCTCTCGCGTTACCCTGATGTTCTGCACCGCCCTTTCGGGATCGCGCAGGCAGATGCCTATGAACAGGGCATCCACAATGACCAGCTGTGCGATCCTCGATGACGTGCTCTCCATCCTGTACAGAGTCTCATACGAAGACGTACCGAGCTTGATGTCGAGCACCTTGTCCATGGGCGTGCGAGCATAACGCGTGATGCCTATCGTAGTCGCCTTCCTCGCCTTCGCAATGGCCAATGCATCGATGATATCGCGGCTGCTGCCCGAGTGGGATATGCCTACCACCACGTCACCCGGCTCCACCAGCGCCGCCGCCATGGCCTGCATATGCGAGTCGGTATATGCAGTGACGGGCTTGCCTGTCTTCATGAGCTTGTGCGCGGCATCCAACGCCACAGGACCTGAACCGCCTACCCCGTAGAGCTGAATGGCTCTCGCCTCGCTGAGCCTCTCCACCGCGAGCCTTAGGTCGGCCTCTGACAACACGTCCAACGTGGCTTCCAGTGTGTGCACATTGGCCGACACCAATTTCTTCATGATGAGACCGACATCGTCGCCCTCTGAGATCTCCTCGTGCACTGCCTGAATCGGACTGACGGTCTCAATGGCCAAGTTGATCTTGAGCTCCTGAAAGCCGCGGAATCCGATCTTCTTGCACATCCTCACGATGGTAGCTTCGCTCACTCCGATGCGCTCGGCGAGCTCAGTGATGGGCAAGTTCACGACCTCGCCTGCATGGCCGAGGATGTAGTCGGCGGCCTTCTCTTCCGAGTCGCGAAATGTGGACTTCTCTTCCCTGAGTCGCTGGAACACTGCTCTAGACATGCGAAACCACCTTACCCGGGCCTCACGCGGCGCGCCGCAGCCCAGCAGACTTACGCACAGCCCGACACGCCGAGATAGGCTTCCTGAATAGCCGGATCGTTCAGCAGCTCGCGCCCGGTTCCCTCCATCACGACCTTGCCGTTCTGGAGCACGTAACCCCTGTGGGCGATCTCCAACGACTTGCGCGCGTTCTGTTCCACCAGGAGCACCGTCACACCCTGCTCATTCACCTGCTGGATAAGGGCCAGCACCTCAGTGGTGAGAATGGGAGACAGGCCGAGCGACGGCTCGTCGATGAGCAGCAACGATGGCTCACTCATGAGACCGCGTCCTATCGCAAGCATCTGCCGCTCACCACCGCTCATCGTGCCGGCGGATTGCGACGCCCGCTCTTTGAGCCTGGGGAACAGGCTGAACACCCGCTCGATGTTCTTCTCTATCCGCTGCTTACTCCAGTTCACGTAGGCGCCGGCGAGCAGATTCTCATACACGGTGAGGTTGGAGAACACCTGCCTGCCCTCGGGCACCTGGGCCACACCGGCCCTGACGATGGCTGGCGGATGGTGAGGCAGCAGCTTCCCGTTCCACGAGATCTCGCCTGTATACGGCACTATGCCTGACACCGCATTCAGCAGACTGCTCTTGCCGGCGCCGTTCGCCCCGATAAGTGCCACGATGGTCTGACGCTCTACACGGAGGTTCACGTCTTTCAAGGCCTGGATAGCTCCGTAACGGACGTTCACCTTCTTCAGCTCGAGCATTGCCCTCAGTCCTCCCCAAGGTAGCACCTGAGGACTTCCGGATCACACCGTACCTCGTCCCAAGTGCCCTCCACCAGCTTCTTGCCGAAGTTCATCACGACCACCCTGTCAGATATGCTCGCGATGAACTCCATCGTGTGTTCGATCACGATAATGCTCAGCGAGAAACGTTTCTGAGCCTCTTTCACCAGGTCGCGCAGTTCGTTCGACTCTTCTGTGTTCAACCCCGCCGCTGGTTCGTCGAGGAGCAGGATCGACGGTTCGGTGACGAGCGCCTTCACGATCTCAAGCAGCTTCTGGCGCCCATACGGAAGTGAACTCGCGTCCTTACCTGCGTCGCCGTGAAGGCCGAACATTCGCAATATATCCATGCACGTGTGCTCGATCTTTGCCTCTTCCCGCCGCGACCGTGGCAGACTGGCCAGGCCGTCAAAGAGCGAGTACCTCACACTTAGGTGCCCCGCGGCTTTCGCGTTCTCGAGCACTGTAAGCCCCTTGAACAGGTGAATCTCCTGGAAGGTTCGCGCGATCCCCAGCCTGGCAACGCCATGGGGCGGCAAGTTCCTCGTGCTGGTTCCGTTGATGCGGATGTCGCCGCTGTCGATACGAGTCACGCTGCTGATGAGGTTAAGTACCGTCGTCTTGCCAGCGCCGTTCGGGCCAATCAGCCCCAGCACCTCACCTTTGTTCAGATCCATGCAGAGCGAGTCAACAGCACGCACGCCTCCGAAGGCCTTGCTCACATTGTCTACAACGAGGACTGGCGCTGCTTTCATTTCCGAGCACCTCCGGCGAGAGCCCCGGGTGAGTCCGGCGGAGCCGATCCATTGCGCCGCCGCCCGAAGCTAAGCTCCCACGAGCCGAACAGCCCGGTGGGCCTGAACATCAGGGTGATGAGGATTATTAGACAGTAGAGAATGACTCTCCACTCAGCTGCCGTTCTGAGCATCTCCATCAACGCCGTGAGGAGCACAGATGCGGCGAAGGCGCCCGTTTGGCTGCCGAGACCGCCGAAGAACACCATCACCAGGTATTCCGACGACACCGGAATGCCGAACATGTCAGGCGATAGGTAACCGAGGTAGAACGCATACAGCCCGCCGCCCAAGCCGGCCAGCGCCGCCGCGAGCGAAAAGGCCATTTGCTTCGTGGCAAACGCGTTGACGCCATATACCTGAGCAGCGGTCTCGTCAGTGCGCACCGATACACAGGCACGCCCGTAACGCGACAGCTTGAAGTTGCGCACGACCCAGAGCACCAGGCCGAGGGCGATGGCAACGTGCCATACCCTGGTTATGTTGGCCACGCCGATGAGACCGATGGAGCCACCGGTCCAAGTCGATACGTTAAGCACCGACTCCACGCCATAGCCGAAGGCAATGGTGGCCAACGAGAAGTACGTTTTCTTCAGTTTGAGACTGGGCGCGCCCACTACAAAGCTGGCCAGCAGAGCCGCAACCACCCCAACACACAGAGACGGGATGAAGCCCAAACCGAAGCGCAGGTTCGCGATTCCGGCGGAATACGCCCCCACTGCCATGAAGGATGCTTGCCCCAGAGAGAACAGGCCTGTGAGGCCGGTGAGCACGTATACCCCCTGGGCGACTATAGCCACGATACCCGTCAGTATTAGGACTCCCTCTAGAAACGACATGCTCTCACCTCGGCCCCCATCAGATTTTCTCCTCGGTCGCCCGTCCGGCAAGACCCTGAGGCCTGAGCAGGAGGATGACGACGAGGAAGGCGAACGTGAGCGCAGGGCTGATCGCCGAGCTGATGTAGGCGCTCACGAGGGTTTCGAGCAACCCGATGAGCAAGCCCCCGAGCACTGCGCCGGTCAGGTTGCCGAGCCCTCCCACCACACACGCGAAGAGGGCCATATACACGAAGTTGCCGATGTACGGGTACACGGCGTATTTAACGCCCAGGAGAGCCCCCGTGACTCCGGCAAGGGTACCCGACACGAAGAACACTCCCTGAATGATGGCGTCTATGTCCATGCCCATGAGCTGAGCTGCTTTGATGCTAAACGATGCGGCGCGCACGGCCAGGCCAAATCTGGTTTTGAACATCACATACGACAGCACGGCCAAACAGACGATGGAGATCAAGAGCATGCCTGCATCGATCCAGGGAATATACAGATTCCCTATGGTGAACGTGCCGGAAAGGAACGCGCGCGGGTAGGAGACGATGTTGCCCCGCGAGATGTAGACCAGGACTGCCGTCACCAGATTGAACACTGTCAGCGAAGCAATGAAGAAGTAGAGCGAGCCCTGACCCCTCTTTCGAAGTATCCTCAGGGTCACCAGCTCTACCAGGGCTGAGCTGAGACCGGTGAAGGCGATTGATGCCAGGATCGCTACAGGCACAGGCACGGCAAGATACCGGGCGATCCAGTATGAGAAGAACGCTCCAAGGGCGATCATGGCCCCGTGTGAGAAGTTGGCGATGCCGAGGATGTTGTACACAAGCGAGAACCCCACCGCCAGCAACGCGTACATGGAGCCTACCGAGATGCCATTGACGATCTGTTGAAACAGCACTGTATGCACTCTCCTGCAACCTGCGTCTGGCCGGCCCGGAGGCCGGAGCGGTGCCGTGACCCGCAAGGGTCACCGGCATGTCCGCCCCCGCCTTGCCGGCCAGATCGTTAGGTGATGTGCTACTCCGCTTTCGGGTTACGGATACATCAGCGTCATGGGCACTGTTGTTCCGTCGGCCTCCCACTTGAAGATCCACGCCGGCATATCAACGGGCCGGTGGGTGTTGGGATCGAGAGTGATCGTGCCTGCACCCTGGAGGATCTTCACATCCTTGGTGTTCTCGAGGGCCGTGCGTATGGCCTCAGGCTCGGCCACTCCTGCCTTCTCAATGGCTGCCTTGATGATATACACGTTGTCGTAACCGAAGAACACGTTGGTCGTGATCACCGGCTCGCCATAGCGCTTCTCATATCTGGCCATGAAGTCGGCCAGCCTGGGATCGCCGAAGTGCACGTTGTTGATGAAGTAGGTGCCAGCCACGATCGCATTGCTGCCGGCAGCCTCAACAAACGGAGGAACACCAAGGGTGTTGGCGCCCAGCACAACTGCGGTAATTCCAAGCTCCCTGGCCTGCTTCACCTGCAACCCGGCTTCCTGTGCGTACTGGGGTATATAGATGCAGTCAGGGTTAGACGCCTTGATCTTAGTGAGCTGTGCTTTGAAGTCTACCGCGCCGGCCGGAACCTCGATGTAGTCAAGCACCTTTCCGCCGTTGGCGTTGAAGTAGTCCCTGAAGGCCTCGGCCTGCGACGTTGCGAAGGAGTTGCCCTTGTTCACAAGGCAAGCCGCTGTCTTGAACTTCAGCTCGTCCAGGGCATAGCGCGCCACGATGGCGCCCTGCTCAATCGAGCTGGGCTGGGCGAGGAAGTGGTACTTGTTGACCTTACCGGGCTCGGGAGTCGTCACTGCAGGCTCCATGGCGTTGGAGAGCACCGGCACCTTCAGCTGCTCGGCCACGGGAGCCATGGCGAGGTTGACGTTGCTGAAGTTCGTTCCGACGATTACGACTGCCTTGTCCTGCTGGACAAGCTTGCGGTAGACCGACACGCCCTCGGCCGGCTGCCCCTTGAAGTCGTAGGTGATGAGCTTGATCTGCTTGCCCAGCACGCCACCTGCTGCGTTGATCTCCTCAACTGCCAGCACGGCGCCGTTACGCTCCTGCAGGCCCTGCTGCGCGGTGGGGCCGGTGAGAGCCGCGATCTCGCCGATCACGATGACGTCGGCCTGTGCAGAGATGCCCATCCCTGCCACCAGGAGCACCAGTGCCGAGATCGCCAGGATTGATGCTGCTCGTCTCAACATGTGCGACGCACCTCCATGTTAGAAATGACTGTGCCTACTCCACAGGGTAGATGAGGCGCTCAGGAACGCGGCTGCCGTCAGCGGCCCAACGGAAGATCCACGACGGCATACTCACCGGCTGGTGGGTCGCGGGGTTCATCGTGAACATCCCGTCGCCTGCCAGAACCGGCACGCCCTTGATAGTCTCGAGCGCATCCCTGATGGCTTCAGGGTCGACCTTGCCGGCGCGGGTGATGGCGTCGGCGATCAGGTAGATGTCGTCGTAGCCGAACACTGTGTGGTAAGTCTGCACCGGCTCGCCATACTTGGCCTCGTAGGCCTTATGGAACGGAGCAAACTTGGGATCGTCGAAGTTCACGTTGAACAGATGGTAGGTACCGGCGGCGTTCTGGATTCCGCCGCATGCGTCGATGTAGTTCTGATCTGACAGACTGTTCGAGCCGAGGATGGTCACATTCAGACCGAGCTCCTTCGACTGGCGAACCTGCAGTCCTCCTGCCTGCGCATACTGCGGCAGGAACATCACGTCAGGCGACTTTGACTTGATCTGGGTAATGAAGGCCTTGAAGTCCATGGTGCCACCGGCGTACTCGATGTAAGACACAACCTCGCCGCCAAGGGCCTTGAAGGTCTCCGCAAAGGCCTCAGCCTGCGACGTCGAATAGGAGTTTGACTTGTCGGCAAGCACCGCGGCCTTGCGCAGGCCAAGGTTCTCGTAGCCGAATCGCGCCATCATCTGGCCCTGCTGCGCCGATGACGGCTGTGCCAGGAAGGTGTAGCGGTTCACCTTGCCGGGCTCAGGCACAGTCACCTTGGGCTCAATGGCCTGGCCGATGATGGGCACTCTCTTCTGCTCGGCCACGGGAGCGATCGCGAGGCTGATGTTGCTGAAGTGGGTTCCGCCCACTACTACGGCCTTGTCCTGGTCGACAAGGCGCCTGTAGGCCGACACGCCCTCTGCCGGCTGGCCCTTGTGATCGTATACGATGAGCTTGATCTGGCGGCCTAGCACTCCGCCCTTGGCGTTGATCTCGTCAGCAGCTAGGACCGCACCATTTCTCTCCTGAGTGCCCCAGAGGCTTGTCGATCCTGTGAGGGCAGTTATGAATCCCACTACGATGGGGTCGGCTGCGGAGGCACTGAACGATACCACGCCTATCAACAGCGTGCAGATGAGCAGTAGCGCTATTCGTTTCATTAGCTGATCCCTCCCGGTGTTTTGCTCTTGAGAATCGAGATGCTCCGGAATGACTCCGTGATGTAGTCAGCTGTGGCTTGCGCGAGGATCTCCAGACACCGTTCACCCTTGTCTTTGCTCGCTTTCGATGGAATGCCCCACACCCCAGTCGGGCTCACTGCCTTCATGGGGAGGTAATCGAGGGTCTCGCGTCCGCACTTCGGCACATAGTCGTGGGCGTGTTCCATCTTCACCGCGGCCTCATCGATGGCCATAATACACGACACTTCGAACTCTCCAGCATGCACCTCCTGATCAGACGTTTCCAGTACCTGCGACATCAACCCTCTGACGCCCATGTCGAACGGGCATAACCAGATGGCCTGTCCTTCAGGGTGCTCGTAGTTGAGGTCTCTCACAGCCGGCTTCACCGTCCAGAGCCCTCCGTGCCCGAGTAGCACTGCAGCCTTCATGATTCCCTGCTCATAGCAGGATAGAATCATCTCTTTGACAAAGTGGTAGAGCGTGTCAGGGCGGATGCTGATGGTGCCGGCAAACCCACGATGCTCGTAGCTGGTGCCAAAGGGTACCGTTGGTATCACGTACGCGCCCAGTCGGCGCCCGACACGCCGCGCGATCTCGCTGATTATCATGGTATCAGTGCCTATGGGCAGCACAGCCGTGTGCTGCTCGATGGCGCCGATCGAGAAGATGGCCAGCTCAGGCTTGCCCTGCTCTATCTCAAGCGTCGTGTTTCGGTAATCGAGCATCCCTTTCACCCTACTTCGCTACCATGGAAATGGCCTTTACAGGGCAGATGTCGACGCAGATGCCGCAGCCCACGCACTCCGCCGTGTTGACGAAGGGCTCGCCGTCTCGCTCGACTATGGCATCGCAGTGCCCAAGGCCGACGCAGCTCATGCAGCGCACACAGGTGTCGTAGTCTATCTTGGCCTCGACCTGATCCGGCTTGAGCTCCTTGCTGAACCTGAGATACGGCAGCGACAGGCCGATGATGTCTTCAAACGATGAGTAGCCATGATCCTCGATGTACTTGCACATTCCGTCGGTGATCTGCTTGATCACTCCGAATCCGCGCCACATGGGCTCGGTACACGCCGTTGCCAGCCTGGCGCCCCACATCATGAACATGATGGCATCCTGCCAGGTTGCGATGCCGCCTCCGCCGATGATCGGGATCTTGACGGTGCGGGCCGCCTGGGCAACGAGGGCGAAAGACTGGGTGAGAGCAACAGGGCCACCGAGGCTGCCGAAGGATACGCCGTCAAGGAATGGAGTGAGGGGCTTGCCGCCGTTCTCCAGATCCACTCTGGGCAGGGACGACTGCCCACCAGCCAGGCAGATACCGTCGGCACCCGCCTCTTCGCATGCCTTGGCGGTTTCCGAGATATTGCCCACGTTAGGCGTGAGCTTGGGCACCACGGGTATGTGCACGACTTCCTTCAGTGCCTTGACGATGTTGTAGCACGCTTCGGGGTTCTGGCCTGCTGCGGCGCCATATGACGAGGTGACCTTGGCACCCATCCTCATCGCCGAGAACGTCAGGTTCGGGCATATCAAGTTGAGTTCCAGGGCGTGGGCGCCTGCCTTCTCGATGTCGAGAGCCAGCTGCTGCCAGCCTTCGAGATCCTCGCCCATGTGCCCCATGTTTGCGAAGATGATGAGGTTGGTGTGCTCGCGAGCCTGGGTTAGCAGCTCGAGACCGACTTCCTCATCAAGCCTCCGGTCGTGGCAGACGATGCTGACCTCGCCGGGCACTGAGTACATCCTCAGCTGGGCGTTCCAGGGCTGCTTCTTAAGGATCAGCTTCACCGACACCGCGCCGGCCCCATTGGCCTCGCACTCCTTGAGTTTGCGCAATGACGATGTGACAGGGCCTGATGCGACAACGAACGGGTTCTTCAGGGTCAAGCCTGCGAATTCGATGGACGTCTTGCTCAACTACAGCAACTCCTTCCATAGCTCATGTGGATCTATGCTCCGTCCTTCTTTGGCGGAGCGGTAGGTGGCGATCACCATTGCCAGCGCTGCCAGACCATCTTCTCCTGACACGCCCTTCGGCGGTTCGAGGTCTTCAGCGACGCACTTCACGAACGTTGACAGCTCACCCACGTATCCGAGGGACGCGTACTCGTCTACAGCAGGGCTGGTCCAACCGAGCGAAGAGTCGGCCTTTTCGAGCACGTAGCCATAGCCCACGCTGCTGTAAACGGATATCGGGGAACCCTGCGTGAGATCGATCCTGACTACGCCCTTGGTTCCATACACCTCGATCCGGTCGTCCATGCCGCCCTGGGTGATGTAGTTGCCTTCCACTACGGCCCTGATGCCGTTACGGAACGTCATGATGGATACCGCCCAGTCTTCGCCCTCGAGGTTCTTGTGGAGCAGATTGCCGTCAAGGCCCGGTGTAGTGCTGCCGATGACCTCCGCGGGCTCACTCGCGGCCAGCCACCGAGCGAACGCCGCAGGATGGACTCCAAGATGGATCATGGCTCCGCCCCCGCAAGTGCGCACCTTCTGCGCAAACGGAGAGTGAGATCCGGAGTGAGTCTCCTTGGCCTTGATGAACAGGATGTCGCCGATGGCGCCCTCGTCGATCACCTGCTTGGCTCTGAGTATCGCCGGCGCGAAGAGCCAGTCTTCAGCGTAGAAGAGCTTGACGCCCTTATCGCGGCAGGTGCGCACCATGTCAGCTCCATCTTCGACAGTGGTGGCAAGGGGCTTCTCGCACACTACGTTGAGCCCTGCCTCTGCCGCCGCCTTGACGATTGGGTGGTGAAGGAAGTTCGGACTGCACACGCTCACTAAGTCGAGCGATGCCGAGCCGAACATCTCCTCATAGCTGTTGTAGCGTTCGGGTATGCCGAATTCGTCGGCGAATTCGTGCAGGTTGTCAGGTGCAGCCACAGCCACAACGTCAGCCTGTGGGCACCTGGAGTAGGCCGTCGCATGCAGATTGGCCGCGAACTTCGACCCCACGATCCCGATTCTGACTTTCCGCAAGCCTGAACCCTCCTTCATGTAGTGCTCATCCATTGCACCTGTGTATGCCATCGCGGCGCGCCATGTTGGCAGCGTCACGAGCGTCGGCCGCATCGGCCGCATCGCGCGCCATCAACACGATGGCGTTTGCCTCTATGAACTCATCAGCCGAGATCGCCGCCGGGCGGACACCGCGAGCCGCATCGGCGAAGTCGGCAAATATCGTCGTGCCAGCAGCCTTAAGCTCGATGCTGCGTGGGGGTTGCGTCCTGGTGACCAGGTGCAGTGACTCCCCTTCGCCAGGCAGTCCACCCGTGGTTCTGACCTCGGCCACGCCGTCCGTGCCGACGACGAAGTAGCGGCAGTCACCATGCATGGGCTCTGCGTCGGGAGTGAGCCAGTCTACCCTGAACACAGCCGTTGGGCAGGCTGCAGGCGCCGACGGAACAAGCATGAAGTGCCCCACATCAGAGAAGGCGTGCTCCTTCCGCTCGCCCGTTGCTTCGCTTGAGACCATGCCCGCCCCCACGAGCGAGTGACTTGCCGACACACTGCAGCTTCGCGCCTGCGGGGCCAGATCGCCAAGGAACCACCGGTAGATGTCTACATCGTGTATTCCAAGGTCGACGATGACTCCCCCGTAACGATCGCGATCCCAGAACCACTCTGGCCTGGCCTGTGGCATCAATTTGTGCGGACGCATCGAAACAAAGCTAGCTATCTTGCCGAGCGTGCCCCGGGTCACGAGCTCTCTCAGCGTGACCACCGGCCGCTCGTATCTCACGGTGAAGAAGGGAAACAGCACCGCGCTGCCGGCTTCCCGGACTGCGTCAGCAAGAAGATTCAGTCCGCTCCAGTTCACCGCCGCGGGCTTGTCGCACAACACGTGCAACCCTCGCCCGAGGCACTCAGCTGCAACTTCCGCCCTGTCGCCCGGGATGTTCACTATCCCGACTGCGTCGAGATGCTCTGCGTCAAGCATCTGCCTGTAGTCGCGGTATCGCTTCAGGCCATAGCGTGCACCCGCGCGTGCCCATGCGGTGTCATCGGGTTCGGCGATGGCGATGACGTCAGCTCCCGGCTCGCGCATCATGCCGGCGATCATGTCATGCACGTGGAAATGCTGCAACCCGATGACGCCGAACCTCACTGCCTCTTCCCTCCCACCCTACGTCGCAGCCTTACAACCAACCGAGGCGCTTCATGGTGGCTTCGAGAAGCCGCACCTCGTCGCGGCTGATCGTGCGGCCCAGCACGTCGTGGGCGGCGTCTTCCGGGATCACTCCCTCAAGCACCAGGCACCAGAGCTGCCGTATGATGTACCAGTCCATGGGTTTAGCGAAGGTGACTTCGGAGAAATCGTCTACCTTCGACGAGAGATCCAGGAAGGCAGCGGCGTTACCGGAGAACCAGTGGTTGAGCAGGTCGACCTGAGGCTTCGTGCAGGCAGACCCCATGCCGATCAGAGCGGAGACGCCACCTCTCATGAGGGTATAGCCCACCATGCGGTCTTCGCCGGTGATGAGGCTGATGTCAGGGTGCTTCTCGTTTATGACGCGCGCCACATCCTGATAGGTCGTGACGCTATCGAGCGTGGCCAGCTTGATTGCGCACGCCTGCGGAATCGACATCAGCGCATCGAGCAGTGTGTGACTGTAGCTGATGCCACCGGCC
>DBQN01000041.1:0-2240 GCA_002305255.1 Firmicutes bacterium UBA1393 | reverse complement strand
GCGATCGCGGTATATGACAGGTGCGTACACAAGGAAGGCATCGGCTCCGGCCTCTAGCGCGTCCTCTGCCATGCGCACTGTGTCGTCCTGGAACTTGCTCAGGCGCTTATCCTCGGGCAGAGTGGCATCGGGAAGCGCACCTACCCCGGCAATGACGAGTCGCCCGTCAGAGAAGCCATCACGCCACGACTTCATGATCTCCATTCGGGTGTCGCGTTCGAGGTGGAGGCCTCTGCCGGTATGGGCCCACACCGCCACGCCGCCCACCTGATGAGAACTCATGTAGCGCACGTACGCGTCCTGGGCCTTACGATGAATGGCGTAGTCAGCCGTCATCGGCACCGGGACTGCCGGCAAGAGCTTGCCGTGTATCCTCTCTCTGAAACTGCGGCGCATTGCGCCTGCGTCACACGTTGTCACCAGTCGGCACCTCCATGCTGGAACATTAGCACTACAGGATCAGCGCACGAACGTATGTCTCGACACTGAGTAGCGGGCGACCTTCTCCATGTCAAGATCGATGCCCAAGCCTGGACCATGTGGCACATCTATAGCGCCGGGTGATCCCATCTGCACCAGCGGACGAGTGATGTCATCAGTGAACCAGCGCAGGCTGGGTTCGAGATCGCCCGCCAGTGTGAACCCAGGCAATGTGGCCATGTGCACGCCTCCAAACGTGGACACACCGAGCTCAGGCATATAGCCACACCACACCGGGATGCCATTGTCGCGGCACAGGTCGTGGATGGCGATGGCAGGGCCAAAACCACCGACGCGCTGAAGCTTAATGTTGACGATTCGAGCGGCGCCCAGAGAGAGCGCGCGAGCGACTGAGTCGATGCTGTCGGCGCTCTCATCGATGCAGACGGGCGTGGCCACCATGGCCTGGAGGGTCGCGAGATCCTCCAGGGCGTCACCGGCAAAGGGCTGCTCGAACATGATCAGGCCAAAGTCATCGAGGACCTTGAACACTCGAACGTGTTCATCACACAGGCGATACACAGCATTGGCGTCAACCATCAGGGGAATGTCGCCGAACTCGCGGCGGATCGCGCTGATGGGTTCAACGTCCCAACCGGGCCTGATCTTGATCTTGACCCTCACGTAACCCTCGGCGAGGAAGGCCTCTATCCTCCTGAGCAACTCTCCGATGCTGTCGCAGATGCCCACCGCGAGGCCTGACGGAACCGGTTTGCCGGAACCGCCGAGGAGCTCGTACAGTGGCACGTTACGCCGGCGGGCATCCAGATCCCACAGGGCCATCTCCAGCCCAGCCTTGGCGAAGTTGGCGCCGGGCATCCATTCATCAGCAAGGCCGGCGAAGGACGAAGGAGTATCGATATCTGTGGCGAGCAGCATGGGCACGAGGCGCGATCTGAGGGCGTCCAGGCATGACTCCGGGGTGTCAGCCGAGTAGAAATCGCCAGCCATCGGCGATGACTCGCCCAGGCCTGTGATTCCGTCGCAAGTCAGGAGGCACAGCAGCGCATCCTTGACAGCGACCGATGCTGTTGAAATCCGAAAGGGCTCCACAAGGGGCACCTGGACATGAATGAGATCCACCCGTTCTATGCGCATGTTGCACCACCCTGACCAGCGACTACCTGGCGCTCACACGAGTCCATGAAAAGAGTTTTCTCCGCCGAGTCGACAATTCCTTCTAGCCGATGATGCAGAATACGCGAGAAATCGAAGTGGAACCCAATTCCGCTGGTAGTCTGGGTTTTGATTGGTGTGGCTTGATGTGCTCGGGCAAGCGTGTGATGTGAAAATTATCTCCATCGCCGCGGCAGGCCCGCCGGGGCCGGGCAGACTAGCCTACCCGGCCGGGGGCCTGCCGCACTGGATGGAGGCGATCACAAACCGCCTGGTCAGTCCATCAATGTCCCTCCGTTGACATCGATGATCTCTCCGGTTATGAAATTGGCGCCTTCAGAGAGCAGGAGTCTTACGACGGCAGTCACCTCTGCCGGCTGCCCCTACCGCCCCAGCGGGATGTCGGCGATGATTGCCTTTCTCTGCTCGTCACTCCATTGCGCGCTCATGTCGGTCTCGATGGCATGAGGCGCAACGCCGTTCGCGGGGCGCCCATACGGGGCGCGATCCACAGGGCGAGATACCGGCAACTGGGCGGTTCGCAGCGCGAGCAACCGAAAAGCCGCCACTCCACGCCGCAAACGCACGAAATCTGTGCACGTCGGGGTCGGTGTTGGCGGCGTCGGGTGGGATTGTGATAGAGA
>DBQN01000024.1:274-5353 GCA_002305255.1 Firmicutes bacterium UBA1393 | reverse complement strand
GCGTAGACCACTGCTGGCAGCCTGCACGCGCCGTCCTCGGCGCAGATCGCCATGGCCTCAGGCCTGAACGCCAGGCACACTTTATCAGGGAGACTGCCTGGGTTCCCTTGCACGAAGCCGATGATATGATCCTCCACCGCGAGACCGGCGGCCGCGTTTGTTGCGCCGGCTGCTGCGGCAGCGCCCTGTGAACCCTTCGCCACCAGGGCCTCGATGAAGTTGGTTTGCGGGTTGCCCGTGAACTCCGCCACGAACTTGGTGGCAGGGCGCTCGTAGACCTCTTCAGGAGCCGAATACTGCTCCAGCTTGCCCTTGTCCATCACGGCGATCGCCGTTGACATCGTGAGGGCCTCTTCCTGGTCATGGGTGACATACACCACAGTGCTGTTCATCTCCTGGTGCATGCGCTTGAGCGATGCCCGCATCTGCATGCGCAGACGGGTGTCGAGGTTCGAGAGCGGCTCGTCCATGAGGAGCAGCTCGGGGCTGACGACAACCATCCTCGCCACGGCGACGCGCTGCTGCTGCCCGCCTGAGAGCTCCGACGGGTAGCGGCCGCCCAGAGCGGCGAGGTCCACGTCCTCAAGGGCCTTCATCACCCTGCGCTTGATCTCATCGCGCGGCACCTTCTGCTGGGCCAGACCGAACGCGACGTTGTCAAACACAGTCATGTGAGGCCACAGCGCATACGACTGAAAGATCATCCCCAGGCCCCTCTGGGCAGGGGGCACGTTGATGCCCTGAGATGCGGAGAATACCAGCTTGCCGTGGATGTAGATATCGCCGTCATCGGGGTCCTCAAGGCCAGCTATCATCCTCAGGGTGGTGGTCTTCCCGCAGCCCGATGGGCCCAGTAGAGTCACGAAATCGCCCTTGCCGATGTCGAGGGTGAGTCTGTCGACAGCCTTGACGCCCGACCAGCCCTTCGATATGCCTACCAGTCTTACAGCTTCCATACTCACTTACCTCCCAGGCCGGCGCCTAGATCAGTCTTCTGCCATTTGTTAATGAGGAACGTCAGGACGACCACGAGCAACGTCAGCAACACAGTCATCGCGTTGCTGAACTGCGTGTAGCCTACCTCAATGAAGCGGTAGGTTTGAGTTGTGAGCACACGGTTCGCAGGCGTGACAAGCAGGATATAGAGACTGAGCTCCCGCATACTCGTTATCAGCACTATCAGGGCGCCTGCCACGAAACCGCTCTTGGTGAGGGGCAGCATGATCTTGCGCAGCCGCGACCACCACGAGGCGCCGAGTATCACCGCCGCCTCCTCCAGCTCCTGCGACACCTGCAACATCGACGACACGCCCGATCTCACCGTGTAGGGCAGCTGTTTTGCCACGGTGACCAGCACCAGCAGGGCGAAGGTTCCATAGAGCGCAGGCACGGGCCCGCGGCGCACCGCGAAGAGGGTGAGGTAGAGGGCACCGAACACGATACTCGGCACAAGCATCGGCACGAACGACACCTGCTCAAGAAGGCGGCTGGTGAGGGCTTTGCGCGCACGCGCCACCACGTATCCGATGAGCATGCCGGCCAGTGCACATATCAGACCACCTAAGAGCGACAGCTTCAGGCTGTTCCACACCGCGCCCATCACGGCTTCATTGCGCAGAATTCCGGGTTCGCCCGCGGCAAAGCGCGGGTTGCTGGCGCCGATCCAGTAATGGAGCGAAAGATTGCTTATGCTGTAGTCGCCGGCGTTCAGCGTCAGGCTGCTCCACGTTAGGAACACCAGCGGGAACACGGCAACTGCCAGCAGGAACAGGATCGTCACGACGGCGATGGGGGTGTTCCACTTGCCCAAGGTAACCTTGCGTGACTTGACGCCCTTGCCCCCAATCGTCGCGTAGCTGCGGCGGGCAGCCACGATGCGCTGGTTCATGTAAAGACCGATTGACGATATCGCCAGCAACACGATGGCGAGGATGTAACCCTGCCCCTGGCGCTGAGTGCGTATGAGTGAGTAAATCTGCGTCGACAAGGTGTAGTAGCGTGCAGGCAATCCCAGGATGGCCGGCGTGCCGAAGGTGCCCATGCTGCGGGCGATGCCTAACAGCGCGGCGGAGAACAGCGCCGGCTTGATGATGGGCATCGTGATGCGCCGCATGATGAAGCTCCTGCTGGCTCCCAGGATCTCGGCCGACTCCTCCAACTGCGAATCGATGCTTGTGAGTGCGCCCTGTATCAAGAGGTAGGCGAAGGGGTAGTAGTGCAGGCCCATGGTGATCATGATGGGCAGTGGCCCGTATACCAGCCACTCAGGGGCGTTGATGCCCGCATAGTATGATAGCAGGCCCTCAGGCATGGCGACTGTGCTGTTCTGGAAGATCTGCAGCCATGACAGTGACAGCACCCATGAAGGGAGGATGTAAGGCACCACCGCAAGGCTGGAAATGAGTTTGGCCCAGCGTATGTCGGTGCGCACCACCAGGTACGCGAGGACGCTGCCTACCACCAGCAAGATGGCAACGGTGCCCGCCGTAACAACAAGCGTGTTGAACAAAGGCTTCAAGAACACCGCCTGGGCGAAATCGCCGCTTAGCATCCTCTTCCAGTGATACAGAGTGAACTTTCCGACTTCCACGTTTTCGCCCCTGATCCTCGTATCACCCGTGCCCCACACCAGCGTGGTCTGGGTAAGAGAGATCAGTGGCACCACCACCAGGTACACCAGGAACACCAGGAACAGAGCGGCCAGGATAGTCTCTGGCTTGCGCCAGCGGTTCCCGGCCTTTCGCAGGCGCACCTGCATGCTGCTCATCCACATCGCCTCCGAGCTGAGTATCGAGTGTTCGCGCTAGGGAGCGGCAACGCCGGCGTTGCCGTCGGCGCTGCCGCGACGTTACATTGTCAGTTGCCTACTGGACGTTAATCATCCACCAGTCCTGGACCTCTGCTGATGTCTCCCAGATTCCCACGGGATCCATGAGCCAGAACTTCAGACTGTTGAGCGGTAGCTTAAGGTCGGGAAGGTACTCGTGAACCGGTTCCTCCACCATGTCAGTGCGGGCGGCCCAGTTGCCGACCACGAAGAACGGCCTCATGCCGAGTTCACCCTTGGGAGTGCCGAACAGATACTTGATCAGCAGCTTGGCTGCGTTCGGGTGCGGCGCCTTGTAGGTGATGTTCATGAGGCTGGGGTAGAGCAGGCCGATGGCCGGCGAAATGTCGGTGGCCGCGAGGAGCTTCAAGCCGCCTCTGGCAGGGTCTTCAGCATAGCTCAAGCTGGAGAAGGGGATCGAAATGCCTATCGGCGGATTGGTGCTGGTCGGGTCGCCGACGAACTTGATGAGGTCGGTATGGCGCGCGTAGATCTTCGGATTGTTGGCCAGGATGCCCTTGAGCAGCTCATAACCTGCGTTGGGCGTGGTGAGCTTGATGGGCTTGCCGAACACCTTCTGATAGTCAGCGGCCAGGCTGTCGGCGTTGAGCACGATGGTGGTTATCAGGTCAAGACTCGACGCATCGGTTACAGGGTCAACGATGGCGATCTTGTTTTTCCACTCGGGCTTGGTCAGATCCCACCAGCTATTGATGGGGCATTTCGGGTAGACCTTCGAGTTGTAGAAGATGGCTCGAGACTCGTACCTCTGGGCAACCAGGGGCTCTCTGAACTCCTTCGGAACTACGGACGACAGTTCAGGCGGATAGAACGGGAAGATCATGTTCTTGTTGGCGAGCAGGTAAAGCTGAGAGGCGTAGCCGGAGGCGTGGAGAACGTCAGCGTTATACACGCCTGCGAGCTGCTCGCGCTCGACCTTCTCAATGGCGCCGGTGGAGCCGAGCTCGTATACCTCGAGCGTGACGCCGGGATAGAGGGACTCGAACTCTTCCTTGAGGCTGATGGTCCGCGACGAGCTGGTGTAGATGACGACCTTGCCTTCCTTCTTGGCGGCCTCATACACCTGGTTCCAGTCTACCTTGGATGGCTGATAAGGCCCTACCTGGGCCTGCTTCGCCCAGGCATCGACTTCGGCCGGCAGTGCGGCGGCCAACGCAGCCTGGGGCGCCCCAACGCATACTGCCAGAAGCGCTAGCAGCATGATGGAGGCTAGAGACCTGATCATCCGTGTTTTCATCTGACTCCCTCCTATTGTACCTGTGTGTTTGGTTACAGCCAGTCATAGCGCTGACGCAACGCGTCCAAACGGCCCAGCTGATCGACGGCGTCGTCGCCCTTGGCGAGCATCACCCCGAGGATGAGTGCGTCCATGACGGCGAGAGCTGCTCCGAGGGGCCTGAAGGCCTCCATCGGCCCGCGCTGGACCAGCAGAGCCTGGTCGGCCAGAGGATGCATGCGGGAGTTGGGCAGATCGGTGATGAGCACGGTTTCGCCGCCTTCAGCCTTGAGGTGCTCGAGCACTGCCATGGCCTCGCGGTTTACGCGGCGAAAGGCGAACACTACTGCAAGATCGCCGGAGCCAGCCTGAAAGATCCGGTCAAACAAGCGGCGACCGGTTTGGTTTACACGCACTACATTGCAGCCCAGGCGGCCCAGCCAGAACTCGCCCAGCGCGGTGAGACAGCCCGGGGCGCCCTCACCATAGAGGATGATCCTGTTTGCCCGCAGGATCTTGTCAACCACGGCAGCGATCTGAGCTTCGCTCACATTAGACATCAGCAACTGCAGATGATGGGTGGTTTCGGTGACGATGGTAGTGAGCGGGCCTGTTTCGGCAGGTCGCGAGTGGACCATGGCGGCCACCCTGTCGGATGAACGGAACTGACTGAGCAGCTCTGACCGGAGCTGCTGACGAAGATCAGGGAAACCTTCATACCCCAGGAGCTGCGCGAACCTGACAACACTCGACTCGCTCATGTGCATGGCAGCGGCAAGCTCACCGCAGCTCATCATTGCCGCTTCAGCCGCGTTCTGCAGCACGAAATCGGCAAGTCGCTGCTGCCCTCGGCTCATCGACTCGTATTGCTGATGGATGCGGTCAGTAGCTGCGGCCACGTCACTCATGCCGGGAGGACGCCTCCTACGACTGGGGTTCATGTAAGGCATGAATTCAATGAAACTTGCGGAATTCCTGCATGCGCAACAAAACTTGCAGATTCGAGGAGATGGCA
>DBQN01000024.1:0-231 GCA_002305255.1 Firmicutes bacterium UBA1393 | reverse complement strand
GACCGGCGGATGACCGGCGGACGACCGGCGGACGACCGGCGGCGCGACAGGGGCTCGTCGGACGTTTACTGCGGATTTCACAGATAAGGTCGGCCTTTACTGGCCAAATCGAGGTATCGGCGGGCGCTATCTTTCTGAATCGATGTAAAGGGCTCACGGGGTCGGAGGGGCCGCGAGCGGGCGGCGATGCCCGCGGAGGGCACATTGCGAACCCGCAGCTGTGCGCGTTGC
>DBQN01000051.1:25833-58625 GCA_002305255.1 Firmicutes bacterium UBA1393 | reverse complement strand
CTCTCGGTGGTGCCTTGTTCACCCACCGACCTCAGGGGCAGAGCTTCCCGACACTCCGTCTGCCTCGGCACCTGATGCCCTTGCTCTTCCTGCAAGGCCGAACAGGTACGACAGCCTGCACTCGCAGGCCCTCATCGTGTATATCGCGGCGTCGATCATCTGTTGCTCCGAAGCCATGTCGAAACAGTGTTCCGCCTGGTCCAGCTGTTCACATACGCGACGTATCTCCTGAACCACCCACGACCGGTCGTCGGCGGCGCCGTCGACCTGCCTGGCGCGCTCACGTCTCTTCCCGGTCAAGGCCATTGGATAGCTGGACTTCATGGGAATACCTCCCCGCATCCTCTGGGTTCTCCAAGGGCCGGGAGCAAAGAAAACAGGATGGGCCCACTACATAGAACACTATGCCCGTCCTGCTAGTCCCATATCCATATTGCTTCGGGGCAGAGCTACATGACGCGCCTGCCCTCCAGTGCCCTCGCCAACGTTACCTCATCGGCGTACTCAAGATCGCCCCCTACGGGAACACCGTGTGCGATCCTGCTCACTCGGACTCCGAGAGGGCGGAGCAGGTTGGCTATGTACACCGCGGTGACCTCGCCTTCGGTGTTCGGGTTGGTCGCTACTATGATCTCCGTCACTCCGCCGGCCTTCACCCTGTTCACCAGTTCAGCGAGGCGGATGTCGCCCGGTCCCACACCCTCCATCGGCGAAATCGCGGCGCCGAGCACGTGGTAGACGCCTCGGTACTCCCGTGTGCGCTCCATGGCTATGACGTCCTCGGGTCGTTCGACAACACATATGCAGGATCTGTCCCTCGACGGATCCGAGCAGGTCACACAGGGATCAGCCTCGGTGAGGTTGCCACAAATGGAGCAATCAGTGATTCTCCGTCTCGCCTCCACCATTGTATCGGCCAGGCGCTGCACGTCAGCAGGCGCCATGGCCAACAGATGGAACGCCAGTCTCTGACCAGTCTTCGCCCCCACCCCCGGCAATCTGCGCAACTCGTCGATGAGCCTGGAAAGGGGTTCAGCATAGAACTGCATGGGTGCCTCCCTGCATCTCGCGAGCCATCCGGGCTACAGCTTGAGACCGGGCACTGACACGGTGCTCGTAACCCGGGCCATCTTGGCTTCGGCCATCTGCCTTGACTTCCGGACGGCGTCGTTGCACGCCGCCATCACCATATCCTGAAGCATCTCTATGTCGTCGGCGTCGACGGCCGCCGGATCGATGTGCAGCTCAACGAAGTTCTGATGTCCATCCACAACGGCTCTCACGGCTCCGCCGCCTGATGTGCCCTCAACCCGCGCCTCACCGAGCTCGAGCTGAACACGTTCCATGTCTGCCTGCATCTTCTGGAGTTGCTTCATCATTGTTTTCTGCATGTTTCCGCCCATGGGCCAGTCCTCCATCTCTCAAGTCTCAAGTCTGCATGTCAGTTGCGTATGGTTCGTATCTCCTTCGGGTCGAACAGCTCGACAGCAACGCGCAGCGATGGGTGCGACCTCAAGTCCTCGTAGTCAGCCGACTGCGGCGCCGACTGCGCTGACCGTCCGGCATCACCGTTCACGCCAGCGGCCGACTTGGGCGCAGAATCCCTCACCACTCTGCGTGGGCCCGGCGCGGCCCCTCCACTCGTAGCCTTCGCGCCACCCTCAGCGCCCACTCCGGCAGCTCCGGCAGCGCCGCCGACTCCGCCGGCACCACCCGCACGTGAGTTCGAGGCATCCGCTGCGCCGCTCGGCGCAATATCGTCAGATGTAGTCACTGAGCAGGCTATGGGTCGCCCCAGAACCTCACTCAACGCCCGTGCCAGCTTCGCCAGGTTTTCCGGTTCCGACACCTTCTGGGCATGGACTATCCACCCCGGATCGTACACTACGGCGCAGTGATCACCATCTACCACGATGGCGACGGCCTGGATCAACAGTGCGTCCAGCATCACCCCGATGGGCTTCAGTCGCGCCCTCACCTGCGCCCACTGCTCCTCAGTGATACCCCTCAGCCGATCACCCTGCCCGGCCGCTCTGTCGGCCTTGGCAACGCCCACCGCCCTTGACGCGCCCGGCGATCCTGACGGTGCCGGCGATCCCGACGCCGCTGACGCCGCCGGCGGCGTTGTTGTTGGCGTAGCCGGTGCTGCCGGCGGCGGCGCAGTTGCCCCTACACCAGCCGTCGCCGCTGCAGGCGCGGCAGATACCGATACAGTGGCCGGCGCTGGCGGTCGGCTGTCAGCGGCTGGCGCAGGCGCCGACTTCGACTTCGCCTGCGCGGCGGTCGGCGTGACACTCACAGCCGCAGGGGCCGATGCGACCGCCCGCGCCGTCACGCTCGCACTGGCGGTTGCCACCACATGAGCCGCTTCGCCCTCCTCAGGTAGGCATAGCCCCACGGCGGCTATCTCCAGACACACTCGGAGGTTGGCCGCCCGCTTCAGCTGAACTTCAGCCCTACTCAGGGCAGTAAGCGCGTCTATGAGCCTGGCTCTGCTGAACCTGGCCGATTGCTTCCCTAGGGTAACGAAGGCGCCCTCGCCGAGATCAAGCAGATCCGGCCTGCCCGGTGCCTCTTTGGCCACCAGCAGGTTTCGGAAGTGTCCTATGAGGTCAGACGTGAACTGCCGGAGGTCGGCTCCTGCGTCCACCTGTTCCTGAATCAGCGCAAACACCGCGCCGGCATCATTGTCGGCCACGGCATCAGCGAACCTAACCAGGCTCTCCTCGCGCGACGATCCAAGCATCTCAGCCACGGTGGCTTCAGTGATGTCATCTGACCACGCCGCCGCCTGCTCCAGAAGGCCGAGGGCGTCGCGCGCACTTCCGTCGGCTCTGCGTGCAATGAGCCTGGCAGCATCGGGGTGTATCTTGATGGACTGCGAGGCAGCTACCTTCTTGACGTGCGCGGCGAGATCCGCCACAGTCAGCCTGTTGAAATCGAAACGTTGACAGCGCGACACGATTGTCGGCAGTATGCTTTCGGCCTGCGTTGTCGCAAGCACGAACACAGCGTGAGCAGGCGGCTCCTCCAATGTCTTGAGCAGCGCGTTAAATGCGTGCGTCGTTAGCATGTGAGCTTCATCTATTATGTACACGCGATAGCGCCCCTGAGTGGGCGCATACACTACCTTGTCGCGCAGTTCACGGATCTCGTCGATGCCCCTGTTCGATGCGGCATCGATCTCCACCACGTCCATGGAGTTGCCGTCGCGAATGGCGATGCAAGCCGCGCACTCGCCACACGGATTGACTGTGGGGCCTTTCTCGCAGTTCAGGGCCTTGGCCAGTACTCTGGCAGTTGATGTCTTACCAGTTCCACGTGGACCTGCGAACAGATACGCGTGGGTGATCCGTCCGGCCGAGATGGCATTCTTGAGCGTTCTGACGACGTGCGGCTGCCCCACCACGTCATCAAAACTCTGTGGACGCCACCTGCGGTACATTGCCACATAGCCCATGCCGATCCCTCCGGGTATGCTATTCGCCTGCAGAACCGATTTGTCCTCCAGATAACAGTGAAGGATGGCCCCGAAGGACCATCCTCCCTAAAGCAAAAGGCCGTGCACCCGCCGTCGACAGGCCCCTCCAAACGTTACCGACACAGCCAGCTCCAACCAGGCTCTCCCGCGGCACACGAGGTGGTTTGCTTACCGCTGCTGCCTTCCGGCCCTGACGGGGTTCACAAAGCCCCGTTGCGCAGGACCCGGCTATCAACACCACACGTGTCGGGCTGACTTCAAAGGAACAGGCCTCGGGCGGGAGTTCAACCCCGCTATAGCGGATTGCGGGTTCAGGGCACCGCTAACTCCCCATCTAGCACGGCCAAGAATGTCGCATACGCAGGCATCTCGATGATAATGGCGGAGAGGGTGGGATTCGAACCCACGAGGCAGAGGTCATCTGCCTACTCGCTCTCCAGGCGAGCGCCTTAGACCAACTCAGCCACCTCTCCGCGGCCCGGGCTATTCATTGACGCGCCCCACCCGGCGGGGCCGACCATATACAATTATTAGGTGGCGGAGAGAGTGAGATTCGAACTCACGGGGCAGTCACCCGCCCACTCGCTTTCGAGGCGAGCGCTTTTGACCACTCAGCCATCTCTCCGCGCTGAGAAGAACTCCTGAAGCAGGCTTCCGCACTCTTCGGCGAGAACCCCGCCTCGCACGTCGACCCAGTGGTTGTTCCGCTCATCGCGCAGAACGTCCCACAGACTGCCTGCAGCACCGGTTTTCAAATCATGGGCCCCGTACACCAGCCTGTCAATGCGCGCGTGAACCATGGCTCCCGCGCACATCACGCAGGGTTCCAGTGTAACATACAACGAGCAGCCATGCAACCGCCATGACCCTAGGAGCCTCGCGGCGCTCCGCAGCGCAAGCACCTCGGCATGGGCAGTCGGATCAGGCTGGCTCTCCTTGAGATTGTGCGCCGAAGCGATGATCTCGCCGTCGCGCACGATAACCGCACCCACCGGAGCCTCGCCGGCCTCACCGGCCAGCCGGGCCTCGTCTAGAGCGCGGCGCATGAACTCAGCATCCAGCGCTGCCTGCTGTTCGCTCATTGCTCGCACACCTTGCCCGGCCAATATGTTACCATACTGGTAAAGACGAATCAACTGCTGAAAGGGTGGGTACGTTGGACAGATTCGCAGCAGCGCGCACCATGCTCAAGTCGAGGTTCGGTGAGCTTTTCGACAACCCCTCCGACCATCGCCTGGGCGTTCCCCAACCTGCTCTTGAGCTCCCCTGCCCTCCCGGGGCCACACTCGTCGAACTCCCCGATCCCGCGCTCGCATTTCCGAAGCAGGTAGACCTGTTCGACCTGCTCAAATCGCGCAGGAGCCGGAGGGAGTTCTCATCTGAACCTCTAACACTGTCTCAGCTTTCAGCCCTTCTGTGGGCCACTCAAGGGGTACACAGCATAATACGAGACGGCTTCGCAACCCTGCGAACGGTGCCCTCCGGAGGTTCGCGCCATCCATTCGAGACATACGTCGCCGCCATTGACGTGATCGGACTGGCGGCCGGCAGCTACAGGTATGTGGCCACCGCTCACAAACTACTGCCTGTGGGCAACCCTCCCGACCTACGAGCCGGCGTGAGCCGGGCCTGTGCCGGTCAGGAATCGGCCTCAACCGCTCCAGCTGTGTTCTTCTGGAGTGCGGTACCCTACAGGTCTGAGTGGAGGTACGCCGTGGCAGCTCACAAGACCATCGCTCAGGATTCAGGGCACGTCTGTCAGAACCTGTACATAGCCTGTGAGGCCCTCGGTCTCGGCACAGTGGCTGTAGGCGCGTATTCTCAGAAGGATGCTGATTCCTTGCTAGGGCTGGACGGAAGCGAGGAATTCGTAATATACGCCGCTCCCGTTGGATGGCGGAATCGCTGAAATTTGGCTGAATCACATGGCAGCATATTGCATATTGTTCTCGGACAGTCTATCATAGAGGTGGCTGTTGTTCGAGCGCGCGCATTCCTAGTGCATGCCGACTTGATCAAGAGACCATACCAAACGAAACGAGGCGCGATCAATTTGGCATTTGCAGACAAGACCCTAAATTGCAGAGACTGTGGACAGGACTTCACCTTCACCGCTGGAGAGCAGGAGTTCTACGCAACTCACGGCTTCCAGAACGAGCCCTCCAGGTGCCCTGAGTGCCGGAGAGCCCGCAGGTCAGCTAACACCGGCGGAGCCAGGCAGATGTATGAGGCGGTTTGCTCAGCTTGCGGAAAGACGGCCAGCGTGCCCTTCCAGCCCAGCGGCGACAAGCCTGTATACTGCAGCGAGTGCTTTGCGGCACAGAGAGCTAACCGCGACCGGTAGGCAAGTAGTCTGATCCACATCCACCATGCAGTTCAAGCGAGGGGGGCGGTTCAACCGCCCCCCTCGCTTTCTCCTGTCATGACCCTCTCTTCACTGGTCTCTCAGCTATGGCCTCCTGCCGGAAGGAGCACAGAAAACTCCGTACCGCCCTCGCCCGTTCGCACCTCTATCTTGCCACCCATATGCTCGACAAGACGTCTGGATACGGCGAGCCCAAGGCCGGTTCCCCTCTGCTTCGTAGTGAAGAACGGCGTGAACAGCTTGTCCATGTCGTCCCGGAGGATACCGGGGCCGTTGTCGGCGACGCGAATCGCCACCCTGCCCGTTCCGCAGAGTACAGCGCTGAGTTCCACGGAACGTGCTCCCTCAGGCACCGCATCGAGTGCCTCAATGGCATTGCGCACCAGGTTGAGCAGCACCTGTTCGAGCTGATCCATGTCGCACACTACCTCTAGATCCGGATTCGCCACCACCATAGATACGTCAACCCCAGCCTGCCTGGCCCAGTGTTCGGTGTCGGCTTCCACTCTGTGGAGCACTTCGGCTACTGCCATCGACACCAGGTGTGGCTCACGCGGCCGCGCGTAAGTAAGGTAGTCTGAAGCGATTCCGTTCATTCGGTCCATCTGCCGCAGCAGATTAGTCAGCCACATCTGCTTCTTTGTGTCTGTCTCCCTCGACATGATGAGCTCGGCTAGGCCCTTCGCAACAGCAATCGGGTTTCGCAACTCGTGGACGATGGCTGCCGCTACCTCATTCGCCCTCTCGTCGGCTTGCCTGGCCTGAGCCGTCGCCCACAGAGTCGTGTCACGTATGAGGCGGCGGGCTGCCCATACAAGCGCCGCCGCTGTGACAGCAGCAGCGACTAGCATTGCCCAGGCAGATGAGATCGCCAGAGGCGAGGCGCCGGCGATCTGCAGCGCGGCCCAAACGTGCCCGGTAATGGCGCCGTCCTCCAGGATCGGCACGTAGCGCACCATCTTGCCGTTGCTTGTAGTCACGACAGGTCGGCCCGTCTGGTATACTCTGAACTCAGTCTCGTTGACGGGCCTGATGGCCATGGCGGAGCCGTCGAAGCCTGCTCCGGCCACTTCTGCCTGTGCGGCCCGACTGTAAAACCCCAATTCAACCCGGGGGAATGCTCGCGCAACTCTGAACACTGTCGGCTGCAGGGCTGCATTGAGAGCGCCGGCCATGGCCATCGGGCTGCCCCAACCTGATGAATGGCTGTTGGCAGCGGTGAGGATGCCTCTGAAGCCACTGAAGCTTTCATCCAGCTCTGCGCTGAGGATGGCGCATATGGAACCTAGGTGAGCCTCGCGCACGCGGAACTCAACTGGGCGGTACTGGAGAGCACCCAGGTGTATGGCTACTAATGAGGGAATGAAGGCAACCGCCAGCACGATGGCGTACGCTTTGATGGCCATTGCGCGGCGGCTCTGCAATGCTGTTGGTCGGGCTCTTGACTGCGTGTTCATCGCTTCACCAGATCGGGGAAGTGGCTGAAGGCCACCTTCTCCGGATCGGGATCGAAGTATTGCCACTTGAGCCCAGGTTCAAACTGCTGACCGTCTGTGGTGCCTGAGTCCCAGGTCACATCCATGAACACAACCCTTCCTCCCACTACAGCTTCGTTCCACGCATGACGGAGGATGGATGTGCCGTTATCGGCCATGCCGAGCACAACTCGATTCTCGATACCGAGGCAGTCAAGGATGGCCGAAGTCAGATTGGCGTAGCCCAGACACACGCCCTCACCACGCACGAGCGTAGTCACGGCGTCGCCTGGGCCGGGTCGACCCGAACGCGCGCCCTTGACGTCGTAGCGCGTGTTCGTAGCGACCCAGTCATGCACGGCCTTTAGCAGATAGTAGTCGCGTACGCCCTCGGTGATGGTGTCACGCGGCACGGAAGCATTGATCTGCGCGGCCACCGATTGCACCAGGGCGTTGGCAGACCAGGTTCTCTGCCCTGACCCGCCCTCAAAGTCCACGACCGCCACTGAGTAAGCAATCTCGGGACTCGCCGCGGCCCGGTCGGTGCTGGCTATGCGCACCTGGAACTGACGTAATCCCTCCGGAGGCGTCACAGTTGCCGACCATCTGGAGTCACGAACGGCGACGGGAACAGGCTCAGCGACGACACTGCCCTGCTTGTCCAGGACTTCCACCTGCATCGGCGCCGATGACTCCGAGCGTCCGCTCATCTCGAATGGTCCGGTGGCCAGGATCAGCCCCTTCTGGTAAGCCGGCGTATCGGCGTGAACGGCAGCGGCCACTGCGTCCACTCTGTATACAGCCGCCCCCCGCCAGGTGTTCGGACCTATCTTCTTTGAGCACAGCCGAATCTCACTCCTGCCCATCCAGGCCGGGAGGGGTATCTCAAGTTCGAAGGAGCCATCGGCTGCTGCCTCCGCAAAATACTCTAATACAGGCCCTGCGGAGCTTTGCACCACTGCCCTGACCGTCGGATAGCGCGACCATCCGCGCACCACAAAGCCGCCTACCACCTTCGATGAGCCGCCCCGGGGCTCGTACACCAAGAGGTCGTCACCATAGCCCACGTACTCAAGCGGAACCAAGGGAGGCTCGGCTACAGTGTTGTGGACCTCGGCTTCACACACAATGACATACTTCGAGGCCCCCGGTGATCTGCAAGCCACCGACAGGGTGTACGCGCCAGGTCCCTCGACGAACCACACCCTGCCAGTGAAGCTGCCGTCGGCACTGGAGTTCATCTTGACTGTGCGCGAGGTAGCGCCACCGTCGTGATCGACGATGACGATCACGTCCTGCACCGCACTGCTCCCCGCTATGTCAACGAATCCGTCGTACCGCTCGCCATCTCTCATTCCGTCAGTCACGGTGAGCAGCTCACCGTAACCGAGGAATGCAGCGAACGGCTCGGCGCCATCGCGGCCGGCCGCTATTCCGTTCGACAAACCCGCGCCGGCCAGCACTGCACACACGACGAGAAGCAGGGACAGCGTCCATGCGTGACGCTTCAAGGGCTGCACCTCCGTCCGACAGGTCCTGTCTCGATGGTACCTGCGCTAGAGGAGCGAACTGTGTTGCTTCGTCGCGATGCCTGGACTCGAGATTGCGAACGAAAGGCGCGGCACTCGAAGTTCTGCATGCCGCGCAGCCGGAGTTCGGTACACGATGTCAAACAGCGCACAGCGGTTGCCGGAATCCGGCGAAACACGCGAGCAGCCCCCGGCCGAGTTGTGCAATCGGCTCGGGGGCTGGGCTTACTGGCGTGATGCGCGGACGGGCTTACGGGAGCAAGCGCGTCATTGACTCAGCCACTGTGTCAGCGCGGGACACAGCATCACCATGAGACGTTCCCTTCACTGCAATGTAGAGCTTGAGCTTCGGCTCAGTGCCTGATGGTCTCAGCGTGACCTTGCCGCCGTCGAAGAGCATCAGCTGGATACAGTCCTCTTGCGGCAAGTCGATCTGCGCGACTTGCGTTCCTCCGCCCGAGATCGCCTGGCCTGTGAGGTAGTCGCGCACCTCGGTCACCGGAAATCCGCCGACATCGGCAGGGGGAGCGCTCCGGAGAGCCTGCATGGCCCTGCCCGGCCCATTGCCCTGGGAGACTGGCACTGTAATGAGACGGTCGAAGTAGTAGCCGTGGCGAGCATACAACTCCTGAAGTCTCAGCCACAGACTGCCGCCCGATGCAGCGGAGGAAGCAGCAGCACACGCCAACAGTGCTGCCGCCATTACCGCATCCTTGTCACGCGCCAAATCGCCGGCGAGGTATCCACAACTCTCCTCGAACCCCAGCACGAACTGGCGTGACACATCGTCAAGTTCATCCATCTTGGCGCCGATATACTTGAACCCTGTGAGGGTGTCGATGACCCTGATGCCGTGGGAATCGCACAGCGAGCGCACCATCTCGGTGCTGACGATACTCTTCATCAGCACGCAGTCACTCATGTCAACGCCAGAGGCGGCCCGAGCCTCGATCAAGGCATCGGCAAGGAGCACGCCGATCTGGTTACCCGTGAGATGCCTATAGCCCTGGCCGTCCCAGACGCAGGCGCCGAGCCTGTCGGCGTCAGGATCCGTCGCTATGAGCAGAGCCGGACGGCGCCCCTTTGATGCCATCTCCTCTGCCACGACCATGGCCAGGTCGAAGGCTCCCGGATCCTCCGGATTGGGCGACTTCACCGTAGGGAAGGTTCCGTCGGGCACACACTGCTCCTCCACCGGGCTTACGTCAGCGAAACCCAACGTCTCCAGGATGGCCGGCACCAGCCGGTAACCGGTACCGTGCAGAGGAGTGAACACTATCCCAAGCCGTGCCCTGCTCTCACGGGCAACCCTGACGCCGAGAGACCGTTCCACCACAGTCTCAACATCGCGTAGGTACCGCTCGTCCATCTCCTGACCAACTCTGCTTACGGGAGCCACCAGGTCGCCCGGCGGGTTAAAGTAGTTGTCGACTGCGGCTGCCCGTCTCCCTATCTCATTGGCCTCATCAGGCAGAAGCTGCCCGCCATTGGGCCCGTAGACCTTGTAGCCGTTATACTCCGGCGGGTTGTGGCTGGCCGTGATCACGATGCCGCCCTGTGCACCCAGGGTCCGAACAGCGTATGACAGCAAGGGCGTAGGTCGGATCCCGTGAAACACGTGAACCGGGATGCCTCGAGAGGCGAGCACGAGCGCGGCCTCCTCGGCAAACTCCTCTGATCCGGTTCGGGAGTCGTAGGCTATGACAACGCCGGTGCCGCCTGGGCCGCCACCCCTATCAAGTAGGTATGACGCATATCCCATGGTGGCTCGCCGAACAGTGAACCTGTTCATCCTGCTGGTGCCCAGTCCAAGCTTGCCTCTCAGACCACCGGTGCCGAATGCGAGCTGCGAGCCAAATCTGTCGGCTATCTCCTCCGGACGCTCGGCGATCCTCTCCAGCTCGGCGAGGTGTTCAGGCGCGAGACCATCGTGAGTACGCCACCTCTCGAACTCGCCAGACCACGACATTCCATCTCCCCCTCTGGGCCTGTGATGCTGCTGCCCTGCGGCCTTGCGGCCGGACACTTGGTTAGTGTGACCTGTTCGCCGTCGCTGGGGCATTCCCTCCCGACGCAGTAAGTCACCCTCCCACCCTACCCCTCGCCGTCGGCGGCTGCGCTGGCGAAGCGGAGCTCGGTCTGCGGCCTCGACTTGCCTTGATTCGGGCGCCATTAGGCGTTGACTTGACCATACGTGCATGCTACAATAACTGAGCAATGCGCCCGTAGCTCAGTGGATAGAGTGACGGACTACGAATCCGCAGGCCGCTGGTTCGAATCCAGCCGGGCGCGCCACCTTTTCGGCCCTGTAGCTCAGGGGATAGAGCAGTGGTTTCCTAAACCATTGGCCGCAGGTTCGATTCCTGCCAGGGCCACCATTGAATATGTAAGGATGAAGCAGGGGCTGTCATGCCGCTGCTTCTGTGCGTACTGACGCTGTTGGCGATGCTTTATGCTCGCTAGATGCCCTGCGGTGCTTTCCTTTGGCCTGCGCTTATTATTGCGCCGACCCCTACACCGACATGTATCTCCAACGTCCCCGACGGAACGTCACAGTCGCTATGCTCATCCTCACAAGCCAGTCTATGCCCATCGCGTACCACGCTCCGGGCAGACCCCATCCAAACACGTTCACGAACAACCAGGCAAGGCCGAGCCTGATAACCCATACGCTGAACATGGCGGTAAACAACACCGATCTGGTGTCGCCCGCTCCTCTCAGGGCGCCCATCATCACGAAGGCAGTCCCCATGGGCACCTGCACAAAGGCCATGATCCTGAGGACCTCGGCGCCCAACTGGACTATCTGGGGGTCATCAACATACAACTTCATCAGCATCTGCGGGAATACCAGCAGCAGCGCGCCTCCTATGGAGAGCATCCATGTTGATAGCCGCCAACACTCCCAGGCCGCCCTCTCTGCGAAATCGGGCCTGTCGGCCCCAAGGGCCTGACCGACCATGGTCGTTGCCGACACGGCAAACGCAAACGCCGGCATGTATGAGATTGCCTCTGCATTGAGGGCAACGGCGTGGGCAGCATACTGAATCGTGCCGAGGGCAGCCACGATACGGACGTAGAAAGCCAGACCGAGGGTGAGGCTGACTCGCTCTGCCGAGGCGGCGATGCCCACGTTGAGGATGCGCTTGATCAGATCGAAATCGAACCTGAAGCCACGAAGGCCATCAATGCAGATGGATCCGTGCCCCGACCTGACGTGCCAGATAAGCATGACGGTGCCCAAGACCCTCGACAAGGTTGTGGCCAGCGCTGCGCCGGCCACTCCCATGGCGGGCGCACCGAAGTTGCCGTATATGAGAATGTAGTTGCCTATGATGTTGGCAACGTTGAGGGCCGCGTTCACCTTCATGGGGAACCTCGTGTCGCCGGCACCTCTGAGTGCCGCCGACAAGACCATGTTGATGACAAGCATGAAGAGGCCTGGCATGAGAATGCGCATGTAAGCTATGCCCCCGGGGACTACCTCCGGCGCTGCGCCCATGAACCTTACCAGAGCTGGAGCTTTGACGTAGCCGATGGCCGCCATCACGGCAGCTACGGCCATCGACATGAACAACGCCTGCGTGGCGATGCGGTTGGCCCTGGCACGATCCTGTGCGCCTATGAACCTGGCAACCAGCGCTGTCGCCCCTACGCCGATGCCCATGAACACACCCTGAGCGATGTTGAAGGGCTGAGTCGACAACCCCACTGCGGCCACAGCTTCTGCCCCCAGGCGCCCAACCATGATCATGTCGGCCATCTGCGTGATTGTCTGCAATACCTGATCGACGATCACCGGCACGGCCAGCCCAAGCACAGCCCTGCGCGTAGCCCTGCCGTCACGCATCATGTTGTCGACGTCCGCGTCGGTCGGCACCACGCTGGCCGTGGCCCCGGGCCCACTGCTATCCGCTCGTCCCATTGCCATCCTCTTTCTGCGATACAATATCAATCAGCGGCGGCCCTCATGCGAGGGCCGCCACTGCCCCAATCTTGCAGTTGTGCACAGACTAGAAGCCGGCTGAGAGCTCCAGGCCAAATACCTGCGCCCTCAAGTCGTACCTTCCGGAGATCCTGGAGATGACACCCTCATGGAAATCGACACTGAGTACCACGGCGGCAGCATCGATCGGTCTGAACAACTCGGGTCCACCGTACTCCTCAACAGCCAGTATGGGCGCCGACACGGTAAGCGCTATGGCCGCTTTCCCGCCCAGCTCCAGCCAGCCTGAACCAGAAATCCACGCATGCCCGGCGCCATCGCCGCTCTGCCCGACGACCCTTACCTCTGCCCCCGACGTATCGGTGACATCGGCACGCAAGCCCAGCTTGCTGACGAGTGCGAAGGCCTGGTTGCCAAAGGCCAACCCGGTGCTGAGATCCAGCGTAAGGCCTATGCCCTCCGGCCTGTACTTGCCGATATACGCGATATCACCCCGCCAGTTCTCGGCCTCAGTCTCGCGTGTGTAACGGAGGTTGATCTGATCGGTTCTGGCTCTGTATGACTGTAGGGCAGCCGTCAGGTCTACCCATCCCTTTCCGGCCATATTACGTCCAGGCTCATCAGGCCAGTAGTCTTGGCCGATCATCCTAGCCGGAGCCACATGGAACCCTTCGGGAACAAACCCGAAGTTTGTGGACAGCCCGATTCTTCCGGTGGCACCGGTGGCAGTGCCAGCGACAGCGTACACAGAGCCCTCTCCGGTATTCTGCATAAATCCTATCACCGAGCCTTGCGCTGCCGCCAGGACGCTGAAGATCCTGGCACCCTCGACACCAAGCCCGAGGGTGAACGCGGCGGCCCCGTCGTTCTGAGCTATCATGCCAGGGTGAACGGCAGCGCCTAACCGGAGAGTGGCACCTCCCCAGCCGAGGTCGGCTGCCAAACCAACCCAGTCGAGTTCGACGTTGAGATCCGGGCCGTTCTTGGCAAAGGTCGCACCGCCGAAGAACACCGGTGAGCCCTCCACAATAGTGATCCCTGATGCCGCGGCCTGAGCTCCGGAGACCGCGAAGGCCAGGGCCAAGACCATAGAGAGCACCTGCAGTCTGCCGTGCTTCATTTCACGTACCCCCTGTCCCTGCGCTTCAAGAGCGCGTTATCGATCAGTTCATACAGCATTGGAATGACAAACAGCGTCAGAAACGTCGCCACCATGAGGCCGCCGATGACGGTGAGGGCAAGAGGCCTCTGCATTTCGCTTCCCCTTCCGCCCATGCCTATTGCTGTGGGCAGCAGCCCCAGAATGGTGGTGAGAGCAGTCATCAAGATCGGGCGCAGCCTCACGCGGCTCGCCTCACGCACCGCTTCTGATGAGGCCATGCCCGCGGCCTTTAGCTGGCTGATGAAGTCAACCATCACGATGCCGTTATCCACGACCACACCTGCGAGCACGATCAGGCCGATGATGGCCATCACGCCCAGGCTCTCCCCGAACATGGTCAGAACGCCGATAGCTCCTATCAAAGCAAGAGGCATGGTAAACATCACTATGAACGGGTAGAGCAGCGACTCGTACTGAATGGCCATAACCATGTACACCAGCACAACGGCGAGGATACCCACAAACGCCAGGTCATCGACGGCATCGCCCAGCACTCTATTGACACCGCCAAGCGCAACTACAACGCCCTCGGGCGGCTCGATCTCTGAGGCCACTTCGAGGGCCAGCTCAGAGGCTCGCGCAAGTCTCATGCCCTCATAGCCCACCTTAACCAGCGTGTATGCGATTCCGTTTCGCCTTGTGAGAGTAACGGGCCCATCGACTATGACCGGTGTAGCCACTCGTCCAACCAGAACCTCAGTCGGTGGCGTCAGCAGAGACGGACTGCTCTCAAGCGAGCGTGCCGCAGCCGCGGCGTTCGAGCCCATCTGGCTGGCAGCGCTCGTCATGCTGCCCGACGCACTCGCGGCCGAAGCGCTGATCGGCATCTCGAGCAGCTGGTCGAGGGTCATGGGGCCATCGGACTTGGGTTTGACCACTACCGGTATGAGGTCGCCGTCTCGCTCAACATAAGTGGCCGTGGTGCCTAGCATGCTCGTGCGCACGCCCAACCCGACCTGGCCTACTGTAAGGCCACCCATCAGTGCCCTGGTTCGGTTGACTTCCAGCAACATCAGGGGTTGGGCGTCCTGTGCGTCAGACATGACCTCAACGAACCCCGGCACTTGCCTGAGCCTTTCGGCTACGTCCCTCGCGTGCTGGAATATCCCCTCGCTGTCTTCACCGCGAATCTCGATAGTCACTGCGCCGCCCATTATCGAGGATGTCGTGGAGCCGAAGCTTCCCCAGCCGGAGGCATCAGTCTTGAACTCCGCCCCCTCGTAGTCGGCAAGAACACGGGCGAGAGCGGTTCTGGTGTCTGATACAACATCATCGACGTTCCTCGCGTCGCGGCCCTCTCTGACCAGGCCAAGGCTGAACTTGGCAGCATTGGCCGAGGAACCACCGAGAACTGACATGTAGTCATCACTGCCGGTGGAGCCGACCTCTGTCGTGACTACGTCTACGCCCGGTATCTCCATAAGCGCCTGTTCAATGGCAGTCGCCATGGCATCAGTACGTTCGACGGAAGTGCCGGGCGGAAGAAACGCCTGGATATCAATGCGCCCCATGTCCATTGAGGGGAACAACTCCACTCCCAACGTCGGCGCGACGAACGCGGCGGCGACGAACGCCAGTGCACACGCAGACAGTATGACGGTGCGATGCTTCATACTCGCCGCCAACATGCGTTCGTAGATTCCTCCAAGGTCGAACCGACGAGATCTCCCCGGCCGCCCTGTCGATACCCCACCGGCCCCGGGACGTTTGTTGATGCGTACCATGTACACCGACAGAAGCGGCACAACCGTAAACGCCACGACGAGCGACGCGGTGAGCGAGTAGATCACCGTGAGCGCAAGTTCCTTGAAGATCTCGCCGATAAGGCTCTCGAGGAACACAATGGGAACGAATACCACTATCGTGGTGATGGTCGTGGCGACAATCGCCATGCCCACTTCTTTCACACCGGTGATGGCGGCCTCCACGGGGCCGTCGCCAAGCTCCCGCCGACGGAATATGCTCTCGAGCACGACAATAGATGCATCGACTAGCATTCCGACACCCAACGCGAGGCCTCCCAGAGTGAGCAGGTTGAGGTTGAGGTCAGACGCGTGCATCATCACGAAGGTGAACACGATCGACAGCGGAATGGACACGGCTATCACGAGCGTGCTGCGCACATTCCGCAGGAACAACCAGAGTACGACCACTGCCAGCACGCCGCCCTGGATGATGTTGATCGCTAGGCTGCTGAGGGATGTGTTGATCACATCTGATTGATCGAACACGTAGGCTATCTCAATCTCAGGGTTCTCCGCGACTAGCTTGTTGAGGGCGGCCCTTACCCTTCGGGCTGCGGTCACCGTGTTCTGTCCGCTCTGTTTGCGGACCATGAGCATCACGGCAGGCTTGCCGTTCACGCGGGAGAAGCCGTCGGGGGTGGCCGCCGTCTCCTGAACGTCAGCAACATCGCCGACAGTGAGGAACTGCGGCATGAGCAGCGACAGTCCGAACAAGCCTCCGCTCGGAGCCGAGTCGTCGCGCTTCTTCAGACCGATGGTAAGCCCAGCGATATCGTCAGCCGATTCATATCCGGTTCCGACCCTGGTCTGGTACCTGACATCGCCATCGAGCACTACACCTGCGGGCACCGATAGGTTCTGCATGGCGATGAGCTGCTGCAGGATCAGAGGGCTCAACGACGCCTCGGTAAGCTTCTGGTGGTCGTAAGCGACACTGATGATGCGCTCGGCGGCGCCGCTGACAGACACACCGGCAACACCTTCAACGCGCTCGATCGCAGGCCTGACCACGTCTCGCACCACCTGGGTTACATCGGTGATGTCGCCCGGCACGCCCACGGTAAGCGTCAGCACAGGCAACTGAGACAGGTCAATGAGGCTCACAATGGGGCGCTGAACGCCTTCTGGCAGGCTATACTCTATTGCGTCGAGGTTGGTGCGGATCTGCTGCTGTGCGCTTTCGAGGTTGGTGCCCCAGTTGAACTCGGCGAGGGCTATGGCCATGTTCTCCACGCTCATCGAGGTTACGTCCTTTATACCGCGGAGAGAGCGCAGGGCGCGCTCTATTGGGATAGCCACAGTCTGCTCCACAGTTGTGGGATCCGCGTTCGGGTAGATGGTTATGATGGCAGCCATGGGAAGGCTAATCTCGGGCAGGAGGTCAAGACCGACCCTACCTATAGAGATGAAACCGAACATCAGGCAGGCCGCTGCCAGGATGATAACTGTGATCGGCCGTCGAATGGATAGTGCAGCGATATTCAAGACATTGCCCCCCTGCGAGTCCGGACCTCTCTACTTTAGCTCCGTCACCTTAGTGCCGCGAGGCAGCTCCCTGATCTTGTTGGCATCTATCTTCACATTAGTCTTGAATGTGTTCATCGTGATCGTGGCCACCTTGTTCTGTGCGCTGTCATACACTTCGACCCGGTAAACAATGTAGGTTTCTGCGTCAACCCACACATGCTGGACACCTGCAGTGGCCGCGCTTCCTCCGACCTTCGGGCGGGTTTCAACAACGTGATACGGCAGACGGTTCACGACTTCCTGCCGGAGGTACTTGCAGCTCAGGAGGGTTTTTGTATCCATGGAAAGCAACGCATTGAGATCGATCATAGACAGATCGACGCCAAGCTGAGCCGCAACACTGGAGGTCTTGCCGCGGAAGGCCTGCCCCGTAACTGGCATGTACACCGTGGCCTGGTCTTTCTTCGTGTCGAGGATCATGATCTGCCCTTCGAACACCGGATGCTGCGTGATCTCCATGCGTGTGACCTGCATCGCTCTGTCGGCAGTGACCCGAATGGTCATCTTAACGGGGTTCTTGCTCGTGCCATCATTGAGCTCAGCTACGATATCTGCCTGAACAGTCTGAATCTCCTTCAGCTTGTCCGTAACCTTGGCTGCGATCTCGTCACCCGTTGGCGCAGCACCTGTCGGGGAAAACCCGGCAATAACCATGATGAGAGAACAACACAAGGCAAGACTGAACTTCACAGCCTGCCTTGAAACTACTCTCCGACTATCGAACTTGCGAAGAATACCCCCCACGGTTACTGCCCCCAATCAGAGTTCCGCCCATATCGCAATCAATTATAGGCATTCTCGAAAACCAGTGTCAACTTGGCCTATGTGTGTAATGACGCCCAGAAGCAGGCCATAGTTCCATTTGCTCGTCTTCGAACATGGCACTGATGAGGTTGGCCCGCACCATCTTGTCGTGGCGGCACAATGCCTTGATAAGCTCCTTGGTTCGTGCCCGTGACGAATCGTGGGAGTACGGGCAAGGGCTCTGCTGCACCGGAAGGGCAAGCCGCCTTGAAGCTCTCGACACATCATGCTCTGACAGGTACATCAGCGGTCGAATCACGGTCACTCCCGTGCGCGAAAGGCGGGTGATCCATGGCAGCGTACCTATCTTCCCTGTGTAGAGGATGTTCATCAGGAACGTCTCCATTGCATCATCCTGATGGTGAGCCAGCAACACCTTGTTGAAGCCCTGCTGAGCGGCGAATCGGTGCAGGGCGGCCCTGCGGAAGTACGCACAGACGGAACAGGGGCTGACCTTATCCTTCTTGCTTGCGATTATCTCAGCTATCCTCGTGGGGATGTAGTGAAATGGTACGCCCAGGCCGGTACAGAACGCCTGAAGCGCCTCGCTATCCATCGGAGTGTCAAAACCGATGTCAATCGTTGCGGCCCCTAGTTCGAACGGGATCTTGGAGTAAGCTCTGATAGCCCTAAAGGCATAGCACGCAAACATGCTGTCCTTGCCGCCGGATAGTCCTACTAGCACTCTGTCGCCCGGCTCAATCAGACGGTGCTCGTAGATGGCCTTCCAGATTCTCGTGTGATACGGCTTCGGGAGGTAGTTCAATCTGCACTCACCTGCTCTCGCACAAACAAAACTGGCATGGCGCAACGTGACTGGCCATGCCAATGGGCTAAAGCCCACCATATGAAACTGGCGGAGAGAGGGGGATTCGAACCCCCGCTAGGGTTACCCCTACTAATGGTTTAGCAAACCATCCCCTTCAGCCTCTTGGGTATCTCTCCGCGAAACTGAACACTCTGAAGGCGTATTCCATTTGTGAACGAAGCCACTCTGGCGGAGGGGGTGGGATTCGAACCCACGGCCCATTGCTGAGACACCGGTTTTCAAGACCGGCTCCATAAACCGCTCGGACACCCCTCCGGGACGAGGCCATTGCTAATATACCACCTCGTGACGAGCTCAGTCAAGGCGTTACGGCCGCTCAATCACTTCAAGACCGCCCATGTAAGACCTGAGCGCCTCAGGGATGACGACGCTCCCATCAGGCCGCTGGCAATTCTCCAGCAGCGCCGCGATGGTGCGCCCTACAGCGAGACCGGAGCCGTTCAGCGTGTGGACCAGTTCAGCCTTGCCGCCTCCGGCAGGGCGGAACTTTATGTCCGCGCGGCGAGCCTGGTACGACTCGAAGTTGCTGCACGAGCTTATCTCCACATACCGCCCGTAGCTAGGCATCCATACCTCGATATCGTACTTCTTGGCTGCTGAGAACCCCACATCACCCGTGCACATCATGGTCACGCGGTAAGGCAGATCCAGCACCTGGAGCACGCGCTCGGCGTTGTTCACCAGGCTCTCCAGCTCGTCATAGCTGGTATCAGGATGCACGAACTTGACAAGCTCCACCTTGTCAAACTGGTGCTGCCTGATGAGACCCCTGGTGTCGCGGCCTGAGGCCCCTGCCTCCGCCCTGAAGCACGCGGTATACGCACAGTGCTTTATCGGCAGCAGCGCGGCTTCGATGATCTCGCCGCGATACATGTTCGTGACGGGCACCTCGGCCGTGGGTATCAAGTAGTATTCCAGGCCCTCACACTTGAACATGTCTTCGGCGAACTTCGGCAGCTGGCCGGTGCCGACCATGGAATCACGATTCACGAGGTACGGCGGGAACACCTCAGTATAGCCATGCTGCCTGGTGTGGAGATCGAGCATGAAGTTGATGAGCGCCCTCGCCAGGTTGGAACCGGCACCCCGGTAGATCACGAACCTGGCGCCGGTGATCTTGGCCGCCCGCTCAAAGTCGAATATGCCCAGCTCTGTGCCTATGTCCCAGTGGGGTTTCGGCTCGAATGCAAACTGGGTAGGTTCCTTCCACCTGCGCACCTCGATGTTGTCGGACTCGTCGCGCCCGAGGGGCACAGAAGGATGAGGTATGTTGGGGATGGCGAGCAGCGCCTCGCGAATGCGCCCGTCGACGACTGATAGCTCGTCATCGAGATCTCGTATCGCATCGCCCACGCTCTTCATCTCAGCGATAATGTCGGTTGCGTCCTCGCCGCTCTTCTTCATTCGGGCTATCTGGGCCGACGCCTCATTGCGGCGACGCTTGAGCTCCTCGACCTCTACCAATATCGCGCGGCGTCTCGCGTCCGCCTCCAGCAGGGCGTCAAGGATGTCAGTCTTCTCGCCCCTCCTGATCAGTGAATCCCTGACTAAGTCTGATTGTGCTCTGACTAGTTTTAGGTCCAGCACCTCATACACTCTCCTTGCGCTACTTCAGCGACTCGGGGCATGGGTAACAAAGAAGCCCGCCTCCGACGGAATTCCGCCGGGGACGGGCAAAACTTCCCGCGTTGCCACCCCGATTGGCCGCCTGGACAAGCCTTAGCTTGTTCACAGGCGCACCCTCTCGTTGCCGCTGTCACGGGCGGTCCCGTCAAGGCTTACTCTTGTTCAGCCCGCCGCTCTGGAGTGGATTCGCTTCAGCCCGCCCACCGGGTCACACCCGCGTTCACTCGATGCCAGCCTGCCCTGCCAGTGCTTCCGGCATACAGATCGAGCGTCGCATCCGGCTCTCTGAGGAGGGGCGCGGAAGCTACTAGTCTCCTTCATTGCGTTTCAATCATCATACACACAACCAATGCATGATGTCAATGCACTTCTCGGCAACTTTTCCGGCAAGCTCCATGCCGGGGACGACCGGAACACACACAGCTCGATCGTCGTGCGCTGTCAGGCTCACGCCGAGGGGGGCGACCCACCGATGGGTCGCTTCCGGCGCCAATCGACCCAGGGATGGGTCGTTTGGGGCCGAATCCGACCCACGCATGGGCCACCTCGCGGTGCACGCCCGAAACGGAGTAGAAGGCTGAGAGCGGCGCTGCGCGCCGCTTTCCTATTTGACCTGCTACGCCGCGTTTGAGTTGCGGCGGCCGTGGCTGGCCGCGCCGGCGCCGGCTCGTCCTCGATGTGGGTGGCCCACGGTTGGGTCACTTCTCGAACCGAACGACCCACGGATGGGCCATTAGGGCGCGGAATCGACCCACCCCTGGGTCAGCCCAGCTACATGCGCCTGAAGACGACCCATCGGCGGGTCGCGCCAGCTACAAGCGTGTTTCGTTCGCCGACAGCGCCGCGGCCGGCAGTCTCAGTTCATGCGGCGGGTCGTCGCCCCGGCGGCAGTCGCGCGGAAACTGCAGTCTAGAGTGCTATAGGGGAACAGAGATGGAAACAGCGGCGCCCGGGTGTCCGTTCAGGGTGCACCCGGGCACGCATTTCGAAAGCGAGCAGACTGATTCAGCCTGCGATCAGGTTACTCGCCGCACTTGGCAAGGAGTGCTTCCCACTTCCTGTCGATCTCGGCCTGGATCTCATCGATGATGTGCTCGTTCTTGGGGGTGAAGAGGTGGCGGAACCTGTCTTGCTTCTGGAGGAACTCGCGCACGGGCACCTTCTCCTTCGGCTTGTAGCTCAGCTTGTACTTGCCTTCCACAACCTCATAGAGCGGCCAGTAGCAGGTGTCCACCGCCAGCTTGGCGAGGGCCACCGACTGGCTGGAGTCATACTTCCATCCGAGCACGCACGGCTGGATCACGTTCATGAACGCCGGGCCTTCAACTGCCAGGGCCCTGTTCACCTTCGACATCAGGTCACTCCACATGGCCGGCGAAGCCTGCGCCACGAAGGGGATGCCGTGGGCGACCATGACCTCGGTCAGGTCTTTCCGGTACTGCTTCTTGCCGAACGACTCCTTGCCGGCAGGGCTGGTAGTGGTGTTGGCTCCCCGCGGTGTGGCGCTCGAGCGCTGGATACCGGTGTTCATGTAGGCCTGGTTGTCGTAGCAGATGTACAGCATGTCATGGCCGCGCTCCATGGCGCCCGACAGCGACTGGAACCCGATGTCGTATGTTCCGCCGTCTCCACCGAAGGCAATGAAGTCGATCTTCTTGTCGATCTTGCCCTTGCGGCGCAGTGACTGATAGGCAGCCTCGACACCACTGACTGTAGCTGCTGAGTTCTCGAAGGCATTATGGATGAAGGGCACCTTCCACGCCGTGTAGGGATAGATGGTGGTGCACACCTCCATACATCCGGTAGCGCAACCGACGACCACAGGATTGTCGGCAGCCATGAGCGCCTGCTTTATGATCATGGGGAAGGCGCAACCCGCGCAAGCCCTGTGACCAGACGATATGTTGAACTCCCTTGTAGATAGCTCTTTCAGCGTCGCCATGTGCCCACCTCCTACTCTCTCACGCCCAGGTAGGTCAGGATGCGGTCTGCCTTGCCCCGGGCTGCTATATTCGCCAGATCATCGTAGACTTTGCGGATGTGCTCGGGCGTGACGTCCCTGCCGCCGATGCCGTAGATGTAGTCTACAATCGCCGGCGCGCTCTGCACGCCATACATCGCCGACCTCACTTCAGCGAACACCGGCCCGCTGATGGCGTTGAAGGAATCTGACCTATCCATCACGGCGATGGCCTTCACGTGCTTGAGCGCTGCAGCAATCTCCTCAGCAGGGAACGGCCTGAATACTCTTAGCTTCAGCAGTCCGGCCTTGACGCCCTGCTTTCTCAGCTCGTTGACTACCACCTTGGCGGTTCCTGCCGTAGAGCCGAGCACCACAACGGCGACTTCAGCATCTTCCAGCATGTACTCCTCGAAAAGGCCGTAGCGCCTGCCTGTTAGCTTCGCGTAGTCCTCAGCGACCTTCAGAATCACTGCCTTGCTCTGAACCATAGCCTCCGCCTGCTGACGCTTGTGCTCCATGTTCCAGTCATACAGATCGAGGGGCCCTATGGTAACAGGGTTGTCCACGTCTAACAGCGGGTTCTCCGGAACGTACTCCCCTACCCACTCGCGGACCTTCTCGTCTTCAAGGATCTCCATGACCTCCATGGCGTGGCTTATGATGAAGCCATCCATGGTGACCATAGCGGGGAGAAGCACGTTGGGGTTCTCAGCGATGCGCAGTGCCTGGAGGGTGTTATCGTACGCCTCCTGCGCGTTCTCAGAGAAGATCTGAATCCAGCCGGAGTCTCTGGCACCCATGGTGTCGCTGTGATCGCAGTGAATGTTGATCGGACCCGACAGGGCGCGGTTCACGACCGGCATGACTATCGGCAGCCTCATCGAGGCGGCAATGTAAACGATCTCCCACATCAATGCAAGGCCGTTGGCGGACGTGGCCGTCATGGCCCTCGCCCCGGCAGCAGCGGCTCCAACAGTGGCGCTCATCGCTGAGTGCTCGCTCTCAACCGTGACCATCTCGGTGTCTACCAGCCCGTCGGCGACGAAGCCGGAGAAGATCTGAACTATCTCGGTCTGCGGCGTTATTGGATATGCGGCGACGACGTCAGGGCGCATCTGGCGCATGGCCTCGGCCACGGCCTCGTTGCCCGTCTTTGCGACTCTGATGCTCATTACCTTGTCCTCCTTCCTACTTCGTCTGAGCCTTGGGCTCGGCACAGGACTCTTCCGCGGTTGCGGCTGCCGCCTCGTCGAGCACCATGACCAGAGCCTTCTGCCCGCGCTTGCCCGGACATACCTGGGCGCACACACCGCATCCCTTGCAGGACTTGTAGTTGATCTCCCCGAACTTGCCGTCACGGGCGATCACCGACATGTCAGGGCAGTAGAGCCAGCAGAACAGGCAATGTATGCAGTTCTCAGGTATGTGCTGTGGACGGTAAGTTCTCCAGCCGCCTGTTTCATACTCAGCTGCAGAACCCGGTTCGAGGATCCGCCCGGCCTTCGGCACGTCTCTCCAGCCTGCGTTCTTCGGCACTGACATCTAGGAAGCCACCTCCTGGAAGGCCCTGCGAATGGCCTCGATGTTCTTCTCCACGATCTCTGGGCGAAGTTTGCGACCGAGCTTCTCCCGGGTATCGGCAATCAGCTGATCCAGCTCGAGCAGGCCCGTTGCCCCCACGAGTGCGCCCATCATGGGCGTATTCGGCATCGCGCGACCGATAGTGTCCATCGATATCTGCGTGGCGTCTAGGGTGTATACCTTGGCCGGTGAATCGGTGAGCCCCAACCTCTTGCGCATCTCGCAAGGTCCCATCGTGGTGTTCACGAGGTAGATGCCGTCGGCCGGCACGCCGGCCTTGACGTTCGTGGCAGCAATAAGCGTCGGGTCGAGTATCACGACGATGCTGGGGTTCGTCACGTGGCTGTGGACGGTAATGGGTTCGTCGGAAATCCTGTTAAACGCCTGCATGGGGGCGCCCATGCGTTCAGGTCCGTACTCTGGGAAAGCCTGAGCGTACCTGCCAGCAGAGATGGCTGCCTCGGCTAACACCAGGGCTGCGGTCTTCGCTCCCTGGCCTGCACGTCCGTGCCAGCGTATCTCCAAGAGCTTAGCCATGTTTCTCCTCCTTATAGTGCATAGTATTGTCCGTACTCAGCTGGCGTTGACAAGCAGATCGCAGCTGGTGTATAGACTATGACCGTGCCGCGGTGTACCGCGGCACGAAGGTCACACAGGTGTATGTATCGCGCTCGGGATCACTCGATTGCCCGCACGATGTCGGGGTATAGCGGGTAACGCTCCAAGATGACCTTTACGCGCTGTCGGACGTCGTCCAGCAGTTGCGCAGAACCCTCGGAGCGCAGCGTCTGATCTACCAGCCGGGCGACTTCTGCAAGGTCCTCCTCGGTAAAGCCCCTGGTCGTAACGGCCGATGTGCCCATCCTTATGCCGCTTGTAACCGTCGGCTTCTCAGGATCCCATGGAATGGTGTTCTTGTTCACTGTGATCCCGACGCTGTCGAGCACCGTCTCACCAGCCTTGCCGGTAATCCCGGTTCCCCTCAGATCCATGAGGACGATGTGGTTATCGGTTCCCCCTGACACCAGCTTCCAACCGCGCTCCAAAAGCCCTGCCGCCAGCGACTTAGCGTTCGCGAGGATACGCCGCTGGTAGTCTTTGAACTCGGGCTTGAGAGCTTCGTTGAAGGCCACGGCCTTGCCGGCGATAACGTGCATCAGCGGACCGCCCTGGGTGCCCGGGAACACCGCGGAATCGATCTTCTTCGCCCACTGGGCTCTGCACATGATCATGCCGCCTCTGGTGCCTCTGAGGGTCTTGTGCGTCGTCGTCGTGACAAAGTCGGCGTGCGGCACAGGACTCGGGTGCAGGCCGGCGGCTACAAGGCCGGCGATGTGTGCCATGTCGACCATCAGCAAGGCGCCGACCTCGTGGGCAATAGCGGCCATGCGCTCAAAGTCTATCGTGCGTGGGTAGGCACTGGCCCCCGCCACTATCATCTTCGGCTTGTGCTCCCTGGCGAGCTGCTCTAGGGCCTCGTAGTCGAGGAGCTGGTCATCCGGCCGGACGCCGTAGGGGATGAAGTTAAAGTACTTGCCGGAGATGTTGAGGTGCATGCCGTGGGTTAGATGGCCGCCGTGCGACAGGTTCAGCCCGAGAACGGTGTCACCGGGTTCGAGGGCGGCGAAGTAGACTGCTGTGTTCGCCTGTGCCCCTGAGTGCGGCTGGACGTTCACATGCTCCGCACCGAATAGCAGCTTGGCCCTGTCAATAGCCAGCGACTCAACTACATCGACGTACTCGCATCCGCCGTAGTAGCGCCTCCCGGGATAGCCTTCAGCGTACTTGTTGGTTAGAGGACTACCGACGACTTCGAGCACTGCGGGGCTGACGAAGTTCTCGGATGCAATCAGCTCAATCGTGCTGTTCTGCCTGCGTATCTCGGCAAACACGGCACTCGCGAGTTCGGGATCTTCACGTTTCAGGTGGTCGAACATGATTCAACCTCACCTTCGTTCATCATTGGCCGGATCGGCCAGCACGCCAATCCAGCGCAGGCGCTACCAGCCTCGGCCCTGGATCTTCTGGTTCTCCGGCATTCCGGCAGAATCGATCCCTCTCATGGCCTCGCCTAAACCAACCGACACCTCAGCAATTACGCTGGCATCGGCGTAGTTCGCAACCGCGCGCACGATCGCCTTCGCCCTCTTCTCAGGGTTGGAGCTCTTGAAGATGCCCGATCCGACGAACACTCCTTCAGCTCCGAGCTGGACCATTAGCGCAGCGTCGGCAGGCGTCGCCACCCCACCGGCAGAGAAGTTCAAGACCGGCAGCCTTCCATGTTCGGCTACGTACAGCATTACGTGGTACGGAGCGCCCATCTCCCTTGAGATGGAGACGAGCTCTTCGTCGTCTGCGTTCTGAACCACACGGATATCGTCTTTGAGTTGCCTGAGGTGACGCACGGCCTCGACGATGTCACCTGTTCCCGCTTCGCCCTTGGTTCTCATCATCGCGGCGCCTTCACTGATGCGCCTCAGTGCCTCGCCAAGGTTCCTGCAGCCGCAGACGAATGGGGTGCTGAACTGGTGCTTGTCGATGTGGTAACGATCGTCTGCCGGGGTCAGAACCTCACTCTCGTCTATGCAGTCGACGCCAAGTGCCTCAAGCACCTGCGCTTCGACGAAATGTCCAATCCTGGCCTTGGCCATGACCGGAATGCTCACTGCGTTCTGGATCGCCTGGATGACAGTGGGGTCAGCCATCCTGGCTACGCCTCCGGCCGCCCTGATGTCAGCCGGAACGCGCTCGAGAGCCATTACGGCTACGGCGCCGGCATCCTCGGCGATCTTGGCCTGGTCAGGGGTGGTGCAATCCATGATGACTCCCCCGCGCAGCCTGTTGATCTTCTCAGCCTTGGCCTTGAACGCGGGGTTCTCAAGAATGTTTACCCTGTCCATACCCGACCCTCCTAAGTCCATTCACGATTCATTGTACTACACGGGGCAGGCGTCCACAACTCGCCGCGCCGTTGGCGCAGGGCACCGGCGCGCCCCACTGGGGCACCGTCGCGTCTGCACCCGTGCGCACAAAAGTGTGGACTCCCCGCTGCCTATCAGGGAGTCCATCACCAAGTGAACGCCGCCACTGGTCTACTTCTCCGGATTCGGAGCCTCGACGGGGCACACATCATGGCACGCGCCGCACTCAATGCACTTGTCGGGGTCGATCACGTAGATGTCGCCTTCGCTTATGGCATCAGTGGGGCACTCCGGCTTGCATGCGCCGCACGCGATGCAGTCAGAATTGATCTTATAGGCCAATTTAGGAGTCCTCCTCACTAGTATCATTAACCGGGCGATCCGCCCGTTACATTTTACACGATCGAACCCATAAGGACAACGGCAACGAGCGCTCACGACGAGGAGTGTTCAACGGTGGGCACATGCCACCCCCATCGCCCGGCTGCGATGCGGCCTGCTCAGCGCCTGGTCGCGTAGATCGAAGGCTTAGGACTTAGGCTAGACTGTGCGGGCCGTCGCTACGAAAGAGTATGCATTCCTGGCGCATCTGAGACTGACATCTGCCGCTACCTACGCCTGTCGCGACGCACCGCGACAGCAGCTCATAGGTGGCCGCGCGAGACCGGAGCCCATAGCCCATAGACAAAAGCGAGGGCACTTGCCCCCGCTACTCTGAACAACCTGTTGATATGTGGTGCAATGAAGTTGGTGGACCCGACGCGGATCGAACGCGCGACCTCTAGAGTGCGATTCTAGCGCTCTCCCAGCTGAGCTACGGGCCCACGCAATGCTGCGAAACTCATACTACCACACGGTCGGGTGCGCGTCAACTAGGCGCGAGCCCAACACGAGCCAGCCAAACGTGCGGCACAGAGGCTATTTCGAATCGAGTAGTCTCGCCGCGGGTGCGTCGAGAATCACTATAACGTCGGGGTGCCTCTGCAGCACCGACGCCGGCACATCCGTAGTGATCGGTCCTTTGAACGCCCTGGAGACGATCTCGGCCTTGCCGGCACCGTTGGCTAACAGCATGATGCGGCGCGACTGAAGGATCGTGCCCATTCCCATCGATACCGCCTGCGTCGGCAGGCTTTCGGCCTCTGTCTTCTCCCTGTTCACCGACACGGTCTGCTCAGAAAGGTCGACCACACGTGTGCGGGAGTCAAAGGGAGAGCCGGGCTCATTGAAGCCTATGTGCCCGTTCATGCCGATCCCTAGTACCTGCAGGTCGATACCGCCGGCCGCCGCGATCATGCGCTCGTACTCCATCGCCTGCTCATCTAAGTTGTCGCCAATCCCTGAAGGAACGTGCGTCTTGCCGGGAGCGAAATTGACGTGGTCGAACAGGTTGACTCTCATGAACCTATGGTAGCTCCGGGGGTCGGACGGATCCATCCCAACGTACTCGTCGAGGTTGAACGAAGTCGCCTTCGAGAAATCCACCTTGCCCTCGCGGTACATCTTCACGAGCTCTGCATACATGCCTTCAGGCGTCGATCCGGTCGCCAGTCCCAACACCGAGTCAGGTTTCGATCTGATCTGATCAGCGATGATCTGAGCCGCGGCTCGGCTCATCTCGTGGTAGTCTCTGTATACCCTTATGTCCACGATACTACCTCCCGATAGGCCTATTCCGGCTGATCCTTTGGCCTCATAAGAGGGAAAAGGATCACGTCACGTATGGACGCCGAGTCAGTCAATAGCATGATCAGTCTGTCGACGCCTAATCCCATGCCGCCGGTGGGAGGCATGCCGTACTCCAGTGCGCACACGAAGTCGTCATCCATAACGTGAGCCTCGTCGTCTCCCTTCTCGCGCTCCGCCACCTGCGCCTCGAACCGCTTGCGCTGATCGTCGGCATCATTCAGCTCGGAGAAGGCGTTTGCCAACTCGCGCCCCACGCACACGGCCTCGAACCTGTATGTGAGCTGGGGGCAGTCGGTTCTTCTCTTTGCCAGGGGCGATATCTCGATCGGGTAGTCCGTCACGAACGTGGGGTTGATGATATGGGCCTCAACCAGTTCCTCGTATGCCTCGTTCAGGCATACCCCGCGTGTGGCGTCTTTCGCAACCTCAAGGCCAAGCCGCGCCGCGGCCGCCCGAGCCTCTTCGTCAGTCAGCGACATGAAGTCTACGCCTGTGTGATCCAGGACCACCTGGTTCATGGTGACTCTCGGCCACGGAGGAGTGAGGTCAACGTCCTTACCCTGGTACTTCACTACGGTGCTGCCCGTAGCTGCCAGGGCGCATTGCACGACGAGTGACTCTGTCAGCTCCATCATGTCCTCATAGTCGGCGTACGCCTGATAGACCTCTACCATTGTGAACTCGGGGTTATGCTTGGTAGAAATGCCCTCGTTGCGGAACACGCGCCCAATCTCGTACACACGCTCCAGGCCTCCGACAATCAGGCGCTTGAGATGGAGCTCAGTGGCTATTCGCAGGTAAAGCTGCATATCGAGGGCGTTATGGTGTGTGATGAACGGTCGGGCGGCCGCGCCGCCCGGCAGTGCATGCATTGCCGGGGTCTCAACTTCTATGAACCCGCGGGAAGTGAAGAACTCCCGCATGGCCGACACAATCTTCGACCTGGTCAGGAATGTCCGTCTCACATCAGCGTTGACCATGAGGTCAACGTAGCGCTGACGGTATCTGAGATCAACGTCTTTCAAGCCGTGCCACTTGTCCGGCAGCGGTCTCAAGGCCTTCGTTAGGAGCGTCAGCCGCTTGACATCGATACTGACCTCGCCGCGGCGGGTGCGGAACACCGTGCCCTCAACACCCACGATATCGCCAAGGTCTATCTGCTGGATCTGGGAGTAAATGTCCTCGCCCAGGTGATCGGCTTTCGCGTACACCTGCATCCTTCCCGAGAGATCATGTACATCCAGGAATGAGGCTTTTCCGTGCCCGCGGAAGGCCATGACCCTGCCGGCGATGCTGACATCTGAGCCCTCAAGCTGCTCGAAGCCCTCAAGTATCTCTGAAGCGCTGTGGGATCTGACGAACCTTGAGCCGTACGGATCGACGCCCTGTGACCGCCAGTACTCCAGCTTCGCTCTGCGCTGCTCTATCTGCTCGCTCTCTGCAACTTCCGGGTTGTCAACGCCGTTCGTCGTCTCAAGCTCGTCCATGTACTCACTCACCTCGCGATGTGAACTACTTGATATCTGATGGTGCCCAACGGCACCGTGACCTCTACGATGCTTCCGGCGTTCTTACCGAGAACTGCTCGCCCTACGGGAGACTCGTTGGAGATACGCTTCTTGCTCGGGTTAGCCTCGGCCGACCCGACGATCGTGTATTCCTCGTCTTCTCCATTCTCGAGGTCCCTCAGAACAACACGAGAACCCACTGCAACAGAGTCACCGTTGCCTGTGGGCTCAGAGATGACGACTGCATTACGGAGCATCTTCTCGAGAAGGGCGACTCTGCCTTCAACGAACGCCTGTTCATTCTTAGCGTCCTCATACTCGGAGTTGTCAGTTATGTCGCCGAACTCGATTGCCTGCTTGATCCTGGCAGCAACTTCCCTCCTCTTGGTTGTCCTCAAGTACTCAAGCTCTGTTTCGAGATTGCGGAGCCCCTCTGGAGTGAGGATGACTTCCTTCTCAGGCATCGCTGACGGTCCCCCTCGTAAAGCATTCCCGGGCGCTGCCCGGGGCGATAACCATTCTATTCAGTTCGCGCGCGGCGAATACTCGTAGCTTAGCTGCGTACACACGGTTAGGTTTGAATGTGATTAAAAAAAGGTGGCGTGCCCGCCACAAGTCACGGCAATATTATGGCAAGCCAACCCGAGGTTGTCAAGCCTCATGCGCAGGCCTGAAGCGCAGAGCCTCACCGGGTAGAGTGCGTCGCAGCGGTCTGCTCCTCGGCACGTCAGCCTGAGGAAACGGTTCGCGAGCGCCCTGCATTGCTGCCGGCGCCCGCGAAAGAACACGGGTGGCCGCGCGCCCCCTCAGGGGCGCCCGGCTCAGCTCACCTGCTCACCGATTCTCTGCCCCGCTCTACACCGCTGCGTAGCGCACGATGCGCGGCTGGATCGCGAGTTTCTCCAGCATATCGAAGTAATCCTTGTCGGTGATCTCTGAGAGCGGCTTGGCTATCAGGGCAACCAGCATAGCCTCGATGACGTTTGTGCCAAATGACCGCCCCTGTATCTCAGGGGTGGTAGTGACGAGGGTGCTCGCACCGCGCCGCCCCAGCTCCTCAACGTCCTTCGAGGTCACAGTATTTGTGATTATGATCTTCCCGTCAATCCGGTCGGGCAGATGCTTGCGGATGAAGTGGTAGTCACCGGCGATGACCTTCGACTGCTCATAGTAGCGCTGGTACTTCTTCGGCCTTCCCGCATCGCACTCGACCTGGCTCTTCCCGGTGGGGTAGAGCCAGCTGAAGGGCATCTGCGTTACTATCGGCATCATCAGGCCCGCGAGGACCCGAAGCGTATGGATAGAACGGATCGGTATCGGGACTCCCAGCGCGAACATCATGTCGCCGAACACCACGTCACATCCCAGTTCCTCAAAGGCCTCGCCCATGCCGATCCGGTCGATGGCACACACGGCGAACACGCGCTCACCCGCTATTGGCAGCTTTTCGACTTCAGCCGCGTACTTGACCACCCTGTATTCAAGGCCGCTCTTCAGCCCGGTGCCGTCGACGAGGGGGGTGACCTTGGCCGCCTCGGCGATACGACGGGCATCGCGGAACACATACCTCTTGCCTGCGCCGGCCATGTATAGATCAATGCCGCCCATTCCGAAGGCGTCGACCTTTCCGTCGAGCTCCTTGATGAGGGCTATTGCCCGATCTATGCTGCCGTCAGTACCTATACGCTCCATCAGGATCTCCTCACCGAGCATGTTGACGGTGGCAGAGTGATCCCGATCTGACGAGCCTATGCTGACGCTCACCACGTGCTTCATCTCACGCGTTCGCCTCCTCGAACCGCTTCGATCATAGCCGCAACGCGACTGGGTTCTACAATGACATCTGTACGTATGGGCGACTTGCCTATGACCATGCTGACGACCTTGTCGCCGATGATCGCCTCCGCGAGCCTGACGCGCAAGTCGGAGCCGAGGAATATCACCGAATCGAACTGCGCAAGCGAGCTTATCTCCCCCACCAGGTCGTCGAGGAGTTCTATGCCTGACCTGTTCTCGACATACTTCCACCGCTCGGTATCGTTCATGAGCCACACGAAATCCACCCCGGCCTTCCTGGCCAGAGCCTCAATCTCTTCCTTGTTCCCCACGGGAAACCCGACCAGGGCGACTCTCTTGCCTTTCCTGATCTCGCCCAGGTTCTCGACGCGCGACACGAAGGTCCGGTCAATCCCCAGCGCCACTGCGGCCTCCTGCTGTGACGCCCCATTCTGCCGCAGCTCGAACAGCTTGTCGAGGGCTCGGTTGATCTTGTCCCTATCGACAATCTTGTCGCCTATGCGTATGAGCCCCATGGCCATCACCCCTTCCGGGTGTTCACATTTGTGTGCACACGCACATTCTAGCATGGAGCCGAGAGATCAGCAAGGTAACGCGTGATCGCCTGCCTCAGGCTGTCAACACTCGAGGCGGAGTTGATCACCTCTCTCATCCGTGCTGATCCGCGCAGACCACGTATGTACCAAGCCAGGTGCTTGCGCATCTCCCTGGACGCCACCTTCTCGCCCTTAAATGCCGCCGACATCTCCAGGTGCCTCAGGGCTACCTGAAGACGCTCGGTCGCGGAGGGTTCAGGCGGCTCTTCGCCGGTGGCCATGTAGCTCAGGGTCCTGCTGAAGATCCA